>JAISUG010000043.1 GCA_031272185.1 Lachnospiraceae bacterium
GTTGGCGGATGAGCGCGCGGGCATGGAGCGGTTGGCCCAGGCGGGCGATTACCCCACGCTTTTTGAGGAGCTGGGTGGGTTCGAGTTCGGGAAACTCAGTGCGGCGCGGGGGATAGATGTGGACCCCGAAATCAAGGACAGGGTGCAGTCCATCCGCAACAAGGCGAAGGATACTGTAAAGAAATGGAAAAAAGGCTGGGGCTCCATCGACCCGGGGTCCGCCGGGGCGGCGTTGGCGCTCACCAAGGAGCCCATGACGGTTGCCCTGCGCCTGGCGATGGACTATGCCCAGGCGTACCAGGCGGCGAAGAAGGAAAAGAATCTGGTGGATTTCGGCGACATGGAGCACTATGCGCTGGAACTGCTGGCGGCGCCGGGCGTGGGAGGAGTGCCCTACGGCACATCGCCGGACGCCGGAGCGCCGGTACACGAAGCCAGCGCCGCCGCCGAAGAGCCTTCCGGCTGGGGCGGGGGCGAAACCGAACTCGTAGAAGAGCACTCTGGACAGCGACAGCCCGGCTGGGACGGGGGCGAAACAGGAGGTGTAGAGACCGGCCAGGTCGGCAGGGAGGCTTGGGGCACGGCTGGCGGTTTCTCCTGCACCCCTTTGGCGGATGAGCTATCCATGCAGTACGACGAAATCCTGGTGGACGAGTACCAGGACAGCAACCTGGTGCAAGAAACCCTGGTTAACTGCCTTTCCGGGGAGCGGTTCGGGAAGCCCAATGTGTTCCTGGTGGGCGACGTGAAGCAGAGCATATACAAATTCAGGCTGGCGAGGCCGGAACTGTTTTTGGCGAAATATGAATCATACCGTGACGAGGCAGACCCCGGCGAGAACCAGAAGATAGAGCTCCACCAGAACTTCAGGTCCAGGCAGGAAGTACTGCGGTTCGTCAATGACCTTTTTTACAGGGTGATGGGCAAGGAGCTGGGTGGCATCGACTATGACGAGCGGGCGGCCCTTTACGCCGGTGCGGTGTTTGCAGAGGACGAATGGCCCGATCCGCATACTGCAAACGACAAAACGTCCGGGCATCATGCGCACATGGGCCAGCCTTCACAAATCGAGCAGATGGGGGCGGGCGCAGGGTCATGCGCCGACTGTGCCGGCGACTTACGCGACTGTGCAGGTGAACCGGGATGCAGTGTCGGCGCGCCCTTGGACAATGACTGCGTGCCCGGACGGCAACCTGGCATGCCCTGGGAACACTCCCACGACTACATGCCCGAGCTGTTGCTGGTGGAGACCGGTGAGGGTGATGCTTCGCCATATGGCGGAAAGCCGGAGGGCTCCGATGGAAATGTTGCAAAGGGAGATTCGGCCAGGAACGATCCACCAGACCCCGACGAAGACGGGGATGGGGTGTGGATGACTGCCAAGGAAGCGGAGGCCGCGGCGGTGGCGCAGCGGATCCGCGCACTGACCCACCCCGTGACCGGCCTGCGCATCTGGGACAAGGACGCCGGGCGCTACAGATGCGCGCAATACGGCGATATCGTCATACTGTTCCGCGCCATGGCGAATTACGGGGACGTTTTCGCGCAGGTGCTGGGGGCGGCGGGCATTGACACGGAAATCGCCGCCCAGAGCGGATATTTCTCTGCCTATGAAGTGGAAGTGATGCTGGCGCTGCTGTCGGTCATCGACAACCCACTGCAGGACATACCCCTGGCGGTGGTGCTGCGTTCCCCCATCGGCGCCATGACCGACGAGGACCTGGCGGTGATGGTGGCGGACTGCGGCGAAACCGCCGTGCAAGGGTTGTATGGGGCTGTCTTGGCGTACATGGGGGAAGGCGGTGGGAACGCCGCTGGCGCATATCTTCGCAAGAACGGTGGCGGCAGGAGAGAAGCAGTTAAGAGCGAAGCAGACAAGAGCGAATCGGGCAGGAGTGTAGCAGAACGGAGCGAGGAAGACAGATTCGGTGCGAACAAGAGCGAAGCGCGCATGGACAGCGCAGGCTTGGGTCTTGGCGTCAGCAGCGATGCGAGGGGGGGCGATACGGGCCATGACGGCTTGATCACAAGGGATGTCGGGATCATGGAGAAGCTGCGCCGCGTCATGGATCTGCTGCAGCGGCTGCGGCATATGGCCACGTACCTGCCCACCCACCAGGTGCTCCTACAGGCGTTAGCGCAGACCGGGTTCTATGACTATGCGGGCGCCATGCCGGGGGGCGCGGGGCGCAAGGCGAACCTGGACATGCTGGTGGAGAAGGCGGTTGCTTACGAAAAAACCAGCTACCGGGGGCTGTTCCACTTCTTGAGGTATATTGAAAAACTGAAGAAATACGACACGGATTTCGGCGAGGCGCCCACCGGGGACAGGGCAAACAGCGTGCGCCTGATGAGCGTCCACAAAAGCAAGGGGCTGGAGTTCCCCATAGTCTTCCTGTGCGGCATGGGCAAACGGTTCAACAAGCAGGACTTATACCGCAAAATGCTCATTGACACGGAGTGGGGGCTGGCTTCCGATGCCTTTGATTTGGCGCTGCGGGTGAGATTCCCCACCCTCAAAAAGGAAGCCATGAAGCGGAAACTGGAATCCGACAACCTGGGGGAGGAGCTGCGAGTGCTGTACGTGGCGCTGACCAGGGCCAAGGAGAAATTGATCCTGACAGCATCCGGCAAAAACCTGAAAAAGAGGATAGACGGGTTCGGGAACACGCCATTTGAACATGACTGCATCCCCGCAAGCGTGCTGGCGGGGGCGCAGTCGTACCTGGACTGGGTGCTGATGGCCATGGCGTTGCCTATGGGGTCCATTCGGATGTGTTGGGGCGGGGATCACCATGGCCTGGACTCGCCGTCCGAGGACGATTCCATGGGGGCCATACGGATAAGCCCAAACGGGGGCCAGACGGATGACAAACCGACCTATCACTCCGGAAATATGTGCGCCGCGGACATGGGCGAGCCCAACGGATGTGGCGAAAATGTGCCCACGGACGCAGGCGGCGGGCCGGCGGGCGGTGAGGCCGGGGATTTGGCCCGGCACCGCGACGAGAGGGATGCCGTTTGCGAAGAAATGCATTTGGGCGATACGCTTGGCGCATCTTTGAAACCGGACGCCTACGGCAGGCCAACGAAAGCGATGCTCCTGGACGCCATCGCAAGGGTTGACACGGATTCGCCTATATACAGGGATCTGGAGGGCAGGCTGGCGTTCGCTTACCCATACGCCGCCGAGGCGGGCCTTGCCGCAGTGTATTCCGTGTCCGAAATCAAGCGGCTGCACCAGGCGGCGGATGTGGAAGAAGGGGGAATCGAGCCTGTTTTCGGAGTGGAGGGTGCGGGTCAGGCGAAACCCGGCGGTGCGCCGGGCGGTTCGTCCATGAGCGCCACCGAGCGGGGCAGCGCATACCACAGGGTATTGCAGCTGCTGGATATCGCGGGTGTCCAAAATGGCGCCTTGGGCTCTGCGAAAGATGTGGCCGCGGCGATGTCCCAGATGGAAAAAACAGGCCATATAGGCACATTGGCGGCGCGCTCGGTGCGACCTGAAGTGCTGTGGGGCTTTTTGGATTCGCCTCTGGGGCGGCGCATGTCGGCGGCGGCCGCAGCGGGCAAGTTGCGCCAGGAGCAGCAGTTCGTGGTGGGGCTGACGGCCCGGAAAATGGGGCTGGCGGATTCCGACGAATTGATCCTGGTGCAGGGCATGATCGATGCGTACTGGGAAGAGGATGGGGGCGTGGTGCTGCTGGACTACAAGACAGATGCGTTGGCGCCGGGTCGGGCGCAGACCCTCGTGGCGAAATACCAGGCACAGATGGATTATTATGCCAAGGCCCTCACCCAGATACTGGAAAAACCTGTGAAGGAAACGTATATCTATTCCCTGGCGTTGCAGGAAGCGGTGCGTGTCGCGACGGCGGCGTGACATTTCACTATGCAAGCCGCAGGGCGGTAGCTAGGCCATGGCAGCGATGCGGCGGCAATACGGCGGTAACGGTGCGGCGGCGTGACATTTCACTATGCAAGCCGCAGGGCGAAGCGAGGCCATGGCACCAATGCGGCGGTAACGGTGCGGGTCACGACGCTTTGCCCTGGCTTAGCACACTGTTATGGTATGCGGGGTTTTCGGTGACGTCTTCCCCCAGCCAAGGGGGGGGCACGAAGGCATGTGCCTCTTCCACGGAGGGGAACTCTACCTCGGCGATGACCAGCCCCTCATGAACACCCTCGAACACGTCCAGCTCGATGGTGTAACAACCGCATGGGATCAGATACCTTTTTTTGGTGATGACATGCCCGTCGGCCTTGGCCAGCATGTGCCGATAGGCGGCCTCACCCAGGGGGAGGTTGTATTCTTCCCGTGCCAACAGCCCGCGGCCTTTGTAGGTGAGGTAGCAGCCATCGTCTTCCCGGCGGATGCGCACCACCGGGTCGGTGCATAGGTATGCCTGCTCTATGTGGCGGCATGGGAAGGCGCGGTAGTCAAACCCGATGTCTGACAGCGAGTGGCCGGCCGGCCGGAATTTGCGTTCGATTTCCATGTTAACCCCCATTCCGCCGCTGACGCCGCGGCACAAATAGTGATGAAAACTCTGTTGTTTTCACACGAAGCTCTTTTGATAATCGTGAGCGCCGCCCGCCGTGGGAAGAGAGGCCTGTGGCAACCGATAACTTTGTATGCATCTGACCATGAAATCCCCTTGATATCTGCCGCAGTTTCGTATATACTCGTGGGTGAATATGCGGGGTGCGGCATGTGGCCCGTTCGACTGCGCAATCCGGAACAGGTCGCATCATCCGGATGGGGCTTGGAACTGAGGGTGCCGCATCCGAATACCCCGCAAACCGAAAGGAGACATATATGTCCAGACGATCTATTGGAGCACTGCGGGTGGCCATAGTGGCCATGTTGGCTGCTGCGGTGGTGGCGTCCTTGTCCTTGACGGCATGGGCGGGAACATGGCAGCAGGTAGGCGACACATACAAATACGATGAAGACGGCTACTACGTGGCCGATGCGTGGCGTTACATAGGCGGCAAATGGTATCATTTCGGCCCTGACGGGGTCATGCAGACCCGCTGGGTCAAGGACGACGGCCGATGGTACTGGCTGGACGAACAGGGCGCTATGCGTACAGGTTGGTTCCTGGATGGCGACACCTGGTACTATCTGGGCGGTGACGGCGCCATGGTCACCGGATGGTTTTTCGAAAACGACAAATGGTACTATCTGGAACCCAGCGGCGCCATGGCCAAAGACAGCGCCTGGCTGCTGGACGGCAGCATCTATGAGTTTGACGCCAGCGGTGCGTGGGTGGGCACCATATCCACCGGCTGGCTGGATGACAGCTACTACAATATCCCCGGCAACTACCGCATCACGGCCCCGGGCGAGCATGTGGCGGTGCCTGACGGCGAAGTGTTTGACTTCATAGTGCAGGATGGGTCGATCACCGTCTACGCATCCACCCAGGCCGTGCCCGGAGGGACCGCGGGGTACACCGATGCGGGCCTGGCCGCTGCCATGGGCCAGTCTTTCAAGTCAAACCTGGGCAGCTATACCCTGGCCGGGGAAGAGATAACCGCGGTGCAGACCGGTGGGTACGCTTTCACGAAGATGGCTTACAAACTGGCGGGCAACACGGACGCCCTGGTGCACAATGACATCTACCTGCGCAAAACCCCCGATTTGGTGCACTACCTGACCATCTCGTACCCGGAGTCCGAACAGGCAAAGGCCGACGCCATCCTGGCCACGTACCAGAAGCTGTACTAATCGTTCCGATTAATCGTTCCGATTAATCGTTCCGATTAGTCGTTCCGACTAGTCGTTTCGGCGGCGGCAGCCCGCAGGTTTTTCAACGGCGGTGCGGCTCCAGACAGTGCCGGGTACCAGCCGTTTCGGCGGCGGCAGCCCGCAGTGGCTGCTCCGGACGCCTCCGGCGGTTGGATTGCGTCAGCCCTCGCCGTCCGTCTCTTCGTCCTCCTGCAGCATCCACAGCCCTGCGACGCTGCTTAGGGGGACGGAGAACACGATGGACTTCGCCTTGGTCTCCTGGCCCGCGTCCTCGATGATGGCCTGCATGATCCGGTTGCGGCAGCGGGTGCGGCAGGCGATGAAGATCATCTCCTTTTCGTCGGAGATGGAGATCCCGAAGAATTTCTGGGCGTGCACCTGCCCCGTGCCCCTGGCGTGGAGGATGGTGCCGCCGGTGGCGCCGCCTTTGTCCCGGGCGGCGTCCATCACCAGGTGCGAGTAGCCTTCATTGGATATCACGATAATCAGCTCGAATGCGCTTTCTTCCGTCATGGGATATTCCTTTCTTTCCACCGGTTTGTCCACAGCCAGGAACGTCGCTGTCTTTTTGCTGGCCACGCTGCCCAGGGGGATGGTCATGACCACGCTGGTTCCCGGGGCGTTGATCCCCAGCCTGCGTGTGATCATCCGCACGGTCTTGCGGATTAGGTCGCTCTCCCCCAAGGAAAACAGCACGGTTTTTTCCGTGTCGGTGAGGGAGAATGTGTCCAGTATCTCCCGCGTGGCGGTCCCCCGCCCGAATGCAGCCAAAGACAGCGGCAGCTCGACTTCATTGAACAGGCTCAAAAAACCCTCTTCGGTGCCACGATTCGTGATGACGACCAGCACTTCCAGGTTCAGCATGGTTTCCCTTTCATACGCAAGCATGGTATGCCGTGCTTGCCCTAAACTCACAACGCTAATTGACATGGGCCGCTTTGATTTATGACTCTTCATGATGCGCGGCTGTAACGCTGCTGTCACTCGATGATGTCGGAATCCTCTATGGGTTCGGCGGTACCGCCCGCAGCCAC
Source organism: Lachnospiraceae bacterium (assembly GCA_031272185.1). Classification (GTDB taxonomy): domain Bacteria; phylum Bacillota; class Clostridia; order Lachnospirales; family Lachnospiraceae; genus JAISUG01. Next base: position 6,790 of record JAISUG010000043.1, read on the forward strand.
CTGCCCATCTGCAAGGCCGTACACAACCGCGGCCGGCGCTGTGGCGGGGGGCGTGGCCGCCGCCGCGATATCCGGCGCCGGCGCCGGGACCTTGTCCGGGGCTTTGGCTTTCTGGAGGCGGATCTTGTACACCAGCCCCATGATCTGGATGGTGATCAGGGGCGTCATGGCCACCATGGCGACCACGCCGAAGGCGTCGGTGATGCTCCTGGCGTCCAGGGCATTGCACACGCCCATGGCGAAGGGCAGGAGGAACGTGGCGGTCATGGGCCCGGACGCCACGCCGCCGGAGTCAAAGGCGATGGCGGTGAAGATCTTGGGCACGAAAAATGCCAGCGCCAGGGAGATGGCGTACCCAGGCAGGAGGAACGCCATGATGGGCACATGTGCCAGGAGCCGTACCATGGACAGGCCCAGGGAGAGGCACATCCCCACGGAGAGGCTCATGTTCATGGCCCGCTCGGGGATGGCGCCCGAGGTGATCTCCGCCACCTGCCGGTTCAGCACGTGGACGGCGGGCTCCGCATTGACGATGAAGTAGCCGATCAGCATGGCGATGGGCACGATGATCCACCGGTAGGGCAGGCCGGCCAGCAGCCCCCCCAGCACGGTGCCGGCGGGCATGAAGCCCACATTGACCCCCGTCAGGAAGAGCACCAGCCCCACGAATGTGTAGCCCAGCCCGATGCACATCTTGATGAAAGGCTTGGATTCCAGGTGCAGGCCCACCAGCTGGAATATCAGGAAGAACGCAACGATGGGCAGGAGGGCCATACCCACCTCCGCGACGTAGTGGGGGAATCCGGATCCGACGTCGGTGAACTGCTGCCAGACACCCCGGGAATCCCCTGGGGCGGGGAGCGCCGCCTGCACCGCCGTATCCGCGTCCGGGTGGAAGATGAACCCCAGGATCATCACGGTGAGGATGGGCCCCACGGAGGAGATGCCCACCAGGCCGAAGCTGTCGTTGGTGGCGTGCCTGTCGTTTCGGATGGAGGCCACGCCGATCCCCAAGGACATGATGAAGGGCACCGTCATGGGGCCGGTGGTGACGCCCCCCGCATCGAAAGCGATGGCCAGGCTCTGGGTGGGGACGAAAACCGACAGCACGAACACGATGACGTAGCACACGATGAGGACGTGGACGATGGCGATGCGAAACAGGGTGCGCAGGAGGGACACCACCAGGAACAGCCCCACGCCCAGGGCCACGGACAGCACCACCACCGAGTTTGGCACCGATGGGATCTGGGCCGCCAGCACTTGGAGGTCCGGCTCGGAGGTGGTGATGAACACGCCGATGAGGAAAGAAACGATCACGATCAGGGGCAGGGAGCGGGATTTGGTGATGTAGGTGCCGATGCGCTCGCCGATGGGCACCATGGCGGTCTGCGCACCCAGGTTAAAAAGCCCCATCCCCGTGACCAGGAGCGCGCCTCCCACCAGGAAAGATAGGAAGACGGCATTGGGCATTGGGGCGATGGAGAAACACAGCACGATGATGATGGCCACGATGGGCACCACCGAGCGCAGGGATTCGGAGAAATTGTCCCGAAGGACCGCCCTGAGATCTTGCAACGATTCACCCCTTTCCTAAGCTGTAGACCGGCGCTGCGTGAAGAACCGTAACCCGAAGCTGTACATGCCGCCTTGGGCGCCGATATGCGCCGCAAGGCCCAGCGAATGGAACCCATGGCCGATTATTGCTCCGCCAACTAAACAATGCGCGTTCGACTTTGGTCGCAACTGTGCGTAAGGTTTAGTCGGCGGAGCAATATGCTATATACCGATCTTGGCCGTAGGCGCTTTTCGCGCGATGTGGGCCAGGATGTCTTCGCCCCTCGGAAAGGAAGAGAGGCCTACCTTGTATTCCTCGTCATAAGGGATCGGGGGCGTCTGGGGCATGGACACAAGGGGCCGCCTGTTGCGCAGCACCAGATACACCGCGGAAAAATCAGCCCTGCCGCAGCACATGCCGGCCACTGCCTCCTCCACCCGCAGGAAAGCGTGGCACAGGTCGCCGTATGGGATGGACAGCCAGCGCAGGAACGGGCGTATGCGGATGCACCCGTCATCGAAGCGCACCCGGGCATCCTGGGGCAGCGGGGCGGTATCCAATTGGATTTTTTCGGTCGCGGACATGGGCGCCTCCTCTTTGCACCCATTATACACGATTTTCCTGGAGATTCAAGACATATGGGAGAAATGAATGATGACGTGGACATTATGGGGCGGTTCGAACCCGCCCCGGCGGCTCATCGGCTGGCTGGGAATACCTGCAACCTGTCACTCTTACCCCTTGATGCCGCCCATGATCATGCCTTCCATGAAGAGTTTCTGGCAGGCGAAGAAGGGGATGATGACGGGGACCACGGAGACCACCGCGCCGGCGAACAGCAGGTTGTAGTTGCTGCCATAGGGCGAGAGGTAGGTCTGCAACCCCACCGTCAACGTGAAACTCCTGTTTTTGGACATGACGATCAAAGGCCACAGGAAGTCGTTCCAGGCGGTGGTGGCCTGGAGGATGATCATCGATGCGAAAGCGGGTTTCATGAGGGGTATCATGATATTGGCAAAAATCCTGATCTCGCCGCAGCCGTCGATCCTGGCGGCGTCCATGAAATCCTTGGACAGTGTCTGCGCGTACTGCAAAAAGAAATAGATGGTAAAAGAGGATACCGCGAAGGGCAGCACGACGCCCGCATAGGTGTTAAGCAGGTGGAACGCCCGCATTTCATTGTACAAAGGTATCATCAGCGTCTCTATGGGGATCATCATGGTGCTCAGGATCATGACTATGATGAATTTCTTGCCCTTGAACTGGTACATGGCCGCACCGTACCCGACCATGGAGGAAAAGAGAACGGAAAGCGCGGTGAACATGATGGTGATGACCACGCTGTTTTTGAACCACGAGAAAAACAAACCGGTGTTTTCGGTGTACAGCATGAGGTAATTGGAGAGGCCCAGCATATCCCTCTGTATTTCCAGCGCGATCCCGTTTTTGAATACCAGGCTCATGTCGCTTACCAAGGACGTGGTCAAAAGGTAGACGAAGGGCGTCAGGGACACCAATGCCACGCAAGCCAGTATCACCGCGGATGCGGCACGAAATAGGAGTTTCCGTTTCATCTTTTCTCACCCCCGCTCCCGATGCCAAAGGACTTGATGAAAATGAAATTCACGACCATGAGGCAGACGAACAAAACGACGGACATGGCGGAAGCGTACCCCATGTCAAAATACCCGAACGCGTTGCGGTATATGTACAGCACGATGGTTACCCCGATGTCGCCGGGGGTTTTGCTCCTAGGCCAAAGCACGTAGCTTTCCCCAAACATCCGCAGCCCGCCATATGTGAGTATCGTCGTGACGAAAATCAGTATCGGTTTCACGCCGGGGAGGGTTATATGGCGAAACCTCTGCCAAGCGGAGGCGCCGTCCACGTATGCGGCATCGTAGAGCTCCGGCGGTATGGTCTGGAGCGCGGAGAGGAAATACAGGATGTTCATCCCGAGCCAGCGCCATGTGGATGTGAACACCAGCGCCAGGATCCTCGTGATCTTGGTGTCAAAGAGCCACTCCCGGGCGGGCAGCCCCAAGAACCCCATCAGGGTGTTGACCGGGGTGTCCGACCCACCGGCGAAGAACAGCCGGAAATATATGCCCGCGACGATGATGGAGGTGAGGGCGGGGATGTAGATCATCGACCGGAACACGTTGCGAAGGGGCGTCAGCTTGTTGTTGAGCAGGACCCCTGCGGCGCAGCGGTGGTTGACTTTGACCCCGAAGCACACCCGCTGACGGCGGACAGCAATATAAGACCCACGAGAGCCGCTGACACGATTTTTGTTTTCATTTGTCTCTCCCTCCAGTAATTAATGAATAAGTTAATTAGCTCAATTTCAACTAATTGATATTATATACCAAACGATGTTGATTGACAATACTTAATAAAATATATTTGAAAAATCGATATTTATTTGGGAATAATCTACAAGTAAATCGACCGTTGATTGTATGGGGTAGGTGAATAACATTTGAGTTAATTAACAAAATCCGTCCCGCTGTACGCAGTGTCCTTCGTGTAGGCACAGGCGACCGGATATGCTGATGATTATAATGATTGGAATGGGTGAACGACCGATATGACCGATACGCAGCAGATGGCGGTGGCTCTTATAACAATACTATCTCAGATTTGATACGAATATTTTGATTTTTCTTGACTTGTTACTCGGATTGGGTTAGACTATGCTCATAATAACCTCCATTCCGCCGCTGACGCCGGCGGCACAAATAGTGATGAACGAGGTGGCGTGGTTCTTTCACACGAGTCAGGGCACATGGCGGTAGTGCGAATCGCAATACACAAGCATAAGGCCGCGCCGTGCAGAGGAAGGGTTGATCGCACGTGAAACGAAAAATCACACAAAACCTGCTTGCATGGAAAAACAAAACCCATGGGCGCATGCCCTTGCTTCTTTACGGCGCCAGGCAGGTCGGCAAGACCTATGTCATCCGGGAGTTTGGTGACCTGCACTATAAAAAAACCGCCTATTTCAACCTGGAGACCAACTTGCTGGTCGCAGGATATTTTGCCGAAAACATCGAGCCGGAACGGATTTTGCGCTTTCTGGAAAGCGAATCGAATGTGCGGATTTCCCCCGGCGACACGCTGGTCATCTTGGACGAAATCCAGTCATGCCCCCGTGCCCTTACCTCACTCAAATACTTCCGCGAAACAGCGCCGGAATACCACATCATCGGAGCGGGCAGCTTGCTCGGTGTGGCGATCAACCGCGAAGAGCATTCGTTCCCTGTGGGCAATGTGGACTCTGTGACGATGTTCCCGTTGGATTTTGAAGAGTATCTTTGGGCGCTTGGCGAAGAGCGGCTCTGTGAAGAGATCCGGCGGGCGTTTGGCACAATCGAACCGTTGCCTACCCCCTTGCACGAAAAAGCGCTGGACCTGTATCGACGATACCTCATCATCGGCGGGATGCCCCGGTCGATATTGGAGTTTGCGGAATCGGGCAGCCTGCTCACGGTACCGGACGTACAGAACAAGATTCTCAACGATTACATTGCGGATATGGCGAAGTACGCAACCAATGCGCAGAGCGTGAAAATCCGGGCGGCGTTCAACTCCATCCCGGTGCAGCTGGCGAAGGACAACAGGAAATTCCAATACAAGCTGGCCCAGAGAGGCGGCACGGCAGCCATATTTGGCGAAGCTATCGACTGGCTGGTTTTTGCAGGCGTGGCGCTCAAGTGCCAGAAAATCGAACATGGTTTGATGCCGGTGGCGGTTTACAGCGACCTGGCGAGTTTCAAGTTGTATATGGGCGATGTGGGCCTGCTCGCGATGAAGAGCGGCATTTCACAGGCTGTGGTTTTGTCCGCCGGGGAGATCGACAACACTTTCCTAGGCGCCATCAGCGAGAACTATGTGGCGCAGGCGCTGCACAGCAAAGGCTATGGTCTCTATTATTGGGCGACGGATGGGACCGCCGAACTGGATTTCGTCCTGCAAAAGGGCGGTGAGATCATCCCGGTGGAGGTAAAAACAGGTGTGCGGACCAAATCAAAAAGCCTGAACCAATTCGTGACCAAATACAAACCGGCATATTCCATCCGTGTCTCGACCAAAAACTTCGGGTTTGAAAACGGCATCAAATCCATCCCATTGTACGCGGTGTTCTGCGTGTAGGCACAGGCCGATGAAATGCCAGGAAATTCCTTTTGTGTTATTGCGTCGGATGTGGTGGACTGCGGGAAATGGCCGACAAGGGGCTGCTCTCCATCGAAGGCAGCGGGAAAACTGTAAGGTACAGGCGGGAGCGGGGGACTGCCTCGTCCCCTTGAGATCAAAGATGGGGGAACGACCGATATGACCGATGCGCAGCAGAGATTTGATTGCTGGTGCAAGCGGCATGTAAAGGTGTTTCATCACCCAGGCCAATAAAGCGCCGCGAGGCCGATGGCGCCTATCATGTTGCCCAGGACGTGGGGGATGGCGCTGTAACGTATGTCCCTGTACTTCCATGTCACGTAGACGGCTGGGATGAAGCACAGCCGCCAGAGCAGCTGGAATGGGTTGAAGAAGTGGTACACGGAAAACAACGCGACACCGACCACCGGAGCAAATGCGCCAAACCGCTCCATGCGGGGCAGCAGGAAGCCCCGGAAGTACACTTCTTCCGTGATGGGCGCAAGGAACACATTGAAGACGAAATTCAGGGCCACGGTGGCCGCGGCTACACGGCCTGACAGCGCCTGGTCCCCTATGCGGTCGAAGCTAAACCACCCGGGCAGCCACCGGAACATGGGCTGCCAGAAAGCCGCCTCCGCCCCCTGTAGCGCCGTGGTCGCCCCCAGGAAACAAAACGCCAGGAAGCACCAAACCAAGGCTTTTTTGTTGAAACCCTTGGACGTGTCTTCGTGCAGGAATGGGATCGCTTCCCTTATGGTGAGTTTCCTGCACTTTGCGTAGGCTGCCATGATGCCCCATTGGGTGGGCAGGAGGGCGACGGGGATCGCCAGCAAGACCGACGTGAGCATGGGCAGGCCGATGAGCGGGCTTGCGAACAGCAGTACCGTCAGCAGTATGACAAGACCCGGCGCCAGGTGGAGGATGAGGATGGTGCGCAGCGTGAATTGTTCCGTCTTTTGCATATAGGTCCCTTTTCTGGATGCTGTGGTGCAAGTGCCTTGCGAAAAGCAGCAGCTGCCCTTCCGCTGGGAAACAGGGCGGCAGAGATGATGATGTTGGTGTCGATCATTATTCTCATTTTTCGCTATCCTGACGACGCGATGCAGTGATCCACCGCGCAACATCACGCTTTATGATACAAAACAACGCGTCTGTTGTCAATGCATTTTGGGGGTTGTTTTTTTGGCGCCTTTCGTGTATACTGGAAAAAATTTGCCAAAGGTTCGTTGACGGAAAGAGGGCGACATGCGGGCTTATTTGATCTTGGAGGACGGGACACGGTTCGTGGGCCAGGCCGAGGGCGCGACGCGGGAGGTGGTGAGCGAGATCGTGTTCAACACCTCCATGACCGGGTACCTGGAGGTGCTGACGGACCCGTCCTATGCGGGGCAGGCGGTGGTGATGACGTACCCCCTCATCGGCAACTACGGGGTCTGCCGCTCGGACATGGAGTCCGGGAAGGCGTGGCCGGATGCATTCATCGTCCGGGAACTGAGCCGGACAGCCAGCAATTTCCGCAGCGAGATGTCTATACAGCAATTCCTAAATGACCAGGGCGTGCCGGGGATCAGCGGCATCGACACCCGGGCGCTCACCAAAATCCTCCGGGAAAAAGGGACCATGAACGGCATGGTGACCACAAATGAATACACAGACCTTTCGGAAGCGCTGCCCCGGATCAAGGGGTATGCGGTGCGGGGCGTGGTGGCCGCCACCACGTGCCGGCGTGCGCATACGGTGGGGGGCGAGACGGCTGGCATCGGACGCAGGCCCTCCCCGTACCCCGACGGCAAAGGCGCCGGGGCGGCAGGTTGGGACAGGGCGGTTTCCCAGGCGGCCACCCGGGATACCTGGGCATATCCATATGGCGTGATTGGCGAGTACCGCCCCCTTCGAAAAAGGGTCGCGCTGCTGGACATGGGCGCGAAGGCGAACATCACCCGGTCCCTGGTGCGCCTGGGATGCGACGTGACCGTGTTCCCGGCGCATACCACCGCCCAAGAGATACTGGGGATGCGCCCGGACGGCATCATGCTGTCCAACGGCCCCGGCGACCCCAAGGAGAACGTGGGCATCATCGGGGAGCTTAGGGAACTGTACCGCTCGGATGTGCCCATATTTGCCATTTGCCTGGGGCACCAGCTCATGGCCCTGGCCACCGGGGCGGACACCTACAAGCTCAAATACGGCCACCGTGGCGGGAACCACCCTGTGCGGGACCTCTCCACGGGGCGTGTGTACATCTCCTCCCAGAACCACGGCTATGCGGTGGACATGGGGAGCGTGGACCCGCAGGTGGCAAGGGAGGCTTTCGTCAATGTGAACGACGGCACCAACGAGGGGCTTTCCTACGTGGGGAAGAACATCTTCACGGTGCAGTACCACCCGGAGGCCTGCCCCGGCCCCCAGGACTCGGGGTACCTCTTCGGTCGGTTCATGGAGATGATGGAACGGTGAAGTGGTTCGAGGCGCACGGAATCATGGCGGGCTGCGGCAGATGGAACACGCTTCGGGCGGTTCATGGTAATGATGGAACGGTGAAGTGGTTCGAGGCGCACGGAACCATGGCGGGCTGTGGCATTCGGAACACGCTTCGGTCGGTTCATGGAGATGATGGGACGGTGAAACGGTTCGGCGCATGACGCGCCGTGGATGAGATAGGGGGGACGTATGCCGAAAAATCCTGACATCCGCAAGGTCCTGGTGCTGGGCTCCGGCCCCATCGTCATCGGCCAGGCGGCGGAGTTTGACTATGCGGGCACCCAGGCGTGCCGCTCCCTGCAAGAAGAGGGGGTGGAGGTGGTGCTGCTCAACTCCAACCCCGCCACCATCATGACGGACCGGGACATCGCGGACCGGGTCTACATCGAGCCCCTGACTGTGCCCGTGGTGGAGCAGCTCATCGCCAAGGAGCGGCCCGACAGCGTGCTGCCCACACTGGGCGGGCAGGCGGGGCTGAACCTGGCCATGGAGCTGGAGGAGAGCGGTTTTTTGCGGGAGCAGGGGGTGCGCCTTATCGGAACCACGGCGCTGACCATCAAAAAGGCGGAGGACAGGCAGGAGTTCAAGGCCACCATGGAAAAGATCGGCGAGCCGGTGGCGGCGTCGCTGGTGGTGGAGAACGTGGCGGACGGGCTGGCATTCGCCGCGTCCATCGGATACCCCGTGGTGCTGCGCCCCGCATACACGCTGGGCGGCAGCGGCGGCGGCATCGCCTATGACCCGGGGCAGCTGGAGGAAACCCTGGCCAACGGCCTGCGGCTCTCCCGTGTGGGGCAGGTGCTGGTGGAGCGGTGCATCGCCGGGTGGAAAGAGATCGAGTACGAGGTGATGCGCGACGGTGCGGGCAACGTGATCACCGTGTGCAACATGGAAAACATTGACCCGGTGGGGGTGCACACCGGCGACAGCATCGTGGTGGCCCCCTCCCAGACATTGGGCGACAAGGAGTACCAGATGCTGCGCACGTCCGCGCTTCGCATCATCAGCGAGCTGGAGATCACCGGGGGGTGCAACGTTCAGTATGCGCTGCGGCCCGACAGCTTCGAGTACTGCGTCATCGAGGTGAACCCCAGGGTGAGCCGATCCTCGGCCCTGGCCAGCAAGGCCACAGGGTACCCCATCGCCAAGGTGGCTGCGAAAATCGCCCTGGGGTACACATTGGACGAAATCCTCAACGCCGTGACCAAAAAGACCTACGCCAGCTTCGAACCCATGCTGGATTATGTGGTGGTGAAGATGCCCCGCCTGCCCTTTGACAAATTCGTGGGGGCCAAGCGCACCCTGGGCACCCAGATGAAGGCCACCGGCGAGGTCATGAGCATCTCCACATGCTTCGAGGGGGCGCTGATGAAGGCCATCCGCTCCCTGGAGCAAAACGTGGACAGCCTGATGAGCGTGGATTTCACGGGGCTGACACAGGAAGAGCTGCAAGAACAGCTGCGCACGGTGGACGACCGGCGCATCTGGGCCGTGGCGGAGTACCTAAGGCGGCGGGCGCAAAACCGGGACGGTGATGATTCGGAAGACAAGTATGCCAAGCTCTACGCATTGACCCAGATCGACCCTTGGTTCCTGGACAAGATCTCCCGCCTGGTGGAAGTAGAGGAAGAACTGCGCGGTTGCAGCAAGGATTCACCAGGCGCGGTTGGGTTTGACTCCATCATACCCATTGACCTGCTAAGTCTCGCCAAGGATCTGGAGTTCCCTGACAATGTCATCGCCCGGCTGACGGGCATACCGGCCGCCGAGGTCGCCCGGATACGCCTGGAACACGGCATCACGCCCGCATATAAGATGGTGGACACCTGCGCCGGGGAATTCCATTCGGAAACGCCCTACTATTATTCGTGCTACGGCAGCGAGAACGAGGTGGATCCATGGGCGCCCGGGACGGGCGGTAGGGGATGCGCTTCTGTGTCTGGCTTAGTGGGTGATGCGCCCGGGCCGGATGAGCTGGCGAAAGCATGTGGTTTGGCCGGGGGCGCCGCGCCCGGTGTGACCCCAGTTGAAGCTGTGCCACTGAGTCGGACGGGGGGGGATGCGTCTGAGACGAACGGTGAGGATGCTGCGCCCGGACCGGGCGGTAGGGGCGCCGCACCTAGGCCGGAAAAGAAAAAGATCCTCGTCCTGGGGTCGGGGCCCATCCGCATCGGCCAGGGGATCGAGTTCGATTTCTGCAGCGTGCATGCGGCGTGGTCTTTGCGCAAGCTGGGCTACGAGGCCATCATCGTCAACAACAACCCCGAGACCGTGAGCACGGACTTCGACATCGGCGACAAGCTGTATTTCGAGCCCCTCACCCCGGAAGACGTGGGGGCCATAGTGGATTTGGAGAAGCCCGACGGCGCATTGGTGCAGTTCGGGGGGCAGACCGCCATCAAGCTCACCCAGGCGCTGTTGGGGATGGGGGTCCCCATCCTGGGCACCGCCGCCGCAGACGTGGATGCGGCGGAAGACAGGGAACTGTTTGATCGGATACTGGAAAAATGCGGTATCCTCCGCCCTGCGGGGCATACGGTGTTCACCGCCGATGAAGCCGTGGCCGCCGCCCGCGACCTGGGCTACCCGGTGCTGGTGCGGCCGTCCTACGTGCTGGGGGGGCAGGGCATGCGCATCGCGGTCAGCGACGAGGACATCCGGGAATACATCGGGCTGATCAACCAGATCGCCCAGGAACACCCCATCCTGGTGGACAAATACGTGGTGGGCAAGGAGATAGAGGTGGATGCCATCTGCGACGGGGAGGACATCCTGATCCCGGGCATCATGGAGCACATAGAGCGCGCGGGGGTGCATTCCGGCGACAGCATCTCCGTGTACCCCCCGCTGACCATCGGGCCGGACGTGCGGGAGAAGCTGGTGGACTACACCAGGCGGCTGGCGCGCGCTCTCCATGTGGTGGGGATGATCAACATCCAGTTCATCGCGGACCGGGAGGGGGATGTGTACTGCATCGAGGTGAACCCACGATCCTCCCGCACGGTGCCCTACATCAGCAAGGTGACGGGCATCCCCATCATCGAGCTGGCCACACGGGTGATATGCGGGGCCAAGCTCTGCGGCCTGGGGTACGGCACCGGCCTGGCGAAAGAGTCCGGGTTCACGGCGGTGAAGATGCCCGTGTTTTCCTTTGAGAAGATCCGGGGGGCGGACGTGAGCCTGGGACCCGAGATGAAGTCCACGGGGGAATGCCTGGGCGTGGCGAGGACGTTCAACGAGGCGCTTTACAAGGCGTTCGAGGGCGCCGGGGTGAAGCTGCCACTCCACCGAAACATGATCATGACGGTGAAGGACGCCGACAAGGCGGATGCGGTGGAGGTGGCGCGGCGTTTCGCCGCCGCGGGCTACCGCATCTTCGCCACCCAGGGCACCGCAAAGGCCTTGGCCGGCGGCGGGGTGAAGGCCATCCCCGTGCGCAAGCTCTCCCAGGAGTCCCCCAACCTGATGGACCTGATCCTGGGGCACAAGATCGATTTCATCATCGACACCCCTCCCGAGGGCGCGAACCGGGGACAGGATGGGTTCGTCATCCGGCGCAATGCCATCGAGACCGGGGTCCATGTGTTCACCAGCCTGGACACCGCGGGCGCGCTGGCCACCAGCATGGAGCGGCGCCGCCACTTCATGACCCTGGTGGACATAGCACATGAGATCCCCTGAACCAGCAACAGGATTAATGCTACAAAACTTGCATAACTTTACCATTGACAAGAGGGGCAGTTTACGATAGGATTAGTGCTATCGTGTGTTTCGGCTTGTTTATTTATGGCTATTTGCATATATTTGGTATTTTGTGGCCGTTGCTCCGTCGACTAAACCTTGCGCAAAGATGAGACCAAAGTCGGATGCACATTGTTCTGCTGGTTTTGCAATAACATGGGAAAGTGCGGGTTATGATGGAAAGATTCGTTTCTGAAAACATGGATCGTATTCTGCGCGACATAGGCCGCCTGGTGGCGGTGCGCAGCGTGATGGGGGATGCAAAGCCCGGGAAGCCTTTCGGGGATGACGTGGCGGCCGCCGTGGACGTGGCGGCCCGTATCGCGGGGGAGCTGGGTTTTGAGTCCTCGAACGTGGACGGGTACGTGCTGGAAGTGAACCTAAACGACAAGCCGGACGCCCTGGGCATCATGTGCCATTTGGACGTGGTGCCGGAGGGGAACGGGTGGACGACGCCGCCATATGTGGCTGACGTCCGCGACGGCAGGATTTACGGGCGGGGCACCGCGGACAACAAAGGCCCCGCTGTGTGCGCGCTCTATGCGCTCAAGTGCGTCAAGGATATGGGCGTGGCTCTCACCAAGAACGTGCGCCTGATGCTGGGCACCAACGAAGAGAACGGCAGCTCGGACCTGACGGAATATTTCAAGCGCCGCTCGGTGCCGCCGGTCTCTTTTTCGCCGGATGCCGCATTCCCCGTCTACAATATCGAAAAAGGCCGGTACGGGAAGTATTTTGCCGCCGGGTGGGCGGATGCAGGCGATGCTGCGGCCGCCGGCCCTGCCCCAGGGGCGAAGCGGGGAGGTAGTACGGGCTCAAAGGCCGGATCCCAAGACCCGGGTGCGCACGACGGTTCCTGCGCGGCCAGGAAGATCTGCTGTGTGGATGCCGGCATAGCGCTTAACGTGGTGCCGGACGTGGCCACCGCCGTGGTGGAGGGGTTTCGGGCAGGGGATCTGCTGCCCTACCTGAAAGCCGCCGAGGAAAAAACGGGGGTCAAGTTCTCCGCAAAGAGTGTCGGCGGGGCGGCCGGCGCAGGTGCGGCCGACGGCGCACCCGGGGCCGGGCTGCCCGGCCAAGGGGGGCCTGCGCCTGACCAGGTGGGTGCCGGGGTCGAGGTGCTGGACACCGATGGGACGGCACGATTCGAAATCACCGCCAAAGGCGTGGGCACGCATGCTTCTTTCCCGGAGGAGGGGAACAATGCGCTCACGGCCCTTGTATCGCTCCTTAACTCCATGCCTTTTGCGGACTGTGCCGCCGTGCGGGCGCTCTGGGGCGTGGGGGAGGTGTTCCCCCACGGTGACACGGCGGGCGTGGCCGCAGGGGTTGCTATGTCTGACGAAGAGTCGGGTCCGTTGACCCTCAGCCTGGACATCCTCCATATGGACGAAAAGGGGATAAAGGGTGGGTTTGACGCCCGCTGCCCCATCATTTCAGATGAAAAGAACACATCCAAGGTGCTGGCCGCGGCCCTGGCCAAGCATGGGCTTTTGGTGGAGGACACCGAGATGGTGCTCCCCCATTATGTGCCGGCCGATTCGCCTTTCATAAAGACGCTGCTCAGGGTATACGAGGAGGAGACGGGCCTGCCCGGGGAGTGCGTTTCCATGGGCGGCGGGACGTATGTCCACGACATCCCCGGCAGCGTGGCGTTCGGTGCGGCATTCCCCGACACCGAGACCAATGCCCACGCAGCGGATGAGTATTCCGTCATCGACGAACTTGCGGCCAATGTGCGCATTTACGTGAAAGTCATCCTGGAGATGTGCAAATAACCCAAGGATGCGATCGGGCGGTTGCCGGGAAACTGCCGTGTGCGGCTAAAGGCATGTGCTTTTGCGCTGTTTGGCACAGGGCACCAAGGGAAGCCCTGGGCACCCCGGGGAAGCCCAGGGCAAACGCTTCGTGCATACGAAACGATGGTTCAGGCATACATTTGAGGAGGCCTTACCGTATGGAAAAGGAAATGCGCCGCAAGGACCGCGTCATGCCCCCCGAGGACATAGAGCGGGTCCTGAAAGAGAACTCCCACGGGGTGCTGGCCACGGTGAGCGCGGACGGCACGCCATATGCCAACCCCATTTCCTATGTGTACCACGACGGGCGCATCTATTTCCACAGCGCCTCCCAGGGGCACAAAGTGGAAAACATGGCGCACAACCCCGCCGTGGCGTTCACGGTCATCGGGCAGGTGCGCATGAAGGGCGTCCCCAAGGCGGATGCATATTTTGAGAGCGTCATCGTTTTCGGGAAAGCGTCGATCGTGACGGATTTCGACGAGCAGGTGGCATCCATGACGGAGTTGGTGCGGGTGTTCATGCCGGGCCAGGAATACGATACCCCGGATGACCTGCGCAAGATGCAAAAAGCCGTACACGTGTACAGGATTGATATAGGGCGCAAGACCGGGAAGCTGCGGAAACCCGCGGGGTGATGTACTGACTGGGCAGTGGGGGCGAGGTCCGTTCCGCGGACGTCCCCACGCGCCGCAGGACTGCGGTGATGTACTGATTGGGTAGTGGGAGCGAGGTCCATGAAGCACTTGCAAGAAAATCTAGGGGGTGTTTTCCAGAAGATCTACGAGAAGTGGCTGACCAGGGTGTTTTTGCTGGCGCTGGGGGCGGTGTTTTTGCTCCCCGCTTTTTTGTATTACCTGCTGAACCGCAAGAACTCCGCATACAAGAGCGAACTGGCGGCGATCCGCCTGGGTTTCAAGGCCGACGGCACGCAGAAAGCGGTGGCTGAGGAAGTGCGGGCCCATGTGGAGAAGAAGTTCCTGTTTTTCCGGTCCGGCCCTGCCTTTCAGGCCGAACCCGATGCCGGCCCTGTGGATGTGGCGCCACCCCTCGAAAATGCGAAGGCCGGGCAGGGGATAGAAAAGGAAGTGGCCAGGCTCTTGGAGGTGCGCCTGGATGAGATGGCGAAGGTGAAGCTGCGCAAGGAATCCCCCGGCTTGGGGGATGTGACTTTCGCTGCATATGTGTCGAACCTCCTGCAGCGGGGCGGCGTCTTCGCCTGTTTCGTGGTGTTTGGGTTCCCGGCGTTCCTGTTCCTGCTCCTCATGGGGCAGCCATTCCTCAAATACACCTTCGAACGGCTGGTGATGATGGTCTTCGTGGTGTTCGGCGTGACCTTCCTGGTATTCACCATATTGTATATATCCCCCATGGACGCATCCTATAACATATTGGGCGACCTGGCCACGGACGCCCAGAGGGCGCAGTTCAATGCGGCATATGGGCTGGACAAGCCCTATCTCGAACAGCTGTGGCGGGCGTTTAAAGGCATCGCCACCCTCCACCCCGGCAAGAGCCTGATGGGCGGGCAGGAAGTCATGGCGCAGCTGGCGAACAAATTCCCCATCACGTTGCGGGTGACATTTTTCTCCCTGGCCCTGGCGGTGGCCATCGCAGTGCCTGCCGGGATTTTTTCCGCGCTCCGTCCATACTCCGTGTGGGACTACCTGATCATGCTGCTGGCTCTCATCGGCCTTAGCATCCCCGCGTTTTGGTTCGGGATGCTGCTGATACTGGAATTTTCCATCACCCTCCACTGGCTGCCTTCCATTTTCCTGCCTGGGAACCTGAAAGTGTACGTCATGCCGGCCATCGTCATGGGCACGGGGCTGTCGGCCAGCATCGCCCGCATGACCCGTTCGAGCATGCTGGAAGTGATCCACCAGGACTACATCGTGACCGCCAAGGCCAAAGGGCTGCCCGCCGGGACTGTGATCCTGCGCCATGCATTGGGCAACGCCATGATCCCCATCGTCACCATCATCGGGCTGGATTTCGGGGCCATGATGGCGGGCGCCACGGTGGCGGAGAAAGTGTTCTCCATCCCGGGTATCGGCAGCTGGCTCATCGACAAGCAGTTCATCCCCGACACCCCTGCGGTGCTGGCGGGGGTGGTGTACATCGCCATCATCGTCAGCGTGGTGAACCTGGTGGTGGACCTGCTGTATGCGCTCCTGGACCCCAGGATCAAGGCGAAGATCAAGTTGGGGTAGGGGTTGCGGCGACGATGGTGGCATAGACGCTCCGGACGGTGTTGTCCGTGAAGTGTGCCTGGTGGAAGATATGGACGGGGGAAATGTTTCCGTGGAAAAGGATATGGAGCAAAGCATGGCCGGGGCAGGCGGCGGGGCATCGCCCGGGATGGGTGGTGCGGCGGATGGGCCTGTGGTGAGAAACGACGGCCGCGCGGGGTTTTTGAAAAAACAGAGGGACCGGAGGCGCAGGCGCTTTTCGGAGTTGGGGGCGCTGTCCATCAGCGCGGGCGCAAGCCTGATATTGGCGCTGGTCATCGTGATGGCAGGGTATGACGGGAAAGCCCATGCGTTTGCCATCCACGGGGCTGCGGCGGCGGTGGCCGGTCTGTACCTTTTGGCAGGGCTGTTGTCTGTGGCGCTGTTTTTCGCCGCGCGTTCCCAGATCGATGCCTCCGACGCCATCGGGCGGGGCGTGCGCCTGACGGGGCTGGCGCTGCTGCCTTTTGCGGTGTGCGGGAATGTGTTTGCGGCCATCGCCGCATTTACCTTGGCGGTGCCTGACAGGACCATAGAGTACCGGCTGGCAGGTTTCGCGCTCCTGAACAACCTGACGGTGATGCTCATCGCCGCCATGAACCTCTTCAAGGAATGGGTGGTGTGGACCTACCCCACATGCATGTTGTTGCTGGCCGGGACGCTTGGGGTGTACGCCGCAGTGATATTCGTGATGGTGTGGGTGGGGAAAAGGGAGAAAGCGCTCACGGGCATGTCCGATGCCGCGACAGGGCACAGGGCAGGGGGCCTGCCCAGCCCAAACGCCCAGGCAGTTTCATCCGGGGATACCGGCGGGCAGGTCGAGGGCGGGGTGGATGGCCGTACAAAAGCAGCGTTTTCTTACAAGAAACTCATCCCCCTGGCCATACTCCTCATCCTCATGGCCGTGGTGGGCAACATCTTCTCGCTGCTGCTGGGCCTGGTGATCATTTCCAAGGCTGCCAATGAGGGTTCCCGCAAGATCATCGGCTGGCTGGATGCGCTCACCCGGATTTACCGGAACTACATGTCCGTGCTGGGGCTCTTCATCATAGGCATCCTGTTCACCCTGGCGCTTTGCAGCACCTTCCTTTTCGACTACGAGCTGGCCACGGTCAACGATTACGCGCACCTGCTGAACCCGCCCAGCATCGCCTACCCCTTCGGCACGGACAACCTGGGCCGGGACGTGTTCACCCGTGTGGTGTTCGGGACGAGGGTGTCGTTCATCGTGGGGCTCATCGTCACCGCGGTGCCGCTGGTGTGCGGGGGGCTCTTGGGGGCCATGGCGGGGTATTACGAGAACCGCCTGGACAATGTAATCATGCGGATCCTGGATGTGTTTTTCGCCGTTCCCAGCACGCTCCTGGCCATCGCCATCGTGGCGGCCTTCGGGGCCAGCCTGCCAAACCTGATCGTCGCGCTGTCCATCGCCAATATCCCCGTGTACGCCCGCACCATGCGGGCCCAGGTGCTGGTGGTGACAGGGAGCGAGTTCGTGGAGGCGGCGAAGGCCTGCGGGAGGAAGCCCCTGGCGATACTGCTGCGGCACGTGATCCCCAACTCATTGGCCCCCATGATCGTGCGCACGTCGGTGAGCATAGGCATAGCGGTGCTGTCCACATCCGCGCTGAGCTACCTGGGGCTGGGCGTGGATTCACGGATCCCCGAGTGGGGCAACGTGCTGCGGGTGGGGAGCAACTACCTGGAAACCAACCCCTACCTGGCCATCTACCCAGGGATATTCATCATAGTGCTGGTACTGGCATTTAACTTTCTAGGCGACGGGCTAAGGGATGCACTAGACCCTAAGCTGAAATAGTAGCGAAGACGGACGCTGGCCGTCGCCTTGGGGATCTGGGCTAAGGGACGCACAAGTGTGCATAGCACACTTTAGGACCACGAAGCTGAAGTAGCAAACGCAGGATGCATTTCCGTCGCCAAAAATTACGCACATTCGAGGGATAGAACGTACCCATGGGAGAGCAAAGGGATTATCTGCTGGAAATCAAGGGCCTGGAGGTCTGCTATGTCACGGAAGACGGCGTGGCACGGGCGGTGAACGGGCTGGACCTGGCCATCCGCAAAGGCGAGAGCCTGGGGCTGGTGGGGGAGACCGGGGCGGGGAAGACGACTTCCTGCCTGTCCATCATGCAGCTGGTCCCCGACCCGCCGGGGGTCATCACAGGCGGGGAGATCCTTTTTCGCGGGGAGAACCTGATCTACGCCACCGCCAAGCGCATGGAGGCCATCCGGGGCAAGAGCATCTCTATGATTTTCCAGGATCCCATGACCGCGCTGAACCCGGTGATGACCGTGGGCAGGCAGCTGGAAGAAGTGGTGATGGTCCACGACAAGTTGAGCCGGTCCGCGGCCAAGGCGCGGGTGGTCGAGGCGTTGGAGGTGGTGGGGGTCAAAGGGGACCGGTACGACGACTACCCACACCAGTTTTCCGGGGGCATGAAACAACGGGTGGTGATCACCATGGCCCTGCTGTGCCGGCCGGAACTGCTCATAGCGGACGAACCCACCACCGCGCTGGATGTGACCATACAGGCGCAGGTATTGGAAATCATAGGTAAACTCCAGGCGGAGACCGGGACGGGGCTTTTGCTGGTGACACACGACCTGGGCGTGGTGCGGGAAACCTGCCGCAACGTGGCCATCATGTATGCGGGTAGGGTGGTGGAGTCAGGGACCGTGGAAGAGGTGTTCGGGGGCGCCAGGCACCCGTACACCCAAGGGCTGTTCCAGTCCATCCCCCGGATGAAAAAGGGCGGCGGGAAGCTCACTCCCATCGAGGGGCTGCCACCGAACCCCAGGCGCCTGCCCGCGGGGTGCGCATTCCACCCCCGATGCAAATTCGCCCAGCCCAGGTGCTGCGCGGAAGCACCGGTCATGCAAGGCGTGGGACACAGGTGTGCCTGTTGGAATATAGGGGGTGTTGATTGAGCGTTTTGCTGGAGGTGCGCAACCTAAACAAATATTTCAAAGTGGCGGCGGGTTCCTTGCAGGCGGTGGACGACGTGTCTTTCTCCATCGAGGAGGGGAAGACCCTGGGGATAGTGGGGGAGAGCGGCTGCGGGAAGTCCACCCTGGGCAGGGTGATCCTGCGCCTTCACGAGCCCACCGGGGGGCGTGTGATATTCGACGGCATGGACCTCACCAGCTTCACCCAGGAAGAGATGCGCCAGATGCGCCGCCACATGCAGATCATTTTCCAGGACCCGTATTCCAGCCTGGACCCGCGCCTCACGATCTCCAAGAGCATCGAGGAGCCTTTGCGGGTGTTCTTCCCCGCCATGGGCGAGGGAAAGCGGCGGGAGCGGATACTGGAACTCATGGAGCTGGTGGGGCTGTCCCCGGACACATTCAATGCGTACCCCCACGAGTTTGACGGGGGGCGCAGGCAGCGGGTGGTCATCGCGCGGACGCTGTCCGTGAACCCCAGGTTCGTGGTGTGCGACGAGCCTGTGTCGGCGCTGGACGTGTCTGTGCAGGCGCAGATCCTGAACCTGATGATGGAGCTGAAAAGCCGCATGGGGCTGACATACATCTTCATCTCCC
>JAISUG010000075.1 GCA_031272185.1 Lachnospiraceae bacterium
GTGTCCACCCGGCTGCTCCAACTGGACACAGACAAAGAAAAGCTCTCAGACCGGCAAGGCAAGGTTGCCGGGCTTGTCACCCTGCAAAAAGAACTGGGCAGTGCCCAGGCTGCGTACACTTCGGCGCAGGAGGCGTACCTGAAGGCGCGGGAGCTTGCCGACCGGGCCAATGCGGATTATGACAGGCTAAACAGGGCATTCCTCGACGCCCAGGCGGGCATCCTCGCTTCGGCGCTGGTGGATGGCGCGCCCTGCCCCGTTTGCGGCTCCAAGACGCACCCCAACCCCGCCGTCTGCCTTTCCCGGGTCCCAACCGAAAAAGACGTGGAGGCCGCCAAAAAGGAGGCCGCCAGGAGGGCGAAAGAGTCTGAAGACGCCAGCAAGGCGTCCGCCGGCGCCCATTCGAAGGCAGAATCAAAAGGAGAGTCCGCAAACAAGGCCGCAGTGGAGCTATTCGGGGCCGTCCCGGACGATATATCTTCGGCCGTCGCAATAGAAGCCAAACGGCTCCAGGCCGAATCAGAGGTTCTGAACGCGCAGATTCGGACGCAAAAGGCGGGGTCCGACCGCAAAAGGGAAATAGAAAAGGGGCTCCCGCCGCTTGCGGACAAAATCGAAAACCTCAAGGCGGAAGCTGCGGAAAAAGAAAAGGCCGCCATCACCCTTGACGCCGAAATCAAAGGGCTGATGGACTCGAAAACCAAACTCGAAGAATCGCTGGCCTTCCGGAACAAAGCCGAGGCCGAAGGCAACATCAAGAGACTGGGGGACAGGAAAGCAGCCCTGCAAACGGCCATCCAAACGGCCACAGAGGCATTGGACGCCCTGCGCAAAAGGCGTTCTGACCTTCAGTCCAAGATCGAAACCCTTACGAAACAGCTTGCCGGGGCACAAGCCATTGACGTTGACAGCCTGAAGTCAGCAAAGGAGGGTCTGTCCCTGCAAAAGAAAACACACAGCGACGCAATGATCGCCATATCGTCCAGGTTGGACACAAACGCAGGCATACAAAAAAAGATTGCCCAGAGGCAAAGGGTCATCACCAACCTGGAGGGGCGCCTGACCTGGGTCAAGGCGCTTGCGGACACCGCCAATGGGCAACTGGCCGGCAAAGACAAGATCATGCTTGAAACCTATGTGCAGATCTCGTATTTTGAGCAGATCATACGTCGGGCCAACCTGCGCCTGATGGTGATGTCCGGCGGCCAATACGAGCTCAAACGGGCCGAAAACGCCGAGGACAGGAAAACCCAGAGCGGGCTGGACCTAAATGTCATCGACCACTACAATGCCTCCGAGCGCAGCGTCAAAACCCTGTCCGGCGGCGAGTCTTTCATGGCGTCGCTCTCCCTCGCCCTGGGCCTGTCCGACGAAATCCAGTCGTCCTCGGGCGGCATCAGGCTTGACGCCATGTTTGTGGACGAAGGCTTCGGGTCGCTGGATGAAGAAACGCTAAGCCAAGCCTTGAAAGTGCTGAACGCTTTGGCCGAAAGCAACCTGCTGGTGGGCATCATCTCCCACGTCACGCAGCTGAAAGAACGCATAGACAGGCAGGTGGTCGTGAAGAAAGAAAAAAGCGGCGGCAGCCGCGTGAAGATCGAACTATAGGGGGCGCGCAAACCGGCCGTGTTCGCCATCCCATCTGGGCGCAAGGCCATGGCTGCCGCCATGGTCGCCCCGGACTCACTCCAGGGTTGCGGCGCGCAAACCGGCCGTGTTCGCCATCCCATCTGAGCAAAAGGCCATGGCTGGCACCATGGGCACCCCGGGCTCACTCCAGGGTTGCGGCGCGCAAACCGGCCTCGCTGTGGGCTACCAGCACCTGTATGTCTCCCTTGGCCGCGGCCAGGATCTCTTTCACCTCGTCCTTGGGTAAGCGGATGCTGCCGTCTGGGCAGGCATGTGTGTCCGCTTTCATGCAGTATACGATAGGAGTGGGCGTGCCTGCAGGGACAGCGGGCATGAGCGCAGAATCGCCGGGGGCGGTGCTTGCGGACTCCCCTGCCCCGGAACCGTCAGAGGCTGCACCTGCACCATCAGAAGCCGAACCGTCGGATGCGGCGCCACCGGCCGCCACGCCCTGCCCGGATGCCGACCCGTCACCGGCAGTAGCTTCAGATGTACCAGACGCGGCCGCATCACCCGTACCGTCCGCCGGTGCGGCGACGCCGGAACCGACGACGCCTTCCGAACCCTCCGCTGGGGCGCCGCTGTCGGCGGACCCACCACCTGCGCTGCCGGCCCGGGCTGCGGTGCCGGAACCGCCCAGCCCGGTGTCGAAACGCAGCACCATGCCGTAGTTATAGTAGGGGACGCCCGCCATCATATCCTGGGCCGTATCCCAGTTCTTGGTGACGCTGTTCACATTCACCAACTGGTTGAAGAACGGGCTTGCGGGGTCGTTCACCCAGTAATCGCCCATCTGTATGCGGTGGTATGGGATGAGGTCGTTGGTATTTTCATAGAGGCCGAAAGCATAGGAGAGGCTGTAAACCCCTTCGTCCACGCGCCCGCCCAGGAGTCCGTTGGCCGCAGATATGCACTTCCACCCGCCTTCGCCCACGCCGGGGCCGGTGGCGCCTTCGCCTACGTTCTCATAATATATGATCTTCGCGCGGTTCGAACCCTCTTCCCCCAGCACGAGCAATACCGCACTGCCCCCCACTCCCAGCTCCACCAGCTGGGGCGTGTAGTCCGGCAGCCCCAACTCCGTGCGGGTGCTGCCCTGCATGGTGGTGACGCTCATGCGGGTGGCGCCATAGGCGACCAGGGGGGATACGCCCCCAAATACACCGATTCCGCCGCCGGTCCCAAAACCGGCAAACAAAAAGCAGGCGCACAGCGCTGCAGCGGTCAGTGCGGCAACCACCTTGCGGGAACGCCTGCCTGCGTCGCCCCCGATGTGCCGCCGCCATCCGGACGCAGCCGGTGCCTCCGTCGCCTTACGCAAGCTCATGGCCCCGTACCCTATGCGGCACCGCAGCCACCCGGTGGCAGCCAGTGCATCTGCCATCTTACGAAAAGCCTTACCGATAACGATAGGTTTTCGACATAATTCGACTGATTTAAATGTAAATAATGACTTCCATCTTTTGTCCAAAATCAATCTCTCCCCTTCTCCCACCCCTGGCCACGTTTATGCGGCTCGCACCGCAAATATCCCCCGAATCAACGTAACAAAGGCACTGCCGTAGCAGTGCCCATAGTATAGCATACCCAACCGAAAATGTCAAAAAAAACCGCTGTGAATTTCGAAAAATTTAATAACTGTTAATTATTTCCATGTGAGTTCGACGAAAATCGCCCCCCTGCGGCCGGGCCGCATGGATGCACCTCACCTGCACACGAAGCCGGTTATGCGGCCGGGCCGCATGGAAACACCCCACCTGCACACGAAGCCGCTTATGCGGCCGGGCCGCATGGAAACACCCCACCTGCACACGAAGCCGGTTATGCGGCCGGGCCGCATGGAAACACCCCACCTGCACACGAAGCCGGTTATGCGGCCGGGCCGCATGGATGCACCTCACTTACATACAAAATTTATAATGCGGCCCTGCACGTAGATCTCTTTCACGATGGTCCCGGTGATCTTCCCCGCCACCGCCGCTTTCCCCGCCGCCAGCGCATCTTCTTTGCTGATGTCCGCGGGGAGCGCGATGACGCTGCGGGTCTTGCCGTTCACCTGCACCGCGACTTCTTTGTCCTCCCCCCGCAGGGCAGCCACGTCGGGCACGGGCCAGGGGGCATGGAACACGGAGCCGCTTCCACCCAGGCGCTCCCAGAGCTCCTCGGCGATATGGGGGGCGAAGGGCGCCAGCAGCACCGTGAAGGTGCGCAGGGTCTCCCGGTCGATGCCGCCCGTGGTTTTCGCCAGCTCGATGAGCTTGTTGTCAAACTCCATGAACGCGGACACCACGGTGTTCAGGCTGAACTGCTCCAGCCGCTGCTCCACGGTGTACACCAGACGGTTGCGCAGGGCGAGCATCTCTTTCGTGGGGGTGATGTCCGGGGCGCTTCCTCCGGCTTCCCCGCCTGACTTGCCGACTGCCTTGCCGCCGTCCGGCGCTGCAGCGCCGTCTTCCCCGACGGCCGCAGCCAAAGCGCCGGTTTTGCCGGCCGCGCCCCCGTGGCCTCCCTGGGCGCTGGCCTCATACGCCTCCAAACTCTCCATGCACAGGTTCCAGAACTTGTTCAGGAAGCGGTTCACGCCCTCTATCCCACGCTCGTCCCACTCCGCATCCAGCTCCGGCGGGCCCACGAACAGCTCGTACATCCGCAGGGAGTCGCAGCCGTAGTCCTGGACCAAGGGGTCCGGGGACACCACGTTCCCTTTGGACTTGCTCATCTTCACGCCGTTTTTCCCGGTGATCATGCCCTGGTTGAACAGCTTGGTGAATGGCTCCTCAAACCCCACCACCCCTATGTCATAGAGGAACTTGGTGTAAAACCGGGAATACAGCAGGTGCAGCACCGCATGCTCCACGCCGCCGATGTACATGTCCACGGGCAGGTATTCCTGCGCCTTCGCTTTGGACACCAGCTCATCGTCGTTGCGGTTGTCCACGTAGCGCAGGAAATACCATGAGGAACCCGCCCACTGGGGCATGGTGTTGGTCTCCCGTTTCGCCGGGGCGCCGCACTGGGGGCATGTGCAGTTCACCCACCAGTCGATGGCGGCCAGGGGCGACTCCCCTGTGCCCGTGGGCTGGTAGCTCTCCACTTCCGGCAGGCGCAGCGGCAGCTCCTCCTCCGGCACCGCCACGCACCCGCAGTGGGGGCAATGGACGATGGGGATGGGCTCCCCCCAGTACCTCTGGCGGGAGAACACCCAGTCCCGGAGCTTGTAGTTGGTGGTCTTTTTCCCGTAGCCCCAGGCCTCAATCATGGCGGGGGCCTCCTGCTTGAGCTTGGCCGACTCCATGCCGTTCCATTCGCCGGAATTGATCATGGTGCCGCTGGCCTCGGTATACGCCTCCTCCATGTCAGGGGTCTCCACGCCGTCCTTGGCGATGACCTGGACGATGGGGATGCCGAACTTCTTCGCAAACTCGAAGTCCCTGTCGTCGTGGGCGGGCACGCACATGATCGCCCCGGTGCCGTAGTCAGCCAGCACGTAGTCCGAGATCCAGATGGGGATCCTCTCTTTGTTCAATGGGTTCAGGGCATAGCTGCCGGTGAACACCCCTGTCTTTTCCTTGTCCTGCATCCGGTCCACATTGGACTTCATGGATGCGTCGAAGATATACCGGTCCACCGCCTCTTTCCGGTCGGGGGTGGCCAGCGACGCCGCCAGCTCGTGTTCCGGGGAGAGCACCATGAAGGTGGCCCCGTACAATGTGTCGGGCCGGGTGGTGTAGACCCGTATGGCCGCGCCTTGGGGCAGTCCGCCGACACCCGCCCCGGCACTACCCACCGCCGGGAGGTTGCGGGACCCTGCGCCCTTCGCGCCGGCGCCGGATGCGTCCGGCGAGCCCTCCGCCGCGCCTTCACCCCCGCCGCACACCGGGAAGTCCACCTCCGCGCCGTAGGATTTGCCGATCCACTCGGTCTGCATCTTGATGACCTTTTCCGGCCAGTCTAGTTTTTCCAGGTCGGCGAGGAGGCGCTCCGCGTAAGCGGTGATTTTCAGCATCCACTGGCGCAGGTTCTTCTTGGTCACCTCCGCGCCGCAGCGCTCGCACACGCCCCCCACCACCTCTTCGTTTGCCAGGCCAGTCTTGCAGGAGGGGCACCAGTTGATGGGGAACTCCTTCTCGTAGGCCAGCCCCGCCTTGAACATCTTCACGAAGATCCACTGGGTCCATTTGTAAAATGCGGGGTCGGTGGTATTGACCTCCATGTCCCAGTCGTAGATGGCGGTGATCTCATTGATCTGGCGCTTGAAATTCTCCACGTTCTCTTTCGTGGCGATGGCGGGGTGCACCCCGGCCTTGATGGCGTAGTTTTCCGCAGGCAGGCCGAAAGCGTCCCACCCCATGGGGTGGATCACGTAGTGGCCTTTGAGCACCTGGTAGCGGCTCCAGACGTCGGAGATCACATACCCCCGCCAATGCCCCACGTGGATCCCGCTGCCCGAGGGGTAGGGGAACATGTCCAGGCAGTAGTACTTGGGCTTTTTCCCGTCATTGACGTTAAATGGATGCTTTTCCCAGTTTTCTTTCCATTTCTTTTCGATGGCCCTATGGTTATAGGCGATCTTCTTCCCTGCTTCCATATCTGTCGTCCTCTTTCCAAGGCGTCGCGCTTCTATAGCACAGCCGCATGATCTTACGATTCTGATGATGTCCCCCGCACAGACGAACCTGCGTACCGGCGCGCACACCGTCACATGAACCTGCGTACCGACACACACACCGCCACATGCAATCTGCGTACCGGCACACACACCGTCACATGAATCCGCGTACCGGCGCACGCACCGGCACGTGAATCTGCGTACCGACACACACACCGTCACATGAACCTGCGTACCGGCGCGCGCACCGGCACATGTATTTACGATCTACGCCGGCGCCAGCACGGATGCCGCAAACAGCGCAAACCCCACCGCGGAAAACAGCAGCATGCCGGGGTTTAGGTACACCCGCCTAAACACATGGCCGTCCGGGAACGCCGCCACGCCTTTTCGCAGCCTGATCCTCTTGCGCAGGACGATGAGCAGCACCACGGTGGCGGCCATGGCGGCCATCGCCACCAGCCCCATCACGGTGTTGGCCGTCTGGAGCAGGCCGCTGTCTTCGGGCAGTCCCGCCGTAAGCGACGGGATGTAACCGCCGATGAAATTGATCATCATGTGCAGCAGGATGGTGTGGTGCACCTTCCGGGTCTTGGTGTACACATACGCAAAGATCAGCCCCAGCGCGAATGCGTAGAAAAACTGCCAAAAATTCCCATGGACGATGCCGAACAGATACGCCGACAGGCATATCCCCGTCCGCTCGTCGTATAGCTTCAGCCTGTCCAGGAGCACCTTGCGGAACAATACCTCCTCTATGATGGGGGCCAGTATCACCATCAGCACCAGCACCGTGTTGGGGCTGGTCTCACCGACCAGGGCATCCAGCTCATTGCCATAGGAACGGCCCAGGATGACCTCGAAGAGCTTCATCACGCCCATCCCCACGAAATTCCCGATGTACACCGTCCCAAGGCTTATGACCACTATGGCCACCCATCCGCCGAAACCGAAGTTCTTCCCGACGCCCAGGCTTTTTATCTCGGGTATCCCGTCTTTCCAGATCTGCACCGGCGCCTGGGCCCACCCCCGCATCAGCAAAAACAGCGGCACGGCGCACAGGTACATGGGCACCACCACCGAAAACGCCAGCCCCAGGTCCGAAGAGCCCAGGTCCACGTCGTACATAATCATGAGCGAAGTCCAGAACACCTGCATCGCCGTGGTGACGATGAGCAACATGGCATAGCAAAAGCCCAGCCTTGAAAACCGATTTTTCAATGAACCGCCTCCATCACCTTGCGCCGCAGCTCCTGCAGGTCGCCCTCCTTGGGGATGTAGTTGATCCGGCTCATCTCCAGGATGATGTCAAACCCGCAGGCGCGCAGCTCGTCCTCCACCTGCTTGATGCTCTGGCCGCCCCACCCGAAAGACCCGAACGCGAACGCCTTGCGGTTTTTCGGCGACAGCCCCCGCAGGTAGCACAGGAAAGATGCCACCGTGGGCATCATGTTGTTGTTGAGCGTGGGCGACCCCACTGCGATGTAGCGGTGGGTCAGCACCTGTGGAATGATGTCGGAGATGTGGTTGTCCTTCAGGTCCAGCAGTTTCCCGTCCACGCCGGCGCTGGCAAATGCTTCCAATATCGTCAATGCCATCTTTTCCGTGGAGTGCCACATGCTGTCATACACCACCAGGGCGCCGCCGGTAGGCTCGTTGGTCCCCCACAGCCCGTATGCGTCCAGTATGTCCTTCACGTGGCTGCGCCAGCACACCCCGTGGCTGGGGGCGATGATTTCGGGCCCCAGCTTGCTCACCGCTTCCCATGCCGCCATGGCCTGTTTCTCGTAGCACATCAGAATGTTGCCGTAGTATTTCTGCGCCTCGTCCATCACCTGGCCCAGGGGGCATTGGTCGTCGAAGCGCTGCGTGGTGGCATAGTGCTGGCCGAAAGCGTCATTGGAAAACAGGACCCTCTCCTCGGGGCACCAGGTCACCATGTTGTCGGGCCAATGGAGCATGGGCGTGCCCACAAATTCCAGCGTCCGTTTGCCGAGCTTTATGCTGTCCCCGGTCTTTACGGGCAGCACGCCCAGGTCCCCGTAGTGGGATGTGAGCCCTTTCACACCCGAGGGGCCGCTGGCGTAGATCTGCGCGTCGGGGCATATCGCCCGCATGGCCGGGAGGGCCCCGGAATGGTCCATCTCCACGTGGTTGGACACGATGACGTCTATCTTTTTGGGGTCCACCACCGAGGAGATGCGCTCGAGCAGCTCATCCGTGAATATATTTTTCACCGTGTCTATCAGGGTGATCTTATCGTCCAGCAGCAGGTAGGCATTGTAAGTGATGCCCCGCTGGGTCGAATACCCATGGAACGTGCGGGCATTCCAGTCCAGCGCACCCACCCAGTAAATCCCGTCTTTGATTTTCACTGCATCCATACCAAACCCTCCAGTTGCGATAGCCTCCGAACCACGGAGAAGTGCAGTTCTTTCACTGCATCCATACCAAACCCTCCAGGTCGCAAAGGCGCTACAGTGGCACTGCGGTACAATCGCCTTGTCATAGTCACAGGTCACTCCCCAGCCAGCCATTTAACCGCCGAAGCAAGCCTACATGCTCGCGGCCGGAACCGGCAGGCTCGAGTGAGCATGTCATAAAACATAACCCTTGCCCCATGGCCCACCCCGGCGGCGAAGTGACCGGTATCCTATTATATAGCTATCCCGCCGCTTTTGCAACCAGAACTTGACAAAGCCGCCATATTTCGTTACAATAATTGGAAGAAACATGTCCATTGCCAAATAACGAGGTTCGAAAATGCCAAAAACCAACTTCGTACATAGGATGAGGTGCGCCGTCGTGGCGCTTCCGGCCGCTTTGTCGGTGATATATGCCATGCCCGCCGCCATGCCACACTTCGCCCCCGCGGCGCAGGCGGGCGTCATCGCCCAGTCCGAAGCCACCACCGGCGTCTGGAAGCAGTCAGATCTGGGGTGGTGGTACCTGAACCCCGACGGAACGCACCCGGCCGGCACCTGGAAATACATCTCGGGGAAGTGGTACTACTTCGGGCAGGATGGGTATATGGCCACCGGATGGCGCCAGGTCGACGGGCGCTGGTACTACATGAAGCCATCGGGCGAGCGCAAGACCGGATGGCTGGAATACCAGGGCAAATGCTATTTCCTGGGCGACGACGGCGCCATGTTCTGTGACGCCATCACCCCGGACGGCTACTACGTGGACGCATCCGGCGCGCTGGCCATGTTCATGGTCAACTAGCCGGGCCGGGTTCACTGCCTGACGCCGTAGTCCCCTTTGCGCCGCCCCAAGGCCACCGGCCCCTCCGGCCAAGCGACGACGGGGCGGACTCGATCCGAGCCACCAAGCTACCAAGACACGCAGCCGGGCCTG
>JAISUG010000092.1 GCA_031272185.1 Lachnospiraceae bacterium
TTGCGTGGTTTTCGTTTTTGACCGGATTGCTTGACGGCGACGTTGGGACCGGGATGGTGCAATCATCGGTCACTTTTTCATTTGGCCCCATGGTCAAGCGGTTAAGACATCGCCCTTTCACGGCGGTAACAGGGGTTCGAGTCCCCTTGGGGTCATTTTGGCGACATAGCCAAGTGGTAAGGCAAGGGTCTGCAAAACCCTGATTCACCGGTTCAAATCCGGTTGTCGCCTGGAAAACATGGCCGCAAATCCTGTATTGGGATTTGCGGCTTTTTTGTGTTGCCGGCGCATTGGTCGACGGGTTTCGACATATTATGTTGCCGGCGCATTGGTCGACGGGTTTCGACATATTGCACAATATTCCGATATGAAATCCATATATTTTTGTTGTTGACAAAACGGGTGTGGTGGTGTAAGATAAACCAACTTAACATAGTTTTCATATATAGAAAGTATGAATTACAAAACTATGGTTTGGATCGGCATCCGTTACAGGCAGGCATCTGACCGACCACTGATAGCATGGGGGATTCGCTCGGCGGGGACGGGCACACACGAAAGGAGGGCCACCATGGCCAAAATCTACCAAAACCTCACAGACATCATAGGGCATACACCTCTGTTGCAGCTGAACAAGTATGCCGCCCAGCAAGGCGCCACGGCCAACATCATCGCGAAACTGGAGTATTTCAACCCCCTGGGCAGCGTGAAGGACCGCATCGCATTTGCCATGATCGCGGATGCCGAGGAGCGGGGCGTGCTGAAAGAGGGCACGGTCATCATCGAACCCACATCAGGGAATACCGGCATAGGCTTGGCCTTCGTGGCGGCCGCCAAGGGCTACAGGCTCATCCTGACCATGCCTGAAACCATGAGCGTGGAGCGGAGGGCCCTTATTTCCGCACTGGGGGCCGAGATCGTGCTGACGCCGGGTTCGGCGGGGATGAAAGGCGCCATCGCCAAGGCGGTGGAGCTGGCCGGGGAGCTGCCATCCGCATTTATCCCCCAGCAGTTCCAGAACCCTGCCAACCCGAAGATACACAGGGAAACCACGGCCAAGGAGATATTGGAGGACACCGGCGGGGAGATCGCGGCGTTTGTGTCCGGGGTGGGCACAGGCGGGACCGTGACCGGCGTGGGGCAGGTGCTCAAGGAGCAAAAGACCGGGGCGCGTGTCATCGCAGTGGAACCGGCGGATTCGCCGGTGCTGTCCGGCGGCAGCCCCGGATCCCACAAGATCCAGGGCATCGGGGCGGGGTTCGTGCCCGACGTGTACGACCCCGGTGTGGTGGACGAGATCATCCAGGTGAAAAACGAGGATGCTTTCGAGGCTTCCCGCGCGGTGGCCGCGGCGGAAGGCCTGCTGGTGGGGATTTCCTCCGGCGCTGCGCTGTACGCCGCCACCCAGGTGGCGAAACGCTCGGAATACGCCGGCAAGAACGTGGTGGTGCTGCTGCCCGACACAGGGGAGCGCTACCTGTCCACGCCGTTGTTCCAGAAAGCATAGCCCAGCGGCGGGCCGGCAAACCCGGGCGGCCCTGTGACTTGTAACGTGGCAGACAGACGGCCCGGCCCCGGCGGCCCAGTGACCGGCAACTTGGCAGGCGGCAGGCCTGGCAGAACATGAATCGGAGGTAACAAATGAAAATCACGAAGATAGACATCCTTAAGGCTAAGTCATTCGGAGGCAGCATATGGGTGCGCATCTACACCGACGAGGGCATATATGGCGACGGGGAGGCCGGGCTGGCCTATGGGGCCGGCCAGCATGCCGCATTCGGCATACTGCAGGACTTCGCGCCCCTGCTCATCGGCGCGGATCCCTTGGATCACGAGGTCATCTGGACCAAGCTCTACAGGGAGACGTTCTGGGGGCAGAACGGGGGCCCGGTCATATTCGCCGGCATAGCGGCGTTTGACATCGCGCTGTGGGACATCAAGGGCAAGTATTTCAAGGTGCCTGTCTACAAGCTCCTGGGCGGCAAGCACAGGGAGAAGCTGCGCGCCTACGCCAGCCAGCTGCAGTTCGGGTGGAGCGAGACCAGGGGGCCTCTGGGCGGCCCGGAGGCATTCGCCGAGGTGGCCAAAGAGGCCGTGGCCCAGGGGTTCGACTCCATCAAGGCCAACTTCATCGCATTTGGCCCGGACGGCGGCGACCCGGCCAGGGGCGCGGGGGGCGCATGGCTGGACAACCGTTTCCAGACCCAGCTGCTCACGCCCAAGTGGGCCGACCTTTTCATAGACCGTGTGGCGGCCACCAGGGAAGCGGTGGGGCCAAATGTGGACATCATCATCGAAAACCATTCCAAGACCGACGCAAACGGCGCGGTGCAGATAGGGAAGCGGCTGGAGCAGTTCAACATATTCTACTATGAGGAGCCCACCACGCCCAACCCGAAGACCTTCCGCTACATCAAGGACGAGGTGGGCATCCCCCTGGCCAGCGGCGAGCGCATTTATTCCCGGTGGCAGTACCAGCCGTATTTCGAGAATTCGTCGCTCCAGGTCATACAGCCGGACATAGCGAACACAGGCGGCATCACCGAGGCCAAGAAGATCGCCGACGCCGCATACGCCTATGACGTGGCGGTGCAATACCATGTGTGCGGCAGCCCCATCATCATCGCGGCGACGCTGCAGCTGGAGACGGTTATCCCCAACTTCATCATCCACGAGCACCACTTCCCCAAGGCTGTGTCGAAGAAATACGCAATCTACGACTACCAGCCCCAGGATGGGTACATCGAGGTGCCGGAGTTGCCGGGCATAGGCAACGAGCTATCGGAGTACGCATTCGCCAACAGCGACATCGTGACCGTGGACAAGGGGCGGCGGTAGGGGCCGCAGAAAACAATTCGATGGGCCGCGACGGAAAAGCTACGGGGCTTAAATGACTTTGAAAATAGAGAGGAGAAAGATCATGAAAAACGAAGTACGGCAGGATAATGTATCCCACGATACCATCCGCAGGCAATGGGCGCGCCCGGTGGCGGCAGCCCTGGTGGCGGCGCTTTCGCTGTCCGCATTTGCCGGCTGCGCCAAAAAGGCGGAGCCGCTCCAGGAGCTGACGGTGACCCTGGGCGAAAACGTGGTGGTGCAGCCACTGGTGGGCATCGCCAGGGAAAAGGGGTATTTCAAGGAGTACGGCCTGGAGATCAATGCGGTCACGTCCACATCCTCGGTCATGGAAATGCTGGAAACCGGCAAGATTGACGTGACGCTCAACGGCATCATCCCCGCGCTCTCCTATGGCGCCCAGGGGTCCAAGATCAAGATCATCGGCGGCACCGCCTCCGGGGGCAACGTGGTCATCGCCAAGCCGGAGCTGGCCCAGAGCCTTCGCGACAGCTACGACAACTGGAAAGGCAAGAAGTTCGGGCTGATCCGCCTTAGCACCACTGAGATGGTGGTGCGCTACGCACTGGACGGCAAGGGGCTGGACCTGTACAATGACGTGACCTTCGTGGAAATCGCGGACTACGCCAACATCATCGAGGGCGTGCGCAAGGGCGAGGTGGAAATCGGCTCCGTGGACGCCATGTACGCACAGCAGGCCAAGGACCTGGGGCTGGAGATCGTGTTCCCCCTGGCCACGCTGCTGCCCGACTACGTATGCTGCCGCATACAGGTCAGCGGGCAGGCATACGAGGAGAAGCGGCCGGCGCTGGTGGCCTTCCTGAAAGGCGTCATCCGGGCATACAAGGACTACACCGAGGACCCGGAAGGCACGGCCAAGATCCTCTCGGATGCGTCGAAGCAGACCATCGAATACACCGAGGGCGTGGTGTACGACACCGACAAGAACGGCCTGCGCATATTCAACCCGGAACCCAACCGCGACGGCGTATCCGCCATCTATGACACCCTCCTGGCCTGGGACTACATCGAGCGCAGCGGCGTGACGGTGGACGACATCGTGGACACCACCCTGTTCAAGGAAGCATTGGATGCGGTGCTGGCCCAGTACCCGAACGAGCCTTCTTACCAGAAGCTCAAAGCGGACTTCGAAGCCAACAACCACGTGTCATAACGCGTGTTGAACCGCCCGGGGGCGGCCGGTGCGGTTCAATTTATAGCCCTGCACAGGGGGAGTGCGCACCAACCGTCTGGGGGGCAGCCCTGTGCGGATGTATGCAGCGTTTTCGGGGGGGGCCATCCCATGAGTGTCATAGAAATACAGGATCTCAGCCTGGTGTACCGCACCGGGAAAGAGGAGTTCCTGGCGCTGGACCATATAAACGCCACCATCGGCAGCGGCGAGTTCGTCACCATCGTGGGGTCTTCGGGGTGCGGGAAAAGCACGCTCCTGAGCGTCCTGGACGGCCTGAACAAACCTACGGGGGGGCGGGTGCTCATCGACGGGGCGCCCATAAACGGCACCGGCCCGGAGCGGGCGGTGGTGTTCCAGCAGTACACGCTGTTCCCGTGGATGAGCGCCAGGGACAACGTGGCGTTCGGGATCAAACAGGTGCGCAAGGGCATCCCGGCCAAGCAGGCGGAAGCCGTCAGCGAGGAGTACCTGGAAAAGGTGGGGCTTTCGGAGTTCATGCACAAACTGCCCGGGGAGCTCTCCGGCGGGATGCAGCAGCGGGTGGCCATCGCCAGGGCTTTGGCGGTGGACCCGAAGATACTGCTGATGGACGAGCCTTTCGGGGCCATCGACGCCCGCACCCGGGTGACATTGCAGGAGATGCTTTTGGATCTCTGGTCCCAGGACGAGGAGAAAAAGACCGTGGTGTTCGTCACCCACGACATCGACGAGGCGCTGCTGCTGTCGGATCGGATATTTTTCATGGAGCCCAAGCGCATCAAGGACGTGATCGACGTGACCATCCCCCGCCCCAGGGCCAAGGAGACGCTGTACAACCAAGAGGACTCCAACAAGCTGCTGAACCGGCTGTTGGGGCTGTTCTACCAGGACGTGGCGGAGCAGATCGGCAATGAGGAGGTGGTCCTGTGAGTGTTCCGGCTATTGCCTCGGCTAGTGCCAAGGCTGGTGCCTCGGCTAGTGCCCAGGCTGGTGCCAAGGCTGGTGCCCCGGCGAAAGCGCAAGCCCGGGATGAGGAGAACCTGCATTTTGCGCAGCGCATCCTGAACCTGCCCGTGCTCCTTTTTGCGGTCGCGTTCGCGCTGGCGTTCCTCCCCCGCAGGATGGAGGACAGGGCGCGCATGAGCCCCATCTGGGCGCTGCTGGTGGTCTACGTGTTCATTCTGGCGTTTTTCCAGTACAAGCTTTCCGGCAGGCCCGAAAACCGCACTGCTGCCAAGGACGTGGCGTCCGTGGTGTTCATCTTCTGCATATTCTGGAACCTGGTCACCAGCAAGCTGGACCTGTTCCCCTTCGTCTTCGTGCCGGCGCCGGAGAATGTGTTCTGGGTGTACGTGGAGCAGTGGGACTACATACTCTCCGGGCTGGGGCGCAGCATGTTCCTGCTGGTCTCGGGGTTTTTCAGCTCCATCATCGTGGCCATAACCCTGGGCATAGCGGTGGGGTGGATCCCCCGCCTGCGAAACGCCGTCTTCCCCATCACCAAGACCATCAGCACCGTGCCTGCATTGATCTACGGTCCGTACATCGTGGCCATCATGCCCACGTTCACCAGCGCGTCCGTGCTGATACTCTTCTGCGGGGTGTTCTGGTCCACGTTCATGAACATGATCAACCGGGTGGGTACCATCGACCGGCGCATCATCGACACCGCCAAGGTGCTCAACGTGAACACGCCCACCATGATCTTCCGGGTGATACTGCCATATTCCCTGCCCCGCATCATCAACGACATGTCGGTGTCGCTGTCCATCTCCGTCATGACCCTGACCGCGGCGGAAAACGTGGGGGCCAACATCGGCATGGGCCGCTACGTGTCCAGGGCCCTGGCCTACGCCAACTACACCCAGGCCATCGCCGGGATATTCTTCATCGCCGTGGTCATCACCATCCTGCAGTACTTCGTCGCCCGCCTGAAAAAAGCCACCGTGAAGTGGAATTATTGAAATACTAGATTATTTTGCAAATGCCTGCTTGCCGAACAAACCGGGAATCGTAAGCTGTTCTGCCGAAGTGGGACTAACCGCAAGCCCCATCCTGCTTTTTCTTGTGCGAAAGACGTGCCGCCCAAGGCAGAGTTAGTATTGTTGTGCAAAACATCCCAGTCATCATAGTCGTGAGAGTATTTTCGTATCACGGCAATCTGTCTATTCCAGGAACAGGTTGTCGTCCAACCTGTATATGGTTTTTCTGGGGGAAGGATCCGCATAGGGCGTTTCCTTTTTGACGATCCCCAATGATATCAGGTTCCTGACGTATGCCGCACATGCGCTGGACTCCTCCCCGACTTTTGTCGAGATTTCGGAGAGCTTCGTGCGTCCGGTGGCGATGGCCCCGATGATCGCGTTGTAGATGGCGGGTTCCCGGACCTCTTGTTTGAGCAGGTTGCCCGGCTCTTCAAAAAGGGGGCTGGCCGGATCCAGCAAACATCGCTTGACATTTTCCGCCAGCGTTTGCCCGTCGTCCATCTGCAGGAGATACTGGGGCGTCCCGCCAACCACGCCGTAAACCATGGCCATGTCAACATCGGAAAACCCCGTGAAATACTCCCTGCTTTCCAGGAAGTCGAATGGCAGGAGCTTGAACTGTGCCGTCCGCCTGCCATACAGCGGGGCCTTATACCAGGACATGGTTTTCCATGAAGGACATGGAGGAGCCGCATAATATGAGAAACAGCTGGGAGTTGTCTTTGTTTTTGTCGATCAGCGCTTGGAGCGTGGAGGCAAAGCTGTCCGATGCTTTGGCGATATAGGGGTATTCGTCGATGGCGAAGACAACCCTTCTGTTCGCCCCGAGCCTGAAAACATACTCCAGGGCAGACTGGAAAGAAGAAAAATGTACGATTTACTAAATCATACATCACCATTGCAAGAAAGTCAATGGCCTCTTTGCATTTCGGCATTTCGGCATGTTGGAATCGCCTTTCACACATTTTTTTGCCAAAGCTATTTTTTTTGCCAAAGCTATTGCTTTTTGTGTCGATAAGTGCTATTATGAATGGACAAATTTTGGTTTGGACTGATTTCCGGCGGGTCGGCGCAAAGCGTTGCGTGGCAAGGGCTTGGCGGGCATCGGGGATCTACGACCACAACATACAGATGTTTGTAAAGGACAATATACCATATATAGTGACAACTCAGGTGCGCTCATGTTAAAGGGCATGGGTGGCGTCGGTGGGAGGGGCCTATGAGGAAACGCAAACGTCTACACGAGATATCTATCGGAACCGGTCTTCCATTTTTCCATGACTAAAAAACCACATTGACATGCACGATTTGCCCACAGGCAAGCGGCAATCAAGGAAGGGCAATAAATTCGTCCATAGAACATGGCGCAGCGTACGCAAGGCATACGCAGCGTTAGCGGGGCAAAGTTCACATAAGGGGCGGATGGGGTTTCCCTCCCCCAAACGGCTAACAATATTACCCATATTATCACAATATATGGGAGATTGTATAAATACACACACAACATATACGTACATAAGAACCTGGCATGAAGAGACCACCGCATGACGGCTGCATGGAAACGGCATTGGAGAGTGCCGGCAGTTGCATCGGTTCCCTTGTTGCCCATAAGGATTCGGGCGAATGCGGTTGCCCCGATGGGGCGCATTTGTTCGGGAGTTGATTCTTCTGCCGACGGGATCGCCATTGCCCGCCGGTGACGACGGCAGATCTTTGACAATGAAAGGAAAAGGGAAGATGAGCAGAAAACCTTGGAAATGGGCCCTGGCCGCGGCGCGCACCACGGCGCTTTGCGTGTTGTTCAGCGTGGTGTCCGCTTTCGGAGCGCTGGCGGTGGAGGGCTGGAACCTGGGCGAGGACGGCGAGTGGAGCTACCTGGATGCGGCCGACCGCCCCGTGACGGATACCTGGCGGTCGTCCAGGGGGTATTGGTACTACCTGGGCCCGGACGGGCGCATGTTGAAGTCCACGCTCCTGGACAAGGGCGCGTCCCGCTACTGGCTGGACGGGGACGGGCGCATGGCGGCGGGCGGCTGGGCCTACGTGCCCGGTGACGCCATCCCCGACGGCAGCGAGGGGCAGGAGGGCTGGTACTACTTCGGCGGCGACGGCAAGGCCTACACCTCCAAGGGGGGCAAGAAGAAACTGATCGGCGACAAATACTACATCTTCGACGCGGACGGGCAGCTCCAGACGGGCTGGCTGGACGGCGACGGCAGCCCGGTGGAGGGCGAGGACCCCTTCGTGGAGGCCGTCTACTTTGCGGGGCCGGACGGCGCGCTATACACCAACGCCTGGCTGCGCTACAGCGACGTGGAGGAGGGCGTGGGCGGATCCGACCTCTACAGCGTCACCGCGGCCCGGTCCTACACCGAGTACGAGGAGATGTGGCTGTATTTCGACGAGTCATCGAAAAAGGTGCATGCGCTCCCCACCGCGGGGTCTTTCAAGCAGCGTGTCATCGACGGCTCCACCTACGGGTTTGACGAGAACGGCATCATGTTCGCTTCCTGGACGTCCGTGGCCACCGTGAGCCACGCCCAGCAGGCGGACCCCACCAGCGACGTGTCGGCTAAATACTTCTCCGGCTACGACGACGGCGTGCTCTTCAAGAACTCCTGGTTCTGGATGTACCCCTCCGAGAGCCAGGACGCCCAGGAGTACCACGACATGGAGGCCAGCTGGTGGTACGCGGACGGCTCCGGCCGGGTGGTCCGCGACAGGATAAGGCTGATCAACGGGCGGCGGTACGCATTTGACGGCCTGGGCCGCATGCGCACCGGGTTCGTGTATTTCGACGGGCGGTCGGACTTCGTGGCATCCTACGACGTGGACATGTGGGAGTCGGCGGATTTCAAGGGGCTGGGGTCCCGCTGGATCTACGGCAGCGACCTGTCGGACCTCTACCTCTTCTCCCCGGACGAGCTCAACGACGGCTCCATGCAGACGGGCACCGACATCATGGTGGGCCTGAAGGACGGGTATTTCTACTTCGGGTTCGCGGAGAATGGCAAGGCCTTCGGCAACAAGAACACGCTGGAAAAACATGGCAGCAAATACTATATCAACGGCCTGCGCCTGGATGCGGACCCCGACTTCGGGTACGGCGTGGTGGAGTCCGAGCGTGACGGCGCGCCCTACTACCAGGTGGTGGACGTAAACGGCAAGGTCATCGAGGGCGAGCGCAAGATCGTCACCGACAGGCAGGGTGGGTACTACATCATACTGAAGAACCAGTTCGTCCAGTACGTCACCGACGCCTACAAGCCCAAGTGGCTGAGCGCCAGCTCCTCCCCCACCGGGGTGGCGGGCTACTTCCACTACGACAAGGACAACAAGGCCGACCACTACGCCAGGGGCGCCATCAGCACCGTGCCCAACATAAGCGACCTGCCCAGGGAAGTGCAGGTGTATATACCATAGCGCGGTATGGGCGGCTGTGCCAAGGTGGGCAGCGCAGCCCGGGGGTCATCCCGGGCCGCCACAAGGCAGCGGGGTGATCCAGTGGTCGTCCTATGACAATCTGGGCAGCGGGGCGATCCAGGGGTCGTCCCATGATGTCGCAAGGGGTGCGGTGCACATGCCACCTTGAGTTGTCGCAGACGGCGGGGCGATCCAGTGGTCATCGCAAGCCGTCATGGGCGGTGCGGCAAGGGTTTTGGGTTGGCACGAGTTCATATAAGTTCATATATATAGCAAGAATACGGCAAGAGTCAGCAGTTCTTATGGAGACGATTTAGAAGAGTCGCCGGGGAAAAGGGGTGACGGCACCCCATGTGGGTACATACTGAAAGTGTGTGGACGTGGCGGGGCCGTCGGGGAAAGGAGTTGAGCAACATATGAAATGGAATAGAAAGGCAGATAGTGCCTTGCGGCCGACGGGGACCACAGGATGGCAGGGGGACGCCCCATCCGCAAGCACCGGCGCAGGCCAAAACCTCCACGGGCGGGGCGGCGCACACCTGGGTTCACCGGCCCGGCGGGCGAAGCGCGCCCTGGCCACATTCCTGTCCGTGGCGACCTTCGCCGCCACATTCACCGGCGTGCAGATCGGCACCGGGGTGGGGATGGTGACGGCGATGGCGACGGAGATGCCATCTGGAACTAGCGGTCTTCTAAACACCGGTGCTTCTGATGCGACTGCATATGCCTGGAAAGTATCCGGTGGATCTGGAGAGAACACCACCAGTGAAGGTGGTGCCTGGCGTTTTGATGTCCATGGTTTCAATTCTTCCACCGAAACGGATTATGCAACTGCATCGATCCGCACGACCTTTGGCGGCACTGGACTGGGTAGTGGATGGCCGACGTGGCTTTCTATAAACACCGGTACTGAAGCTTCTCCCACATATGATAAATCTGGATCAGCGTTTCATAGCAATGTGGTGAGTTCAGCATATACATGGAAATTTTTCTCGGTCAATGAATCTGGGCTTGCTTCTGATCCAAGTGGATTAGGTACATCTGCGAGTGCAAAAGCAGCTAACGGATACGTTGGAACAAAGACATTTAATGGAAATATTGACATCGAAATGAAGATGGCGACATCTGCTAGTCAGGACGGAAAGTTCATTCTTGTTGATTATTGGGTCTATGAAAAAAGTGGAAAAGTGCCGACTACGGGCAAGACATTTTTTCTCGGTTCAGCTGCAGATACGATGATAGGTACTTATGACAACGTAAAACTGTATAAATACTCTGACCGTATTACGATGAACAATGCAGATAATGGTGGGCCGGGGCAGGTGCTTGAGGTTATCACAGACAGTCCAGAACTAGGTATATATGGAGGTGACGGCACTAGTGCAGCAAACGCTGTAGGTGACAATATCGATGATTTGGCATCCTATAATTCCGGCAAAAACTGGAAAACAAATAGCTGGGTTGGGAACTGGAATGATAATTTCAGTAATGTGTATAAGACTTCTGTTGTTGGGTCAACCTCGAATGGTAGTGATTCAGGCGCATGCTATTCGTGGGTGTTTGTGCTTCACCCATATGAAACGGTACATAGGCGGGTAGCATTTGCCGTGCGCGGAGCATCATATTACGTTAGCTGGACTCATGGCAATGATAGCTGGGGGGTTCAAGGACAGGGAAGTGCACAATATCCATACAAGACGATCCAGGCCGCCATGGCGAGTATTGCAGGGAAGAAAGGGTATATATATATCTACGACTATGCCCCGATCAATGGATCGACAGTTGCAGCCATTACCGAATCTACCGGACTTCAGGATTTGCAAATTTCCAGCGCTGACAGAAAACTGACTAGTACCGGATCGGTGCCTTATGGTGTTGATTCCATTAACAGCGATGATCCCTCATACATAAAGACATTGCAGCGAGCCACAGGGTACACAGGGCCATTGATCAATGTTACAAGTGGCAAGCTGCGTTTGACTGACATTAAACTTGATGGAAGTAGCGTAAGCGCAACCGACGCTTTGGTGAAAGCTACTGGAGGAGATCTCTTTATTAACAGCGGCACGACAATAACAAACGTTGTTGGCGTTAGTGTAGCTGGCAGTGCTGTCAGTATTACCGGTGCATCTACGACGCTCGCCATCAACGGCGGTTCCAGCAAGGTGGAAATCTCTGGCAACAAATCCACCGGCACCGGAACGGTGTTTTTCAATGGTTCCAAGTTCACGATGGCCAACGAAATCAATATCAACGGCAACGTGAACCCGAACGCATCCAATGCGCCCAACAACGTGTACCTCGCGGCGGGGAAGACCATCGAGGTCACTGCTGACCTGAAAGACGGCCTGGTGGGCGTCACCACCGCCACGGAGCCCGCGGCTTCGGTGAACGGGGTGGTGAACACCGGGGAGGGGGCCAAGGAAGTGGTGGCTGCCGTACCCTCTCCAGACTTCCCGGGGGCGTCGGTTGCGGATTTCGTGCCACCCTTTGCGGAGAATTTCTTCTCTGACAAGGACGCTGACACGAACGCGGACGGGGAGCTGGACCATGAGACCTACTACGCCACCGTGGGCACCGGGGCGGTGAGCAACAGCAAGAACGTGGTCATCCGCCTCAACGGGTACACCATCACGTTCACGTACCTGGACGACGACACCGGCTCGCCCATGGCCAACATCGGCTCCGCGCCCACGTCGGAGATTAAGACCGGCGGCACCTCGGGCATAACATATCCCAACCCCAACCTGGAGGCGGAGACGGGCAACACCGGGTATGTGCTGCAGAGCGTCGCCATAGAAGAACCAACGACGGGCGGCCCGTACTTCACGGCGGACAATGTAAGCACCAGCGCGAATTTCGGCCGGGTGACCGGCACCATGCCCACGGACGACGTGACGTTCACCTACACCTACAAGCTCCAGCAGTCGGCGGTGAATTTCCATGCGCTGGGCGGCACGCCCAACCCATTCCCGAGAACCGGGGCGGTGGGCACCGCGGCCATCAGCAGCACGAACCCCGCACCGGCAGTCACCAGGAGCGGGTACACGTTCAGTGGTTGGAGTACGGTCAACCCCAACTCGGGGACGCCGGTCATGATCGCCCTGCCGCTGAACTTCACCGTGGCGGACATAGACCTGTATGCGGTGTTCGCGCCTGACACCAGCACCAAGTTCGCATATACCGTGGGCCACACCAACGCCAACGGTTCCATCGTGTTCCAGCGAAACACCATCAGCGGCACCTTCGGCCTCTCTGTGACCCAGACGTTCAGCCCGGCGGTGAAACCGGTGCCGGGGTACAACTGGATCGCGGCCCCGGCGGCCCAGCCGTCCCCCATGCCCATCACCGGGAACTTCGTCTCCCCGGCGGCGTATGATTTCAATGGCGACGGCACCACGGACGGGGTCAGCGGCACGTCCACGGAGATCACCGGGTGGTTCAACACGACCCCGAGCCCGGCGGTGTTTGCCGGCAAGATGCCCGCCATGGACCTGACGGTGAACTTCGGCTACTCGGTGGACGCGAGCGTCACCCAGCCCTTGACCCTGAACTTCATAAAGGAGGACGGCACGACACTGGCGCCTTCCACCTCCACCGGCTATGCTGCGGAGGCGACCATCACGGCGTCGCCTGTCATCGTGGGCGGGTGGAAGCTGAAGACTGCGGTCATCTCCCAGGGCGCGGTGGGCAACCCAGACGACAGCCCGCAGCCGCTCCCCCACCCCTACTATGACACAGGCTC
The DNA here is from genome assembly GCA_031272185.1 of Lachnospiraceae bacterium. Lineage (GTDB taxonomy): Bacteria > Bacillota > Clostridia > Lachnospirales > Lachnospiraceae > JAISUG01. Next base: position 13,184 of record JAISUG010000092.1, read on the forward strand.
CCAGGCGGTGGGTTCCCATACCGTGACGGTGCAGGGCCTGACCTCCGGGGTGACGGGGAACTACTTCGCCGCGGCCCCCGACTGGGGCGTGGTAAACGCGCAGGATGCCCAGGGCAAGCCCACCGGCGTGTTCAACGGCAAGATGCCCAACCAGCCGGTGACCATAGACTACATCTACGAGCCCAGCAGCGAGCGCTACGACCTGGTGGTCCGTTACCAGGATAGGAACACCGCGGACTCCCGCCTGGCGACCATCATGCCCAACCACGTGGAGGACAACGGCGGCGCGCACTACATCCCCACCACCCCGGTCACCTACACGTTCCTGCCGATCTACGGCTATGTGAGCACGCTGCCCGGTGGCTGGACCGACGTGTTCGCGCCCACCTCGGGCGTGGGCGGGTCTTTCAATGCAGGCCGCGACTTCTCCGGGACCATCCCCATGCAGGACGTCAACGTGACCTATGGGTATGCCAGGGACACGGGCAAATGGGCGACCATCACCTACAAGCCCACCGCCAACGGGAAACTGGAAACCATGGTGGCGGCCAATGTGTCCCAGGACGTGTCGGTGTTTGGCACCAGCGGGGATGCATCCTACACCGCCATGGTGCTGGGCGACGACTCCAGCGCGGCCGCCGCGGCGGCGACGGCGGCGGGGCACGGCCCATACACCTGGGCTGACATCCAGGCGAAGCGCCTGCTGCCCACGCCCACGGCCAACCAGTACTACATGTTCGACGGGTGGTTCATCGATGCTGACGGCAACGGCAAGAAAGGCTCCGGGGAACCGTACCTGACCGGCACGGAAACCTTCACCTCGGGCAGCGCCGTCACCATCATGGCCAACTTCGTGGAAGACCCCGCCTACTGGATCGACGTGTATTTCAGCGCGGGTTCCCACGGGGCCATTGCGGCGGGCCAGATCACGTTCTACCACACCACCATCGACAAGACCTGGGGCGACGTCGTCAGCTTTGCGCCCATCACCACGCCTGAAGTGAACTACCTCCGCGACGGCTGGTACTATGGGGGCGCCAGGGCGGTGAACTCCATGGCCCTCACCAACGGCGACCAGTTCATCATGAAGTTCGTGAAAGACCCCGTAGTCTGGGGGCTGAACGTGCAGCCGCCCGAGGCGGGGGGGAGCCTCCACACCGACGGCAGCGGCAGGGTGACAGTGTATGACACCGATGCCGGCTACCGCTACATCGTCACCGACATGAGCGGCAACATCGTGGCGGTGGGCGACGGGGACGCCAGCGGCCGGCTGAATTTCGACGGCCTCACCCCCGGCACCCGCTACAACGTGTACGAGGCCACGCAAGATGCGGTGGCGACGGTGGGCAGCGACATCTCCACCGTGACCGGCACGGCGATCTCCGGGCCCACCAACGTGCGCACCCCTGTGGTGGAGGACAACTACCAGGTCCAGTACGACGACGGGAACGAGGGCAAGGCGAAGATCGTGATCAACCCCGCCGACCCCGATGCGGAGTACGGTTTGCTGGACAAAAACGGCAACGTCGTCTTCCCGCCTGAGGTGGATGCGGACGGGTGGGAGGTACCCAGCGGTTCCGGCCCCCAGATCGTGTTCTCGAACCTGGAGCCCGGCGAGGAGTACACCGTGGTGGCCCGCAAGAAAGGCGACACCGCGGTGACGGTGGTGAGCAAATACCCGGACGGCGACGTGATCCTGGCCGACCCGGGAGGGGACCTGGATATCCCCACGTTCATAGTGGCCACCCAGGGCGGCGGCTGGGTTGACACGGTGTCCGGCTCCACCGTGGGGGTTGCTTCCTACGACCAGACCCACAAGGACGAGATCGTCACCATAGACATCAGCCCTTCGGCCACCAACGCATTGGGCGAGCCTTTCGACCACTGGCGCCTGCTCACCGGGCAGGTGGACGGCGTGGCCAGGGTCCAGCCTGCGGGGCAGACCCGCGTGACATTCACCATGCCGGCCACCAACGTGACCTGGGGCGCGTACTACACCCCCACGGCCAACCTGGCCCTGGTGACGGACGAGGTGCGCGGCGGCAACCCCGGCGAGATGGCACTTGACCCGGACGAGGTGGACGGTCTGCGCACTGCGCTGACCACCCCCGACGACCTGGTGCTGATAAACACCAACCATGCGGAAGTCACCTACAAGGTGGTCTACAACAAGAACAAGGCCACTTCCGGCGAAGTCACCGCCATCAAAGGCAGCGGCCTGTACGACATGACCCATGACACCGCGTTCACCGCGGCCTGGGGGCTGGACGTGGAGATCGAGCGGTACGTGGACAACCGCCTGGTGCCCCCAGCCACGCCGTCCAGCGCTTACCTGAACGCCACATTCGACACATACGTGCAGCTGAATGCGTCCGACCTGGACATGATGGAATACCAGCTCTACGAGATAGACTACGTGAGCGGGGCCATCACGGCGGTGAGCCTGGAGGCCATCTCCGACGACCCCTTGGACACCGGCGGGCTGTTCACATTCACCGCACATGCGTTCTGCCGCTACGTGCTGGTGTACAACAAGGCGTTCAAGGTGACATTCACCAACAACCACGCCTCGCCCATCTTCCGGCACACCTTCAAGGTGCGCAAGGGGGAATGGCCCGACGACGGCAACTACACCGGCCCGATGGAATACAGCGGGGTGGTGACGCCCGTCTCCGGGTACACCGACAGCAACGGCGTGGAGTACGTGTTCAGGGATTGGAGCTACGACGAGGCGACGTTCAGGGCATTCGACGACCAGAAGCCGGTGACCAAGCGGACGTTCGTCTACGCATACTACAATGACAACAAAGCTCAGCTGGACAGCGGGCGACAGGCCCTGGAGGACCTGATCTCCGAACTGGCGAAGATCGCGAACGACTACTTCCTGAAGAATGCCGAGAGCGTGAACGTCAAGGACATCATCGCCATAGCGCAGGCCCTCCTTGACAAGACCGGGCCCAAGGCCACCATCGGCGAGATCCAGGCCCTCATGGGCAGCAAGACAGACACCATCGACACCGCCACCGACCCAGACGGGATGGATGCGTCCCATGTGGGCCCCTCCGGGACGTCGCTGTACGCCATAGTCAACTACTATGGGTATGACGTGGTGGGCGGCAAGCCCGGCATACTCTACACCCGCTACACCAACTACGGCGTGATGCAGGGCGGCACCAACTCCGGCGGCCTGGGGGGCGGCGGCGGCCAGTATGACAACGGCGGCTCCAGCCTCTACGGAGGGCCCTCCACCGGCGCGGTGAGCGCGGCGGGCTCCAGCGGCGTGAAGTCTTCCGGGTCTTCCTCCTCCTCCGGCGGCGGTGGCGGCGGCTCATCCTCCGGCGGTTCCGGGGCCAGGTATTCGGCGCCTGTGGGCAGCTACATCCCCACCCCCGCGCCCAACTACATCGTGGGCACCAACGGGAACTGGGAGCTGCTGGATGGCACCGTGGACCAGTGGATATTCACCCTCAACGGCGGCATCCGCCTCACCAACCGCTGGGCGGACCTGGACTGGGCCAGCGGCGACGTGAACAAGAACGGCTGGTACCACTTCAACTCCCACGGTATCATGGACATCGGCTGGTTCAAGGACGCGCTGGGTAACTGGTACTACTGCCAGACCGAGCGTGACGGCTGGCTGGGCAAGATGAAAGTGGAGTGGCACTTGGACCACGACGACGGCCACTGGTACTACCTGGACCCCCAGACGGGCATCATGGAGACCGGGTGGCGGGAGATCGGCGGGAAATGGTACTACTTCGCCGCATTCAACTTCGAGCCCACATATGAGTACGACGCCGCCGCGGAGGCCTGGGTGTTCAATGGCGTCCAGGAGCGGCCATACGGCTCCATGTACTGCAACGAATACACGCCCGACGGCTACTTCGTGGATGCCACCGGCGCGTGGGTACAGTAAGGGGGTGGGACGATGAACGCAGAACACCTTCCAAGCAGAGGGGTTGCGACAGGAAAGGGCCGGAGGATGCCCATGGCAAAGAGCACGACGCCCCCGGGGGCGGGCAGGAGCAGCCACATGAAAAGAACAGACAGGGCCCCCAGGGCCAAGAGCGGGTTTTTAAAAGAACTGAAACGGCAGCTGGCGACGTGCCTTGCCGCCACCATGGTGTTTTCCGTGGTGGCGGGGGCATTCCCCGCCTATGGGGCAAACGACGACGCCGCCACCATCGTGTTCGACCCTCAGGGCGGGCCGAACCTGAGCCATGCGGTGCTGCCGGGGACAATGACGCCATATTTGCCCAGTGGGTATGGGGCGGGTCTTGGGCTCAACCCGGCGGCGAACAACACTTCAAAAGCAGTTGGGCCGGGCGGCGGTACGTCCGGGCAAGGGTATGCGCTGACCACATCGCCGGATTTCGCTGGTTTCACCGGATCAACGTACCTGGAAAACCCTCCTGGTTCATCTGGTGATCGCCCGAAACTTCCGGACTTTCCGGCAAACATTTGGGACGGCTACACATTCATGGGCTGGTCCAAGACCCAGTCGGAGGCGGACGTGCTGCCCTACCTGCCCTTTGCTTTCACATATGTCGCCACCACCACCTACAATGCCATCTGGGTGTCGAACAAGACGGTAAAGAAGCCCCTGACGGTGATTCACTACAGGGATTTTGATCCGAACAGGCGCACACAGTCGGGGCAGAACCCCGCATCGCCGCCCGTCACCTACCCCACGACGAACGGGGCGGCTTGGCCCGCGCCCACGACGCTCTACCCTGCTGCCGGTGCAAACTGGGTGCAGTTCATGCCATCCACCGCCCAAACCTACGCCGCTGACGAGGTCATATCCGCAGCCAGGCGCACCGACATCCCCGGGTATGAGGTGGATTCGGTGATCATACAGGGCAACTGGAAGCGCCGGTTCGATGACGTGGCAGGCGCGGGAACCTTTGGCCTGGGCACCAACAAAGACCAGCCTGCCGCCTCGGTGAGCGCCGCGCCCACCTACAAGCTCTCCGGCACCATGCCAAACGACGCATTGACGGTGGGGTACCGCTACAAGCCCAGCAGCAAGACTTTCACGCTCACATACCGCTACGTGGACGAGAACGGCGCGGCGATATCCGGCCAACCGCCGGTGACGGCCACCTACCATGCGGAGGACGCCATCGTATCCCACACGCCGCCCACCATCAGCAACTACACGCTCATCACCACCGGGGCCAACAAGCCCGCGGTGACGGTGGGTGATTCCGGCGACAACCTGGCACAAGGGCTGATCGGGTTCACCGGCATGAACAAGCTCTTGAACCCCACTACGTTCACATCCGCCGCGGATGCCTTCTCCGGCGCCGGCGAGTTTTCCGCCGGGGCCGCGGGGCAGGTGTACATGCCCAACCAGAACGTGACCGTCACCTACAAATACAAGGTGAACGGCTCGCCCGTCTCGGTGGACACATATTACGGCAATTCCATGACTGCGGATGAGACCTATGTGTACCGCGACTCCAGCGGCAACCTCCCGGCCCCCAACACCCTGTTCTGGGTGGACGTGCCGGTGAAAGCCGGTTATGTATACCCGCCAGTCATCACATTGTCACCGAGCGTCACGGGGGGCTCCACGCAGACGCCCACCAACGCCAGCCCCAAGATCGAGGTGAAGGGCGGCACCACCGCGGGCACGGTGAGCCTGCAGTATTCCATCGACACAACGGATACCACCAGCTGGACGACGGTGTATTATACCTACTATACCCACGGCAGCATCGCCGTGGCCTATGAAAACCCCAAGACATTCGCTTCCGGCACTTACCCCATCAACGACCTGATGCAGGGGATCCCGGGGCTGGAGACGCCCGCGGCTGATCTGCACTGGCGCTTCAAGGGGTGGTACCAGGCGGACGCGGCGGGGACCGCGCCGGCCGTGGACCCGGCCACCAATGCGCCGCTTACCAGCGTGACGCTCACCGGCGGCCAGTACAAGCTCATCGCGGTGTTTGAGGAAGACCCCGCATACTGGTTCACCGTGGACTTCGCGGCCGGGCCCAATGGCACGGTCTCCGGCGCCAATTCCCAGTACGTGGAAGTGGGGACGGCATTTGGGTCGCTGAACATCCCCACATACACCGCCAATTCCCTGTACCTGCCGGACCATGGGTCAAGCGGCACGGACCTGGCGTGGTTCAACGATGCGGTGTACCCGCCCGCGCGTGTCAGCCCCACCGACATCATCGGCGCCAACCAGACATTCACGGCGCATTTCGTCTTCGCCGTGCCTGACACCGGGCTGCTTTCCGTGCCTGACGCCAGCGGCGAGGTGGCGACGGCGGACGGCACAGGGTTCATCCAAGTGTACGGTCCCAATGCCGCCCGCCACTACGTGGTGACCGACAAAGACGGCAACATCATCGACATGAAGTCCGGGGGGGCCCTGGTGTCCGGCAACTTCACCGGGCTGACGCCATCTTCGGACTACCTGGTGTACGAGATCTCCGACACCACAGCTGCGGGCATCTCCCTGCCCGGCGCGGTCGGGACCGACCTGGTTTCCCTGGTGGGCATCTCCAACGTCAGCCAGCCAAAACGGGTCATCATCCCGGCGCTGGGGAGCAACTACTCCGTGAGCGTGCCGGGGCCCAACAGCAGGGGCACGATCACCATCAGCCCTGCCGCGCCGGGCACGGAGTATGCGCTGGTGGACGAGAACGGCGACATGGTGAAGGACTTCACGGCTTCGGCGGGCTCCCCGCTGCAGGTGGTCTTCGATGACCTGGACACCGACCACACCTATACGGTGGTGGCCAGGCCCGTGGGCGACACTTCCACCGTGGACGACAAATACGTCAGCGGCACCAATGTGTCCGTGATGGCGCCCCACCCCACGCAGTACACCGTATACGTGATGAACGGCGGCTACGTGAACAAGGTGGTGGACTCCTCCGGGAACATATTCAACTACGGCGTGACCACGGACACCGCGGTGGTGGTGCATGCGGGCGACACAGTGACGCTGGACGCCCAGGTGACCATACCCGGCGGCTCCGCATCCTTTGACCATTGGTCGGTGGACACGGGCGGCATCACGCTGTCCAGCACCACATCGATGATGCCGACCTTCACCATGCCGGACAGGGACGTGGTGGTGTCGGCGGCGTACACCTACTCGTCGCTGCCGGCCAACGCCGGATTGGCGCTGGGGTGGGACCCCAGGGCCACGGTCGAGGGGAAGGTGGGCATGGACCTCGCCAACAACGAGTATGAGACCATCCTGGGGAACCTGATCGCCAACCCCACGGACGCTACGGCCATCGGGTCGGGGTTCCCGCTCCTCTACACGGTCGTCTTCGGCCGCCGCAACCCCACGTCGACCTCACCCTCGGCCACACCCTCCGAGGCCGATGCATTGCGCAGCGCGCACAGCGCATCCGCCGCGGGCACCACGCCGTGGGTTGTGGAGACCAGGGTGGAGCGGACGGTGGGCGGTTCCACTTCGGCCAACACCGACGCCGCCTACATCACGGCCAGGGACGCCCAGGCATTCACCATGTACGTGATACTGAGCGACGAGAACCGCAACGGCCAGTACTATGAGGTTTACGAGCTGGATTATGATGACAATGGCACGCCAAACGACCGCTCCGACGACTACTTCACGGGGGGCACGACGCTGGTCACGCCGCTGACGCCCAGCCCCGAACCGGGCAGCGGCTCAGGGTTCACTGGCATGATCTCCTTCCCGGCGGTCATCGGGAAGCGGTACGGGCTGGTGTTCTCCAAGATGTACAGCGTGGAGATCTACGACACCAAGCGGGGCGGGGCGGCCGTGCCCGTGACGGTGGAGCAGGGCGACGCGCTAGACGACGGCATCGGCTTCGCCGCCGGCGGGTGGACATCCAACACCGTGTGGGCCGACCCGATGACAGGGGAGACCTGGAAGTTCAAGGGCTTCTCGCACAATGCGAGCGCGGCCCCGTCTTCCGCCCAGCCTGCGGACACGATCACGCCCAACACCAGCGTGCCGAACCCCAATGGCACGTACTACGCCATCTACGAGCGCTGGGACGACCCGGCGTGGGTGGCGGCGCACGACGATCTGATGAACAAGATTAACGAGGCCAACGCATTGGCCAACTCCGGGTACCTGACAGCGGCGGACGAGGCGAACCTGCGCAACGCCATCAGCGACGCGCTCAACGCCTACAACCGGGTGCCCAGGGCCACCATACCTGATTTGGTCCTGGCGAAGGTGGACCTCCAGGCGGCCATCAATGTGGTGAGCACCGGCGGCGGCGTGATACTCTCCTACGATGCGGACCTGTCTGCCCTGGGGGTGAGCCCGGGCTGGCTATCGCCCGCATTTGACCCCAGCGTGACCAGCTACACGGTCAACGTGCCCAACGGGGTGATGGGGCTCACCGTTTCCGCGACCCAGGACGATCCTTTGGCGACGCTATTTGGCGACGGGTACTATGCGCTGGCGGTAGGGCCAAACGTGATCGTCATCACGGTCACGTCCACCAACGGCACGGTGAAGACCTACACCATCACCGTGAACCGCGCCTCGGCGACTTCCGGCAGCTCCGGCGGTGGCGGCGGCGGCGGTGGGGGCTCCTCCTCCAAGTCCGGGTCCGCGACGGGACCGTCCAACGTGACCAACTACTACCACACCTACACCGACGGCATCGACGGGCATTGGAACAACTTCGACCCGGACGGCTACGGCTGGGAGTTCATCCTGGGCAACGGCGCGAAGCTCACGGGCACCTGGGCCAACGTGAAGTACACCTATGAGGGGACCAGCGAGATCCTCACCTACCACTTCGACGAGAACGGGGTGATGAACTCCGGCTGGTACCTGGACACCGACGGGTCATGGTACTACCTCTCCGAGAGCCACGACGGGTGGTTCGGCCATGCGGTGAAGGGCTGGTACCACGACGACAAGGACGGCAGGTGGTACTACATGAGCCCGGTGAACTCCAAGATGCTCACCGGATGGCAGGAGGTGGCCGGCGAATGGTACTACTTCACCGCCGACAACTCCGAGGCCACCTACAGCTACAGCGCGGCCCTGGACCAGTGGGTCTACACCAACCCCAACGCGGCCGCCAGGCCCCTGGGCTCCATGTACGCGAACGAGCTGACCCCCGACGGTTACCAGGTGGGCGCCAGCGGCGCATGGCTGCGGGCGGTGCCGTAAGAACGCAGCCGCCTGACGGGGCGGCACGTTAAAGCAAGCAAACTCCCCCGGACGGCAGCGCGCAGGCTGTCCGGGGGAGTTTCCGTATGGGCCGCAGATTTTTCTGGAAAAACAGTGATGGGTATGGTATACTTTGGGCAGGGCCTGCATATACTTGTTCAGTGAAACCAAAGGTATCAAAACCAAAGTCAGCGAAACCAAAGACACCAAACTCCCAGAAGCTTGAACTGGGCGTGATGTCGCCGCTGGCGGATCCGGTGGTGGAAGAGATCTACAAGAACGTACAGGTGGCGGGGCTGGCGGCAGGGAGCTTCATCTGCGCGGTGCTGGCGGAGTGCGGGGAAACGTTCGGCACCGTGGTGGCGCTGGAGCCGCAGAAACGCCAGTCGCAGTTGGACAGCCGGGGATGCAGGATCGACGTATACGCCAAGAGCGACACGGGGCGGCTGGCTGCGCAGGAAGTGCAGCTGTACTTCGACCCATCCATCCTCCAACGGAACATTTTCGAGGCATCCTACCTGTTCCTCGATGAGGCGAGGAAAGGGGCCACGGCCATCGAGATGGCGGACGAGATGCCGACAATCACGATGATCAATATTTTCGGGGATGAACTAAACTGCCGCAGGGAAAACCACGAGCTGCTGCAGCCGGCTCACCTCATCTATGACAAGCCCCCCCAGGCGGTGGCAGCGAAAGAATTCGCCATTTTCAACGTGCAGCTGCCGTATTTCGTGGAGGCGGGGGAAGATTATGGGAATCCCTTTTACTGCTGGTGCAAGCTCTTTTACGAGATGCATTTCGGCAGGAAGACGCCAAAGGAGGTTATCGGGATGGAGCCGAAGATGACGGAATTTGCGAAAAAAGACGCCGGCGCGGCACAGTTCATCGAGCGCTACGGTGAGGCCACGGCCAACCCAAAGGTGCGCAGGGCGTACCACAAGTGGATGGTTTCCGAGCTTGAGAGGCGGAGCCTTCTCAAGGGGGCGCATGACACCGGGGTGGAGGAAGGCGTGAACATAGGCATAGAGAAAGGCATAGAGAAAGGCATAGAGAAAGGGCATTTCAGCGTTGCTCGGAATATGCTCAGAAACAACGAGCCGATGGAGAAAATAATCCTTTACACGGGCGTGACTGAGGCGCAGCTGAAAGAGATTAAGGGGTAGAAAACTCCCCCGGATGGCCATGCACAGGCTGTCCGGGGGAGTTGCTTTGTTGCGTGTGACTGTATCTTACCAGAAGAGAGGCGTTGCGATCACCCGAAGTACCGTTTCAGCAGTGCCTCGAAGGCCTTGCCGTGGCGGGCTTCGTCACGGGCCATCTCGTGGACGGTGTCATGGATGGCGTCGAGGTTCGCGGCCTTGGCGCGTTTGGCCAGGTCCACCTTGCCGGCGGTGGCGCCGTACTCGGCCTCCACGCGCAGTTCCAGGTTCTTTTTGGTGCTGGGCGTCACCACCTCGCCCAGGAGCTCGGCAAAACGGGAAGCGTGGTCGGCCTCTTCCAGCGCCGCTTTCTGGTAATACATGCCGATCTCGGGATACCCCTCGCGCATGGCCTGGCGGCCCATGGCCAGGTACATGCCGGCCTCGTGGCATTCGCCCTCGAAATTCGCCCGCAGGTCGTTGATGATGTCTTCGGTGACGCCCTGCTCGTGGGCGATGCCGATGACGTGTTCCGCCGCCCAGGTCTTCTCGCCCGTGACTTCATTGAACTTCTCTGCCTTTTCGTGGCATACCGGGCACTCTGCCGGTGGTTCGGGACCTTCGTGGATGTGGCCGCAGACTGAACATACCCATTTCTTCATAGTGATTTCTCCTTTTCATTTGGGATCGACTGCCCAGGCTTCAAATGGCCTATGGCATTGGTTTCTGCTTAATAACAGTAATCGTTACTGATTTCTGGATGTAGGATACCACACTTGATAATTATTGTCAACAGCAATTTCGCATTTTCTGAAACATTTTTTTGGAGTGCAAATCCCCAAAGTATATTCCACTGTGGACGGGGAGGGGGATGCGGATGATGGTGACTCCATGGCGGCTCACATGGCCAAGGCCCCGTCAACGCATGCAGCCACATCGGGAATAGTGGCAGGCGAGGGGGAGGCTGCGGCTATGGGGATGCCATCCCTCTGCCGTTTGCCAAGGCAGTGGGCGCAGGTGCCGTGAAAATACACCTGGTGGCCGTCCACCTTGCCGTCGCAATGGGCCTGGGCGACCTGGTTGATCAGGTCCAGTGGGTCCAGATACAAATCGCTCACGGCCCCGCAGCTGGTGCATATGAAATGATAGTGGGGGTTCACGTCGCCGTCAAACCTGTCTGCCCCGTCCCCGCAGTCGACCCGCAGGGCCTCGCCCATCTCCACCAGCAGGTTCAAGTTGCGGTAGACTGTGCCAAGGCTCAAGTTGGGGTAGTCTTCCCGCAGCGACAGGTACAAAGCGTCTGCCGTGGGGTGGTCCTTGCGGCTCATCAGTGCGGCCTTCAGGGCTTCGCGCTGCCTGCTATGTTTCAAAGGTTTCATGGGGACACCTCCGGTCGTTATCTCCGACATCCGCGCGCCGCAGGATGAAAAGCTGACATCGCAGGACGGACGGCATGTGGTCTAAATACGGTTAATGCAAAATGTAATAATAGTTACTATTTAAAATATCACATTCCGCAACCATTGTCAAATGTTTTCTTTCGCAAGTGCGGCCAATCCGAAATAATGGTTTCCGTAACCGGTGCGGCCGAACCGTGGCGAGGGTTGTTGTCACAGGGTGCGGTCAATCCGCTATGATGGTTTCTTTCGCCAGGCGGATGAATTCCTTGGTCGCCCTGGACAGGTAGCGGCCTTTGTGGTAGCCGATGGCCAGCACGCCATGGGCCTTGGGGTGATTGATGGAATAGCAGTTGAGCCCTAGGTTTTGCATGATGCCCGAGATGGGGCCCTCGCGCCCGGCCAGCAGCATCCGGGGGTAGAATGTGATGCCCATGCCCTTGCCTGCCAGGGCCAGGGCGGTGTCGATGTTTTCCGTCTCCAGGACGATGCGGGGCGTGATCTGGGCTTCCTCGAGGATCTCATTGGCGATGATGCGCACGCTGTTGCCGGGGTTTATCAGCACGAACGGGCAGTGTTCCAGCAACCGTATGTCCATGTCCTGGGAAAGACGGCTCTTCACCTCGGGGAATTTGCCGGGGAACTCCTTTTTCAGCAGGCCGTCCGAGACCACCAGCAGCACTTCTTCCTCGCAGATGGGCACGGTCTCCACGTCCTCCACCCTGAAAGGCAGCATGCCGATGGACAGGTCGATGTCGCCGTGGAGGAGGTCCAGGTCCAGCTCCTCGGAGTTGCCTTCCACCAGGCGCAGCTGGATGTTCGGGAAGCGCCTGGTATAGGCGGGGAGGATCTCCGGCAGGATCTTCCTGCCTCGGGTGTGGGAAAGGCCGATGGTGAGCTGTCCCGTGTTGAAATCCTTGATATCGGCTATCTCCCGGGCGGTTTCCTCCCGCAGGTCCAGCATCTCCCGGGCTTTGTGCATCAGGACTTTGCCGGCGTAAGTCAAAGTGAGGGGGGTGGTGCGGTCAAACAAGGCGATGCCGTATTCCCGTTCCAGGTTGGCGATGTGGTTGCTGAGGGACTGCTGGGAGATGTACAGCTTCTTTGCGGCCCTGGTGAAATTCAGCTCTTCCGCTGCCACCAGGTAGTATTCCAGGTTGAGGAAATTTATCATTTCTGGCCTCTCGACGCGAACCGGCACCATACGCCGCACATGACCAAAAGCAAGGAGCTGTTCCGGCGGCATGGCTCATGCGTGCGTTATCGCCCCGCCGACCAAACCTTGCGTAGGGTTGAGACTAATGTCGAACGCACATTGTTTTGTTGGTGGGGCGTCAGCTCACATGAGGCAAATGGCGGCTCGCTTGGCGGCCATAAGGCCGCTCTGCAATGGCAAAAGTTTCCGTTCACGAGTATATCATAACTTTTGAAAGAAAACTATAGCAAAATCTGCGCAAATGTGATAAAAATAGAAGAGATGAAATTGCATTGCCCCAAGGCGGCCTTTTCGGGTGCCTGTGGGCGGCAAATCCGGATGAGAGGAGTCAAAGGACATGGAAGTCGAGAAAATTCTGAACCCCGAAGAGGGAACACCCATAACCGAGGGGGACAGCGCCATACAGGAAGCGGCCGAAACTGAAGCGGCGGCCAGCGCTGAGTTAATGGCCGACACAGATGTGGCGGCGGTGACTGCGGCCACTGCGGCCACGGCAGAGGTTGGGGCCGAGGCGGCAGCTGCGCAGACCGCGGCCGCGGCAGAGGTGGTAGCTGCGCAGACCCCGGCCCCGGCGGGGGCCGAGGCGCCCCCTGCGAAAGAGGCCACCCCGGCAGAGTCGGCTCCGGCAGAGGCCACCCCCGCAGAGGCAGCCCCGACTGAGGCCACCCCCGCAGAGGCAGCTGCGACAGAGGCAGCCCCGGTGGAAGCACCTGCGACAGAGGCAGCCGCAACTGTGGCCACCCCCGCAGAGTCGGCTCCGGCAGAGGCCACCCTCGCAGAGGCAGCCGCGGCAGATACAGCCCCCGCCAAGGCCGGCGCCCCCGCAGAAACCATGGAAGACCTGAAAGACGCTTTGGAAGAGTCCTACAAGGCGTTTGACGAGCGCCAGACGCTGACTTTCGTGGAAGAGACCAACCCCGATGCCGAAAAATGGTCCGAATACAAGCAGATGATGGTGGACAAGACCCCCGTGAAGGTGAAGGTCAAGGAGATCGTCAAGGGCGGCGCGGTGGCGTTCGTGGACGACGTGCGGGGGTTCATCCCTGCATCCCAGCTGTCCCTGCGCTACGTGGAGGATCTCAACGAGTTCCTGGGCAAGTACCTGGACGTGGTGCTCATCACCGTGGACCCGGAAAAGAAGCGGCTGGTTCTTTCCGCCAAGGAGATCCTGAAAGAACAGGCCGAAGCCGACAAGAAAAAGAAGATGGATGCGGTGAAGGTGGGCGCAGTGGTGGAAGGCACCGTGGACAGCGTGAAGGATTACGGCGCATTCGTGAACCTGGACGACGGCCTGTCGGGCCTGCTGCATGTTTCCCGTATCTCCAGGAACCACATCAAGCACCCCGGCGACGTGCTGAAGGAAGGCCAGCGCGTCACGGTGAAGATCGTGGGGCTCAAAGACGGCAAGATCAGCCTGAGCATGAAGGACCTGGAGGGCGGCGAGGCAGCCCCCAAAGACGATTTCCATTACAAGGAAACCGGTCAGGCCACCACGGGCCTGGGGGATCTGCTGAAGGGCATCCGGCTGTGAGCAAAACCACCTGAGATAGATTGGAGTGACCATGGAAAAGACCAAGGGGCAGCTGCTGGAAGAGGAACTCTCATGGAAACCGGGGCATATTGGCATCAAAAAGAAAGAATGGGTGCCTGAGGCGGCACAGTTTTGCGAACCGTACAAGGCGTTCCTGGATGCCGCGAAGACCGAGCGGGAGTGCGTCGCCCAGGCGGTGAAGGTGCTGGAAGCGGCCGGGTACCACCCCTATGACCCCAAGGCTACCTATAAGACAGGGGATGCGGTGTACGAGGTGGAGAGGGGCAAGGCCCTGATAGCCGCAAAGTTCGGCGCCAGGCCATTGGAAGAAGGCGTGCGCCTGAACATCGCCCATGTGGATTCGCCCCGCCTGGACCTGAAGCCCAGCCCACTCTTCGAAAAAAACGAGGTGGCGTATCTCAAGACACATTACTACGGCGGCATACGCAAGTACCAGTGGGCGACCATCCCATTGGCCCTCCACGGCGTGGTGGTGCTCAAAGATGGTCGCACCCTGGAACTCAGCCTGGGGGAAAAGGCGGGCGACCCGGTGTTTTGCATCACGGATTTGCTCCCCCATCTCTCGGCGGAGCAGAACAAACGCACCCTGGCCGAGGGGATCAAAGGCGAGGAGCTGAACATCGTGGTGGGTTCCCTGCCTTACGACGACGAGAAGATCAAGGAGCCGGTGAAACTGGCCATCCTTGCGCTGCTCCATGATGAATATGGTTTCGCGGAGACAGATTTCGCCAGGGCGGAGATCGAGATGGTGCCCGCGGTGAAGGCTGCGGACGTGGGGCTGGACAGGAGCCTGGTGGGGGCTTACGGCCAGGACGACAGGGTGTGCGCATATACGGCCCTCATGGCCCAGGCACATTCCGCTGACCCCACGTACACTGCCATCACGGTGCTGGCGGACAAGGAAGAGATCGGTTCAGAGGGCAACACCGGTATCAACAGCGCCTACCTGCGCACGTTCCTGGAGGGCCTCGCCAAGGCGCACGGGGCGGACGCAAGGGAGATGTTCCGCAACAGCTCCTGCCTATCGTCGGATGTGAATGCGGCGTTCGACCCCACTTTCCATACTGTGTTCGAGGCGGGCAATTCCTGCTACCTGAACAAAGGCTGTGTCCTGACCAAGTACACGGGGGCCAGGGGCAAATCCGGATCCAATGACGCCAGTGCGGAGTACATGGCGAAGGTCATCGATATCATGGAGGCCGAGGGCGTGTTCTGGCAGATAGGCGAGCTGGGCGCGGTGGATGTGGGCGGTGGCGGCACCGTGGCGAAGTTCGTGGCGTCGCTGGACATCGACACGGTGGACCTGGGCGTGCCTATCTTGTCCATGCATTCGCCTTTCGAACTGGCGTCGAAACTGGACATATACGACACCTACCGGGCATTTATGGCGTTTTTCAAGTGATGGGGACCGCGCCGGACACAAACCGGCGCATGTTTGTGCTTGCGGCGCCGTATCAAGACCAGCCGACTGGTTCGCGGGATGGGTTTGGCAGGCGCCTGGCGTACACAGGAAAGCAACACCCGGCGGCCATGCCCTTTGGCGGGCACGGGGATCGAAAGGAAAATGGTAAACAATGAATAAAAACAAAATCAATCTCGTAGCCGTACTGGTTGGGGTCATCCTGGCGGTGGCGGCTGTGGTGGCGGGGTGCTCGAAAAAAGAGGCGGCACAGGAAACCACCGCCGCCACCCAGGCCACAGAGGGGACCGCGGATGCGACCACCGGGGCAGATGCAGGGAATGAGGGCGTCACGGCGGAGCCTGCGGCGGCGGCTGCCGAAACGGAAGCTGCCGAGGACCTGGTGGTTGACACCAACGCCATCCTCCACGCCGCCGAGGACAAGATCTCCCTGGCCGACTACAAAACCATCCGGATTACGATGGAACCTGTCGAGATCACGGACGAGGAGGTGCAGTACCAGATTGACAGCGTGCTGTCGTCATACCAGACCACATTTGACGTGACGGACAGGCCGGCGGAACTGGGCGACACATTGAACATCGACTTCAAGGGGCTCAAGGACGGGGTGGCCTTCGAGGGCGGCACGTCCGAAGGCTACGATTTGGAGCTGGGGTCCGGTGCGTTTATCCCCGGCTTCGAGGACGGGCTCGTGGGGGCCGCGGTTGGGGAGCAGAGGAACCTGGACCTGACATTCCCGGAAGACTATGGGAACACGGATCTGGCCGGCGCCGCCGTGGTTTTCGAAGTGACGGTCAATTCCATCAAACGGGTGGCGGTCCCGGAGCTGACGGATGACTTCGTGCAGGGCATCTCTCAGACGGCCAAGACCGTGGCGGAGTACGAGGCGGAGGTGAAAACCCAGCTGTACGACGAGACATACAAGCAGCAAAGGCTGCAGGCGGCATTCCTCAAGGTGCTCAATGAGTCCTCCTACGAGCTCACCGATGCATCCGTGGATGCGATCTACGACCAGCAGCTGGCCAGCCTGACGTCGAACCTGTCATATTATGGTTACACATTGGACGACTACTATGGCATGATGGGGTACACCCAGGAGCAGTTCGAGGACACCCTGCGCAAGGAAAGCCGGGGCGTGCTCAAGCAGCAGCTCATGGTAAAGGCGGTGTCCGAGCAGGAGGGCCTGACGGTCAGCACGGAAGAAAAGGAAGAGCTGGCCGCGACATACGGGTACGACGATTTGGCGACCATGCTCTCCTACGGGGTGGTGGAGTCCGACATCGACGACTACCTGCTGAGCCAGAAGGTTTGGGAACTGTTGGGGACATATATCGTCGAGGGGTGAGGGGGAGAAATCCATGCAACTGCTCAAGGACAGGATACGCAAGGACGGGAAGATCAAATCCGGGGACGTGCTGAAAGTGGACAGCTTTTTGAACCACCAGATGGACATCCACATGTTTGAGGAGATCGGCAGGGAGTTCCACAAGCGGTTCGCCGATTCCGGTGTAAACAAGATCCTCACCATAGAGGCTTCCGGCATCGGCGTGGCGTGCGTGGTGGCACAGTATTTCGGCGTGCCTGTCCTTTTCGCCAAAAAGAACAAGACCAAAAACATCGCAGGGGATGTGTACACGGCCAAGGTCATGTCTTTCACACTGGGGCGGGAATATGACATCATCGTCTCCAAGGAGTTTTTGGGGGCGGGGGACCGGGTGCTGCTCATCGACGATTTCCTGGCCAACGGCAAGGCGATGGAGGGGTTGGTGGAGCTGGTGAAAGTGTCCGGGGCCACACTGGTAGGCGCCGGCGTGGTGATAGAAAAAGGCTTCCAGCCCGGGGGCGCCGCTCTGCGTGGCAAGGGCATCAGGGTGGAGTCCCTGGCCATCGTGGAGTCCATGGACGAGGCCACGGGGGAGATCACATTCAGGGAAGAGACAGCATAGAGGGGGGCCATAGCGGCAGACAGACGAAGCGGCAGACAGACGAAGCGGCGGACAGACGAAGCGGCGGACAGACGAATCGGCAGACAGACGAAGCAGCGGGGTTCAAGTCCGGGGAAGAACGCTCCGAAAAACATACAGGGGCTTATATTTAAGTATAATAAATTTGGTATTTGCTATTGATACTGGTTTATGATATAATACGCACATTCAAGGGGTTGGCGGCTTTCGGTTCTTACACACATATAACCTAGAATATATATATCAATCTGAGGCATCACCAGGCGCGGGATTGAATCTTATGGCAATGAGGTCGCGAGTTATCGCGGTCTTTTATGATTTTATAGGGGCGATATTCTCAACATGGCATAACGCAGAGCGAAGGCGGGGCAAGCATTGCAGCAGCACCAAGCGGTGAAGCGATGAAAAGCAACCGAGCGGCGCCAAGCAGCGAAGCGATGAAAAGCAACCGAGCGGCACCAAGAAGCGAAGCGATGAAAAGCAACCGAGCGGCGCCAAGCGGTGAAGCGGCGCCAAGCAGCTAGGCGGTGAAAAGCAGTTCGGAGCACGGGGGGAATGGTATGGCAATCTTGAAAACGGCGGGGCTTTCCATCAATTTCGGGGAGCTTTGGGCGGTGAACAAAGTGGATTTCGAGATCGACTACAGCCAGATCGTGGGGCTCATCGGGCCCAATGGTTCGGGCAAGACCACGTTCCTGAACATCGTCAGCGGGATCTATGGCGCCACCCAGGGCAGCGTCCACCTCGCCGAGGAGGAGATCACCAACCTGCGCCCCTTCGAGATCTACCAGAGGGGCATATCCCGCACCTACCAGTCCAGCCGCCTGTGCTGGGACCTTAGCGTGGCGGACAACCTCCTGGTGGGTACCTACACGTCACAAGGCTATTCCCTTTTCGATGCGATCTTCAAGCCCAAAAAGGTGAACAACATCATCTACGACTACCTCCAGGAGAGCCTGGACCTGCTCAGCTATTTTAACCCCGACCTCATCGACAAACGCTACGTGCTGGCGAAAAACATCCCACACATCGACCGGCGGCGCATAGAGATCACCCGAGCCATGATGGGCAAACCGAAGGTCCTTTTGCTGGACGAGCCCACCGCAGGGCTCAACGACGAAGAGACCATGGAGATGATGGACGACATCCGCAAGATTAAGGAAAAGATGCAAGACATCGCCATCATCATCATCGAGCACGACATGAAGGTCATGGAGGAAGTGCCGGAGCGCATCGTGGTGTTCAACGCCGGGGCGAAGATATTCGAGGGGGTCTACGACGAGATGCTCCAGGACAAGGGCGTGGTGGACGCATATATAGGGGGTGCGCAGTAAAAGGATGGGCACCGGCCCCGGCGGCGGGCGCCCCATGGCGCCGAAATACCGGATGGGCGGGCGAACCACATGGGCGGGCAATCCACATGAATCGGCAAGCGACCGGCCACATGACAAGGGCGCTGCCAAGCAACCATCGGAGGTGTACAGTGAGCGATAACCCCTGTTTGATATCCGTAAAGAACGTTTCCACCCACTATGGGCGGATCCCCATGCTCATCGACGTGTCCCTGGATGTGCACAGGGGGCATGTATGCTGCGTGCTGGGGGCCAACGGCGCCGGCAAGACCACATTGGTCAAGACCATCCTGGGCATGGTCGCCGCGGACAGGGGGCAGATCGCGCTGGACGGCGAGGACATCACCGCCTGGCCCACCCACCGGCGCATCGCGGCGGGAATCCAGGTGGCAAGCGCGGGCGTGGGCACGTTCACCAAGATGACGGTGGAAAAAAACCTGAAGCTGGGCGCCTACAATGTCAACGACCACCACACGTTGAATGAACGCTTGGAAGAAGTGTATGCGTCTTTCCCGGTCCTCAAAGACAGGCTCCAGCAAAAAGCGGGCACGCTCTCGGGCGGCGAGAGGACCATGCTGTCCATCGCCCGGGCGGTGATCAACAAACCAAAGCTGCTCATCATGGACGAGCCGTCCCTGGGGCTGGCCCCCATCGTGGTGGAGGAGGTGTTCCGCATCGTGCGGCGGCTGAACCAGGAAAATGGCATGACCATCATGCTGGTGGAGCAAAACGTCAGCAAAGCCCTGCAGGTTTCCGGGTTCGGCTACGTCATACAAAAAGGCCAGATCCTCTTTTCGGGGGACAAAGAAGCGCTGCTCCAAAGCGAGATCTTGGAAAACCCGATCCTGTAGCCGGGGTATCTGCATTCCCTGCCATCCCGGCGGGATGCGTAGCATAGAGTAGCATAGTTGAGAAATAGGAGGAATGAAAAAATGAGTAAGAGAAGACTGTTTGCCGCGCTGGCGGCGGCGGCGCTGGCACTGACCAGCCTGGCCGGATGCAGCGGCGGCGCATCCACCGCAACCACCGCAGCGCCTGCCGCGACACAAGCGGCGCCTGCCGAAACCACGGCGGCTCCTGCGGCGGCGGCACCGGCAGAGACGACTGCAGCCCCGGCGCCTGCCCCGTCCGGCAAGGTCGTGAAACTGGGCTTTTTGGGCCCCATCACCGGCGGTGACGCCGCGGAGGGCGCAGCCGCCCGCAACGCATTCATGCTGGCCATCAAGCAGGCCAATGCCTCCGGCGAGTACCCCTACACCATCGAGGTCATCGAGATCGACGACCAGGCCAAACCCGAAGTAGGCGCAGCCGGCGCACAGAAGATCGTGGCCGACCCGGCCGTGGTGGCGGCCAGCGGGCACTGGAACTCCGGCGTGGCCGAGGCGACCATCCCCGTGTTCAAGGAAAACGAGATCCCGCTGCTGATCTGGGGCGCCATCCGGGAGAGCCTGACCAGCCCCGAGAACTACCCCTGGATCACCCGTTCCGCACCCACCGACGTGCAGGAGAACGTACCCCTGGCCAAAGCGGTGCTGGACGACATGAAGTATGACAAGATCTTCATCATCTCCGACCTGACCACATACGGCGAGGGCAACACCACCGCATTCACGAAAGAGATGGAAGCGCGCGGCCTGACCCCACTGGGCGTGGAGAAAGTGCAGACGGGCACCGTGGACTTCCGCCCCATCCTGCAAAAGGTCAAGGATTCCGGCGCGAACTGCGTGTACTGGGGCGGCGTGGTCACTGAAGGCTCCATGCTGAAACAGCAGATGTATGAGGAGCAGCTGGATGCGCTGTTCTGCGGCATCTCCGGCAACTACTCCCAGGACTTCCTGAAGATCGGTGCGGAAGCCGCCGAGGGGGCCCTCATCGTGAAACCCGGCATCGAGCTGGACAGCACGCCCGAGGGGCAGAAATTCGTGGCCGACTATGAGGCTGAGAAGTTCAGCGAGCCCATCGGCGCATATACACCCTATGCCTATGAGGCTGCCCTGATCCTGCTCAACGCCCTGAAGGCCTGCGGCGCGGACCCCACACCTGAAGCCATGCGCGACGCCATCAAGGATGGCTCCACCACAGGCATCATGGGCACCACCACGTTCAATGAGATCGGCCAGACAACCAACGTGGCGGCGTACCTGAATGTGGTCCAGGACGGCGAGTGGGTCGTCTACGACAAGAGCGAGTACAAGACAGGCGCAAGGCAGTTCCCAGGGAAGTAAAACATTTCCCTCAGGAAGTAAACATTTCCCTCGGGAAGTAAACATTTCCCACGGGAAGCAAACATTTCCCAGGGAAGCAAAAGGGTAATTCTCATCAGGCGTCATTGCGAGCCGCCGAACGCGGCACGGCAATCTGCAAGAACGACATCGGGTTTTGTGCTTGGACGACGACCGGTCGGATGTCCAAGCACAACCCGAGATGCAGGTGCCATCAGCGGGCATGTGGTTGCAGCCCGCATTGGATATACTGGACTGCTTTATCGGGTTTGCGGCGCACAAAGGAGACGGACGATGGATCGAATCTTGAATTTGCTGCCAGGAGCGGTGATGATGGGGTGTACTTACACCTTGGTCGCCATTGGATACTGCCTGTTTTTCGGCGTGTTGGACGTGGTGGTGTTTTGCTGCGGCGACATCGCCATGTTCGGCGCATTCGGTATCGTGGGGGCATACACCGTTTTGTACAGCGCGGGGCTTTTCGGGGCGCTGCCGCTTCCGCTTTTCGTGCTGCTGCTGCTTCTCATCGCGGCCATACTCTGTGCTGCGCTGGGGCTGGTTTCGTACTATGTTTCCATCAAGCCTTTCGAGCGGTCATCCACGCTGATGCCGCTGCTTTCCACCATCGCGCTGGGCACCGTGATCAAAGAGGCGCTGGGGCTGGTGTTCCAGCCCGCCATCAACGGGATGGCGGCAGCCGTCACGAACCCCGCGGTGCCTGACCCGAAGACCGTGGTGGGGGGGCGCAACCCCCAGGCCATGCCGTCGCTCATCGCGGCGGGCGGTTCCATGGTGCAGCGCAACATCACCATCATCCTCATCATGGTGGTGATCCTGGCGGTATTGTTCCTATTCCTGAACAAGACAAAGATGGGCCTGTCCATGCAGGCCATTTCACAGAATAAAGAGCTGGCGTTCATGACCGGCATGGACGTGAAGAAAATCATCGTGATCACCTTCGTCATAGGCGGACTGCTGCTGTCTGTGGGGGGGTTCGTGCTGGGTTCCTACCAGACCATCATCCGGTTTGACGGGGGGACGCTCTATGGCACGAAAGGTTTCTCCGCTGCCGTGGTGGGCGGGCTCAAAAGCACCTGGGGAGCGGTCATCGGCGGGATGCTCCTGGGGTTCGTGGAGGTGTTCGCCGCAGGGCTGATCCCGGGCGGCACCCAGTGGCAGAACATCATCGCGTTCGTGGTGATCATCATCTTCATCGTGTTCAAGCCGGAAGGCATCATCGGCGAGAAGACCATCGAGAAGGTTTGAGGGGGGGCGCCGCATGAAAGACAGATGGAATTTCAAATTATCCGCGCCAGCCATCGTGGCGTGCAACATCCTCATATCCGTCCTGGCGCACCTGATCATCGTGATGCCTTTCGTGCCCAGCATGGCCATCATGGTGGCTGCGGTGGTCATCATCCTGATCATGGACAGATATGGTGCGGTCAATGAGATCTTCGACTCCTACATCGCCCATAAAAAGGTGGCGGTCGTCAGCGGCGCCGTCTGCCTGGTGGTCATCCCCATCAGCCTGACCAGCCAGAACTATGCGGCGCAGATCGCTTGCACGGCGGTGGTCTACATGATCGCCTGCCTGGGGCTGAACTTCCAGATGGGGTCCACCGACATGACCAACTTCGCCCCTGCGGCATTCATGGGGCTGGGGGCATACGGCGTGGGCGTGGCGGTGAAGCATTTCCACGTGTCCCCGTGGGTGGGGGTGCTCATAGGCGTGGCGGCGGCGGTGGCGTTTGGTTTCGTCATCGGGCTTCCCACGCTGAAAACCAAGGGGTACTACCTGTCCCTGGTGACCATGGCCATCCAGCTGGCGTTCACGCAGATCATCTACATCACCCCGTTTTTGGGGGGGCAGGGGGGCCTGACGGACCTGGCCAGCTCAGGGGGGCGCTTCACTCTGTTCGGGCTGTCCCTCTACAAACGCTACACCGTGGCGGGGATACGCTTCGCGCCCCAGATACCGTACCTGATATTCTGCGGTGTGGTGCTGGTGCTTCTGACCTACGTGGCCATGCGGGTGTATTTCACCAAATCCGGGCTTTCGCTCAATACCATCGCCCAGGACGAAATCGCCGCCAACTGCATGGGGATCCACGTTTCCAAGCAGAAACTCTTCGCATTCGTCATCGGCGGCGTGTTCTGCTCCATCGCAGGGTCCCTATATGCGGGGCTGGATGCCTACGTGGGGCCTGACACATATAACTTCTCCAAGTCCCTGATGCTGATCTGTATGGTGATCCTGGGGGGCATGGACAACTCCATCGGCATCATCGTGGGGACGTTCCTGCTCACGGTCATCAGCGAGAAGCTGCGGGACGTGGGGGATTTCCAGCAGCTGGTATACGGCGCCATCCTGGTGATCATGCTCATCGTGCGGCCCAATGGGATCATCCCCAAGCGGGTGCGCAACTACTGCGCCGTCACCGGGCGTACCATACAGAAGAACGTGTTGAAAGCGGCGAAGGCGAAGGCGGGGAAACCCGCAGGGGACAAAGGCTGACGCATCGGGCGGACGTGCCCGAAGTGCGGCGGCGATGGGGCCGGAGCGGCCAGCCGTCACCGGTCACCCAGGAGGGGACGGTGGCTGACGCATCGGGCGGACGTGCCTGAAGTGCGGCGGCGATGGGGCCGGAGCGGCCGGCCGTCACCGGTCACCCAGGAGGGGACGACGGTGGCTGACGCATCGGCCGGACGTGCCACATAGGAGAAGCGGTACAATGGCCGTGCGGGGTATGGGATCCCCGGCGCGCCGTACGGTTTGTGGTTGGGGTGGGTTTGCGGATTAAGGAGGCGGTTTTAGTGACACAGGTTTCAGAGGGTAGCTACATCGGGCAGAATGTGCCCCGCAGCGACGGCCATGCCAAAGTGACGGGCGCCATGGTGTACCCGTCGGACGTGATCGTGCCGGGGATGATGTACGGGGCGCTGCTGCGCAGCCCCTACCCACACGCGGAGATTTTGAGCGTAGATACCACGGAAGCGGAAAAAATGGGCGCGGTGTGCCTTACCTATAAGGACATCGAGCCTATCAAGTATAATGAACGCAGCGTGAGCATACCGGCGGCCACCTACCGGGACCGGACGGTGCTGCCGGACAAGGCCAGGCATTTCGGGGAACCCCTCATGGCGGTGGCGGCGGACACCCAGGAGCTGGCATACCGGGCGGTGCGCGCCATCAAGGTGGAGTACAAGGTGCTGCCTGCGGTGTTTGAGCCGGAAGAGGCCATGAAAGACGGCGCGCCGCAGCTCTACGACAAGATTTACTTGGGGGACGAGGAGGTTGCCGTCCACAACAACATCGGCGTCATCCGCAACATCAGCGAGGGCGACTGCGAGGCGGGTTTTGCCAAGGCGGACCGGATCTTCCAGGAGAGCTTCGAGCTGGGGCGGATCTACCACAACCAGATGGAGACCAAGTGCGCGGTGGTGAAGCCCGAGCCCGACGGATCCATCACCGTATGGGCCACCGCCCAGTCCATCCATGCCAACAGGCAGCTGCTGGGGCGGGTGCTGGGGATGCCCCTGTCCAGGATCAACGTGATCAAGCTGCCCTTCGGCGGCGCATTCGGCTCCAGCATCCAGGTGAACACGGTGACGCCCATCTGCGCTTACCTGGCCTTGAAAGCGGGCAGGCCGGTGAAGCTTGTCAGCGCCCGGGAAGAGGATTTCTACAGCCACCAGAAGTACCCGGCGAAATTCACGGTGAAGATGGGCGTGACCAACGACGGCCTGATCACCGCCGCCCACGTGACGGCCCTCGTCGATTTCGGCGCCCACCAGGTGCAGCCCCTGCCTTTCCTGGGGTGCACCGCGGGGTGGTTCGCCTCCCTTTACAAATACGAGGGCAACATCCGTTTCGACGGCACCGCTGTATACACCAACAAGACGCCCTGCTGCGCCATGCAGGGCTATGGGAACCCCCAGATCAATTTCGCCATCGAGAGCATGATCGACATCATATCCAATGAAATGGGCTTCTCGCCGGTGGACCTGCGGCTGAAAAACTACCGGGGCGTGGGGGACGAGTTCTGGGGGCAGGGCCCCACCATACGCTCCATCATCAAAAGCTGCGGCGTGGAGCAGAGCCTGGTGGAAGGCCGCCAGATGACGGATTTCGACCACCGGGAGCGGCCCGATACCAAGACCGGGGATGTACGGCGGGGGCTGGGGCTGGCCCGGGGCTTCCACTGCTCCGGCACAGGCGGCCCCAAGGAGGGCGAGGTCATAGACTACTCCAGCGCATTGGTCAAGATCAACGAGGACGGGTCGGTGGACCTGCTGACCCCCGTGACGGACCATGGCGGCGGGACATGGGATGCGCTGCGCAAGATCTGCGCCGAGGTGCTCCAGGTGCCCCTGGATCTGGTGGGCCTGTCCCCCGCGGGGACCATGCAGATCGGCTACGACGTGTGCACCCACGCCACCAGGGGCGTCTACTGCGGCGGGGCGGCGGTGTACCACGTGGCCATGAAAGTAAAGGAAAAGCTCCTGGAAGTGGCCGGCCGCCTTATGGCGGAACACGCCTATAACCTGGAAGTGGTGCGCTCTGACGGGCTGCACCAGGGCGTGGTCCAGGTAAAGGACTTCCCCGCCAAGTCCATGACCATAGGCGACATCGCCAAGCAGGCGCAGAACATGAGCTGGGGCACCATCGCCTACACCGACAGCTACCGCCAGCGCAACTGCCCCCCATGTTTCACCACCCATTTCGTGGAGGTGGAGGTGGACATGCGCACAGGGGTGATCACGGTGCCCAAGGTGCTGATTTTCGGCGACTGCGGGAACCCCATGAACCCCGACCTGGTGAAAGGCCAGCTGGTGGGGTCATTCAACCGGGGGTTTGGCTACACGGTGTTCGAGCAGCTGCCGACGAACGAGGCCACCGGCGAGCTGGCAAACAAAGGCCTGCTGGTGGACTACAAGACCCCGTCGGCCATGGAGATGCCGCCCATCAAGGACGTGGAGGTGATCCTCTGCGACACCTACGAACCCACCGGGCCATTTGGCGCCAAGGGCATCGGGGAAGCGGCGCTGGCCAGCGTCCAGGCGGCCATATCTAATGCGGTCTACAACGCCATCGGCATCCGTTTCCACAAACTGCCGCTTACGCCCGAGGCGGTGCTGGCGGCGATCCGTGAGAGGGAAGCACAGTCCGCAGGCGCCACACCATCATGACGACCGGATCGGCGCATGGTTCGCAAGTTCGTGACCGGAAGCACAGGCCGCAGATGCCACCCCATCATGACGGCGGCACGCAAGCGCTTCTCCCATATATTGCATTGGCCAAGCATTGACGAGGAAATTCGATGAACACAAAACATATAATGAAGGAGTATGACTACCTCAAACCGTCGGGTTTGGATGAGGCGCTGCAGATCCTGTCGGAAAAAGAAAAGGTGAAGATTTATGCGGGCGGCACGGACCTGATAGTCAAACTCAAGATGGAAACGGTCCCTGACATGGACTACATGATGGACATCAATGGGATCGAGGAACTAAAGCAGGTGGAATACACGGACGAAGGTGTCCGCATAGGGGCGAACCGGAAACTATGGGATATAGAGACAGACCAGCGGATGACGTCCCTTTTTCCTGCCCTGACGGATGCGGTGAAAGCCATGGCCGCCATCTCGGTGCGCAACCTGGCATCCATCGGGGGCAATTTCTGCAACGCATCCCCGGTGGCGGATGCGGTGGGCCCGGTGATGTGCTACGGCGGCACGCTTGAGATCGCCAGCGCGCGGGGCGTCCGCAAGGTCCCAGCAAAGGATTTCTTCCTGGCGCCGGGGGTCACGGTACTTGAAAAAGACGAGATGCTCACGGGGATCTTCATCCCCACCCCCAAGGGGGATGTGGGCCATGCTTTCACCAAGATGGCGCGCACCAAGAGCGACATAGCGAAGCTGAGCCTCTGTGTGGCGCTGGCCAGGGACGGGGGGCGCATAGGTCACATCGCCATGTCCATGGGGGCGGTGGCGGCCAGGCCGCTGTTCCTGGAAGAGATATCCGCAGGGCTTGCCGGGAAAGAGATGTCGGAAAGCCTCGCCATGGAAACCGGCGAGGCGGTGTCGGGCTTCCTGCAGCCCATCGACGACAACCGTACCACCGCGGTGTACCGCAAGGACGTGACGAAAACCATGGTGGCGGATGCGCTGGCGCTGGCGTGGGCGCGCAGCGGGGGGGCGTGAAGCGCTTTCCCATGGCTTCATCCGGAACCTTTATCCCCCCAAACGGGGCAAACTGTGTCAGCGGCAACCCATGGTGATGATATATGGCCTTGCCGGCGAAGAAGGAATAGAAATGAGCAAACATACGATCAATTTGACTGTAAACGGAAAACGCCGCACGCTGGACGTGCAGAGCAACGAGCTGCTCATCGACGTGCTTCGGGACAGGCTGTACCTCACCGGCACGAAGTACGGGTGCGGCATCGCGGAGTGCGGCGCATGCACGGTGCTCCATGGCGACCGTTCGGTGATGAGCTGCCTGGTGCCTGCCGTGGCGGCCGACGGGTGGGAGATCACCACCAGCGAGGGCCTGGCCAAAGACGGGGAACTCACCCCGGTGCAGGAGTCATTCGTGAACTTGGGGGCCATCCAGTGCGGGTTCTGCACGCCGGGGATGGTGGTGACGTCCACCGCGCTCCTGCGGGAGAACCCGGACCCGGACGAGGCATACGTGAAAGACTACCTGCGTGGGAATTTCTGCCGCTGCACCGGGTACGTGGCCATCGTCCAGGCGGTGCTGGATGCGGCCGGGAAGATGAAAGGGGCGGCAGCGACGTGACAGACGCACTGTTGCAAGAACCTTGGCAAGGCGGCACATCTGCCGGGATGCAGTGTATGCCCTACGGGATGGATGTGGTGCCGGATATCAGGTGCGCCCGGCGAAAAGATGTGCCGGGTGCATGGGCTGGCGTATGGCAACAATTCAGGAGAGGGTACAGGAGCAATCAGGAGGTTTCCATGAAGAATTTCGCTTTCGTCAATGCGCGTTCCCTGGAGGAGGCGGTGGGGCATCTGGCCGCACTGGGGCCCCAGGCGTATGTGGTGGCGGGGGCCACCAACGTGATGGTGGACATCCGGGACGGGAAGCGCAACGACAAGACTCTGGTGAATATCCGGGGCATCGACGCACTGCGGGGCATCCGCATGGAAGGCGCTCTGGTGTGGGTGGGCGCGCTCACCACCATAGCGGAGATCGGCGCATCAGAACTTATAAAAGGGCATGCGCCCGCACTTTACATGGCGGCCCAGGTGTTCGCCGACCCCACCACGCGCAACAGCGCCACCATCGGGGGGAACCTGATCAAGGCGTCCGCAGGTGGGGACACATTGCCGCCCCTCATGGTGATGGAAGCGGACGTGCACGTGAAAAGCGCCCGCGGGGAGCGGGCGTTGCCCATATGTGACATATTCACAGGGCTGGGGAAAACCAGGGTGGAGCCGGACGAACTGGTGACACATTTCACTTTCGCCCCGCAGCCCCATACCGCATTCATGAAGATGGGGCAGCGCAAGTCCATGGCCATTTCGGTGTGCACCGCCGCAGCCTATGCGACGGTGGACGGGGAGGGGCGGGTGACGGACTGCCGCATCGCCCTGGGCGCGGTGGCGTCCACTCCGGTGCGTGCGTCCGCTGCAGAGAAAGCCTTGCTGGGTATCAAGGTAGACGATGAGGGCGCATATGAGGCCATGTACGGGGCGGTGCAGGGGGACATCAACCCCAGGCCACATTCGGTGCGTGCCTCCGTGGAGTACCGCCGCCAGATCGTGCCGGTGCTGGTAAAAAGGGCCGTAAGGAGAGCCGCCCTTGGTGACTGTGGTCCAAGGGTGCAGCCTTAGGGGAATGTGGTCCCTGACGGCGCTGGGTTGGCCGCGATGCGGATTGCCCTCGGATGGCCAGACCCCACGGGGCAAGACTTACAGGGGAAGCCGATGTGGGAGGAAACCCCGATATCGGTGAAGCGGTTACTGTAATATGTTTCAAGGAGAATGATATGAGCGAGAAAGTGAAGATCCGCCTCAAAGTCAACGGCGAGGATGTCACATATGAAGTCGATGCGCATATGAGCCTCATGCGCGCCTTGCGGGAGCATTACGTGTGGGACGTGAAGTGCGGGTGCGAGGTGGGGGAGTGCGGCACATGCACGGTGCTCCTGGACGGGCAGGCGGTGAAGAGCTGCCTCACGCTGGCGGCGGCATGTGACGGCCATGAGGTCTGGACGAACAAAGGGTTGGGCTACCGCGACCCCCTCACCGCCCGGCTGCAGGAAGCCTTCGTGGAGTGCGGTTCGGTCCAGTGCGGGTTCTGCACCCCGGGTATGATCGTGGCCGGGGCGGCGTACCTCAAGCACGGGGGGAAAGCCGACCGGGCGGCCATCAAGAACATCATCTCCGGCAACCTGTGCCGATGCACCGGATACGTCAAAATCGTGGATGCGATCTACCTGGTGGCGAAGGAAATCGAAGAGGGGAGGCTCACAGCATGAAAAAGAACCTGAAACTCATCGGAAACCCCGTACCGCGCCACGACGCATTGGCCAAGGCCAAGGGCGAGCAGCTCTACAGCGACGACTGGGTGATGCCCAACATGCTGTACGGCAAGGTCCTGCGCAGCAAATACCCGGCGGCCATACTACGGGGCATCGACACGTCAAAGGCCGAGGCATTGCCCGGCGTACATGCGGTGCTGACGGCGAAAGACGTGCCGCACAATGAAGACATATCCAAATTCGGGCAGATGCGCGACGTGGGGGGCGGTTTCGAGGGGCTGTACAAGGTGCTGGCCACCGGGAAGATTCGGTCCAAATCCGAGGCCATCGCGCTGGTGGCGGCGGAAACTGAGGAGCTGTGCGAGGAGGCGTGCAAACTCATCGAGGTGGACTACGAGCCCACCGAGGGTGTGTATGACCCCAGGGAGGCCCTCAAGGATGGCGCATACCTGGTTTCCAGCGAGGACGCCTCCAACCGCATCATGCGTTCCAAGATCGAGTGCGGCGACATCGACGCCGCTTGGGCACAGTGCGACGCCATCGTGGAGGGGGATTATTTTACCACACCACACGAACATGCTTACATCGAGACCGAGGGGGGCATGGGGTGGCTGGACGAAAACGGCGTGATTACCCTGCGGGTGGGCGTGCAGGTGTTGGAGCACTACCGCACGGTGGCGAAGATCATGGGGCTGCAGCACACCAAGGTGCGTAACATGAGCGTGCCCATGGGCGGCGGTTTCGGCGGCAAGGAAGACATCACGGTGGAGACCTACCTGGCGCTGCTGGTGACAAAGACCAGGCGCCCGGTGAAGATGATCTGGAGCCGGGAGGAGTCCCTGGAGACCCATGCGAAACGCCACCCGGAGTACCTCCACTACAAGACCGGGGCCACCAAGGACGGCAAGATCCTGGCCCAGGAAGTGTCGATCGTCATGGACGGCGGCAGCTACACCTACCTGACCCCCTGGGTGCAGATGTACTCCACCTATGCGGCGGCGGGGCCCTACAACACGCCCAATGTCTCCATCGTCAGCGAGTCGGCATTCACCAACAACACCTTTTCCAGCGCCAACCGCGGTTTCGGGGGGCCCCAGGTGAACTTCGCCCACGAGCGCCAGATGGACAAGCTGGCACAAAAACTGGGGCTAAGCCCCGTGGAACTGCGCAGGCGCAACCTGATGCACAACGGCGACCCGCTGCCCACCGGCTTCATCCCCCAGGGGCACAACGCCCTCCCGGAGCTGCTGGAAAAAGTGGACAAAGCCCTCAACGCCTCGCCCAAACCAGAGAGACTGCCCGACGGGCGCAAGGTGGGCCGCAGCATCGCCTGCGCCCACACGGTGTATGGGCGGCTGACTTTCATGCATGACTCGTCCCGGGTGTCCATCCGTCTGGAGCTGGACGGTTCCGTGACACTGCGCGCGGGGGTGCCGGACCTGGGCGGCGGGCAGGCCAGTTCCCTGTGCCAGATAGTGGCGGAGGAGCTGGGGCTGGACATCACCGACGTGCACCCTTATATCATGGACACCCACCTGACGCCCTTAAGCGGCACCACCACCGCCACGCGCCAGCTCTACATGTCGGGCAACGCGGCGCTGAAATGCGCCGGCGTCATGAAAGGGAGGCTCATGGAGACCGCATCGGGGATTCTGGGGTATCCGGTGAGCAACCTGGCCATGGGCGACCACAAGATCTACCTGGTGAACGACCCGGCGGTGAACATCCCATTCGTGAAAGCGGTGGCGAACCTAAGCAACGACGGCGGTGAGCTGGAGACCATCACCCAGTTCAATGCGCCTTTCACCGAGGTGCCGGACCTGTCCAACATCAAGGGTCAGCTAAACCCTGACCTGACATACACCTGTCACGGCGTGGAGGTGGCGGTGGACGAGGAGACGGGGGAGTTCGAGATCCTGCGGATCATCGCCGCCATCGATGCGGGCAAGATGATCAACAAAAACTCCTGCGAGGGGCAGGTGGAGGGCGGCGCCATCTACCACGTGTTCTGGCCCACCCACGAAGACCTGAAGTGGGAGAAGGGCATCACCCGCGCCAACAGTTTTTCCACCTACATCATGCCCACGGCGGCGGACGTGCCCGACGTGGAGACCATCATACTGGAAAGCGGAGGGGGCCTGGGGCCCTACGGCGCCAAAGGCGTGGGGGAGCCCAGCGACAACTCCATCGCCCCTGCGGTGGTGAACGCCATCCGGGACGCCATCGGCACGGACCTGAACCTGAACCTCATGCCCGTCACCCCCGAGAAGATACTGAATGCGATCCGGGGCGTAGACATGGAACACTAATGGGTTGCGTGACATGTGCCGCAGGTTGCTGCCGGCCCCACGCCCTGGCGTGGACATGGAAAAATGCTAAGTCAATTGCGCAGGTAATATGGATCGCTTTCAGAGTAACCTCCATTCCGCCGCTGACGACGGCGGCACAAATAGTGATGAAAGAAGTGGCGTGGTTCTTTTACACGATCACTTATAGTCTGCGAAGAGCCCCGGGTCGTAGTAGCGGTCTATGTTGCCGCGGGTCACGATGAGGTTTTCCAGGCTCGCGTCGCCGGCTTTGAGCGCCGCGCCGTGGCGCAGGTGGTTGGCCAGGAGCTTCACTGCCAGGTAGCCCTGCTGGAAAGGGTCCTGGTAGATGAGCGCATGGCACCAGCCCTCCCGCACCGCGGCGTAGGTGCTGGGGGAGATGTCGTACCCTACCACGGCGATGTCGCCCCTGCCCAGGGATTTGAGGGTGTTGGCCACGATGACAGTGCTGCTGGGGCCGGTGCAGAACACGCCGTTCACCGCATTGGTCATGGATATGATGGAGGCAAGCCTGTCAGACTTTTCCATGTCTTCCGACGTGTCGTCGATGCAGGAAAGCACCTCTATGTTTGGGTAGTTGGTGCGCATGTACTCGTCCAACCCGGAGAAACGCACGATGCCGGGGGCGGTCTGGCCGAGGTCCAGGTAGCCCACTATCGCCCCCGCCCTGTGGGTCATCAGCGCAAGCATCTCTGCGGCGATGCAGCCGGACTGCTTGGCATCCGCCCCGATGAAAAGCTGGCGCGCGCTGCAGTTCGTGTCGGAGTTCACCGTCACCACCGGGAGACCTGCGGTGGCGAAGCGCTCTATGGTGGCATTGACCTCGGCCCCGGGCGCCACCAATGCAAGCGCATCGTATGCGGATGGGTCCAGCGCCGACAGCGACTCCATGGCGTCGGCGGGGGTGGGGCGGTGGTAGCGGATCTTGTCCACGATGACGCCCTGTGGGGCGAATTTCGCCTCCCCTGCGCATACGCCCGCATCCATCACCCGGTAGAAACTGTCAGGCTGACGGGGGTAGGCCACCGCAATGCGCGGTGCCTCCTTGCGGCGGCGGGTGTATGGCCGCCGTTGGGCCTCGTATCCCAGATCTTCTGCGATTTTGAGCACCGCGCGGCGCATGTCCTCGCTGATGCCGGGTCGGTTGTTGATGGCGCGGTCCACGGTACCCACGGAAGTGCCCACATGGTCCGCTATGGTTTTAAGCGTGATTTTGTCGCTTGCGTCACGTGCTCCGGTCATGTCCCTCTCCCTCGTTTCCCTCGTCTCCTTCGATTCCTTCGGGTTGCGGGTTTACAACCCCCTCCCCAAATTCAAACCCACCCCCCTTATCCCCCGATGCCAAGGAACCGTATAACCCAATGACGGGCTTCGGCGGCATTGCCCCACCAACAACTCAACGATGCTCGTTCGGCATTAGTCACAACTTCGCGCAAGGTTTTGCCGGCGAAGCGGTAACCCGGCGGGTGGCACATGTCGTTATGCCGTGTGCCGTGTCTTTTGGAAGCCATACAATGTGGTTGCGATAAGTATAACAGAACGTTTGAAAAATGGCAAGAAAAATTGTGATTTATAGAATTGATAGTTGCGAAATTCGTAAAAGTACGTTAAATATAGTTTGATACAAATCAAACGGCGTGCGAATTGATTTAACGCAAATTTTAACGCAGAAAAAATCAAATTTCCACGGTCTTTCTTGTTGACATTGACGGTCAAATATGTTATAACACACTTAGCAACATTTCAAATGCACGGAAACGATAGACAATTTGTCAAAATGAAAGAGGAGGGATTACCAGATGAAGAAACTACTTGCCATGGCGCTTTGTGTGGCGATGGGCTCTGCGCTGCTGGCCGGATGTTCGGGCTCCGGGCAGACCGCGACCACGGCCGCGCCCGCTGGGACACAGGCACCTGAGACCACAGCGGCCCCGGCTGCACCTGCGACCACAGCGGCCCCGGCCACCACTGCGGCGGCTCCTGCGGCCACCGAAGCAGCGCCCCCACCCGCCGAAGCGGCGAAAAGCGACGAACCCGTCACGCTGCGCTGGGCGATGTGGGATTACAACGCCACCGCATACTACAAGGCCATCAAAAATGCCTACAGCCTGGTCAAGCCCAACGTGACGCTGGAATTCGTGGACCTGGGCAGCGCGGATTTCAATGCCAGCCTTACCACCCAGCTGGCGGGCGGCGAGAGCTATGACGTGATTTCCGTGAAGGACACCCCAGGCTACCTGCAGCTCATCGACGGCGGGTATGTGGAGGACTTGAACCCTTATATCGCGAAGAGCGACGTGCCACATGCCACTGCCTATGACGCCCCCTACACATTGGATGATGGCAAGCTCTACCAGCTGGCCTGGCGCGCGGACCCATGGGTGCTGTTCTACAACAAGACCATGTTTGACGCGGTGGGCGTCCCATATCCGAAGAATGGCATCACGTTCTCCGAATACGACGCACTGGTGAACGAGGTGGGCGAGAAGCTCCAGGCACTGCCCTCCGACAGCCCCTATGCCGGGAAGCAGGCCACATTCTACCACGGGTGGCGATCCACCATCCAGCTATATGCCTGCACCGCCACAGGGGATGCGAAGCAGCTTTTCAGCGGTGGGGACTATTCCTACCTGAAACCTTATTATGAGGCGATCCTCGGGCAGATGGAGAAAGGCTATGCCATGTCCTGGCCGGATGCATCCGCGGTGGGAGCCCGCTATGACAACAACTTCGTCACCCAGGACTTCGCCATGGTCCCCATGGGCACATGGCTGGTGACCAATATCTTGAGCAAGGCCGGGTACGGCGACTTCGAGTGGGGGATGGCTTCCTACCCCGTCGCGGAGGGTGTGACGCAACGCATCGCCCCCGCCACCACCACCGGCGCCGCGCTGGCGTCCAACTCCAAGAACAAAGACGCCGCCTATGAGTTCATCGCCTGGCTGGCCGGCCCACAGGGCGCTTCCACACTGGCCGCCACGGGCGCATTTACGGCCTATGTGGATGAGAACGTGAACGACCTGCTCTTTGCGGCCAAAGGCTTCCCCCAGGATGCGGCCAGCATGGAGGCCCTGCAGCCTGACAGCACCTTCCTGGAAGCACCGGTCATGCCCAACAGCTCGCCCATCTCCTCCGCACTGGATGCGGGCAACACCGCCATCATGAAAGAGGGCGCCACCATCGACGAAGGCCTGGAAATGATGACCGAGGGCGTCGCTGCGGCGCTGGAGCAGTAGGTGCGGCACGACAGCAGTAGGTGCGGCACGCCGTGACGAAGCAATCCCCACTTGCTGTGAGCGAAGCGAGGCAGGACGAGGCGATCCATGCCCAGAAACGATGGGCAACGGCATGTCGTTGCCGCGCCGCAAAAGGCGGCCCGCAATGACGTGTGAGATGTAGATGCACTGCGCCCCGGCGAAATCATGACCGCCCGCCGGGGCGTGCAAATAGGTTTGATTTGGCAGCCGATGGGATACCTAAGGGAGGGTCTCCATGGATCAGCCTACGAAGACAAAACGTCTGGCCGGCTCCAGGCTGGCCAGGCACAAGAGCCTGGTGGCATACAGCTTCATCCTGCCCAACTACCTGGGGTTTGCGGTGTTCACCCTCATCCCGGTGGTCTGCTCGGTGCTCCTGTCGTTCATGAAGTGGAACGGCAGCGCTGCGCCGGAGTGGATCGGGCTGGACAACTACATCGGGTTGTTTGCGAATATCGGCAAACTCTCCGATTCTTTCGGACCCGCCCTGCGCAACACCATCGTCTATACGGCGCTTTCGGTGCCGCTTACCATGGCATGTTCCCTGGGGCTGGCGCTCCTCCTGAATTCGCAGATACGCGGGCGGGATTTCTTCCGTACGATTGCATTTTTCCCATACATCGCATCCCTCATCGCGGTGTCCACGGTGTTCAAGCTCCTCTTCATCCCCAACGACAACGGGCTGATCAACGGCATCCTCAAAGCGGTGTCGGGTTTCACCGTGAAGTGGACCACCGAGCAGTGGGGGATTTACTTCATGGCCATCCTCTTCAGCATCTGGAAAAACATGGGATACTACATGGTGATCTACCTGGCTGGGCTCCAGGGGGTGAACAAAGAGCTGTACGAATCGGCGGCCCTGGACGGCGCATCCAAATGGCAGCGTTTCGTCTACGTCACCATCCCGGAGATCTCATTGGCGAATTTCTTCGTGATGATCATGCTCATCGTGAACTCCTTCAAGGTGTATGACGTGTTCTACCAGCTCTTTGCGGGCCCGGACAATGTGCTGGGCAAGAAAACGACGATCTTGGTCTACGAGATATTCGCCGCCGGCCTGCGGGGCAACAACAACTTCGGCAAGGCCAGCGCCATCTCCATGGTGCTCTTCGCCCTGGTGCTGGCGGTGACGCTCATCCAGTTCCGGGGGGAGCGGCGGTTCACGAACCGGTAGATGCGTTATGCGGGCCGCCCACTGACGGCACACTCAGACCTGCCGGTATGCTTGGGGCAGGCGGACGACAGGAGACAGACAAAAACTGACAGAAGACAGGTGGGGTTGGCGGGCGGGGCACTCGCCAATGCAGGAATGGCAGACGGAGGAGTGGAATCCCATGAACATAGAAAAGAGGCGCAATGTAGCCGTGACGGCCGTGCTTTACATCGTCCTCATCGTCATCACTTTGGGGACATTGTTCCCCTTCGCATGGATGCTGGTGTCATCCATCAAGCCGGAAGTGGAGATCATGGCGTATCCCATCGTCTGGCTGCCGTCAAAGGCGATATGGTCCAACTACAAGGAGATCTGGACGATCATCCCCCTTGCGACGTTCATCCGCAACACGGTGGTGCTGGCGGTGACGGTGACATTCCTGCAGGTGATCACCTCCAGTTTTGCCGCCTACGCTTTCGCCAAGCTCAAGTTCCCGGGGCGGGACATCCTGTTTCTGACATATTTTGCCACCATCGCCATCCCATGGCAAGCATACATGGTACCCCAGTTCATCATGATGGCGAAGTATTTCCACCTGAACAACACCCTCTGGTCCATGATCTGCCTCCAGGCGTTCTCCGCATTCGGCGTGTTCCTCATGCGGCAGTTTTTCATGAGCATCCCCGACGAGCTGTGCGAGGCGGCGCGCATCGACGGCATGAGCGAGTACGGCATATGGGGGAAGATCATGCTGCCCAATGCGAAACCCGCGCTGATGACATTGACCATATTCACTTTCGTGGCCACATGGAACGATTTCCTGGGCCCCTACATCTACCTCACCAAGGACGAGGTGAAGACCATCCAGATCGGCCTGCGCATGTTCAACACCCAGTACAATACCAGCTATGGGCTGATGATGGCGGCCAGCGCGATCACGCTGGTGCCGCTGCTGGTGATCTTCCTGGCGGGCCAGAAGCAGTTCGTGGAAGGCGTGGCCATGTCCGGGATCAAGGGGTAGGGAGTAGGGGTAGGGAGTAGGGGTAGGGAGTATGGCATAGGACGTAGGGCGCGGTGCATAGGGCGCAGGGCGTAGAGCGTGGGGAGTAGGGAATAGGGATTGGGGGGTAGGGAGTAGGGGAATGATAGGCGGCATGTATCGGCGGTCGGGGTCATTGACATAGGAAATGGGCAGAAAGAGGGGGGAGACGTGCGGGGGTATCCTGAAATGACACAGAGCGAGAACAGGGTTTTGAAAGAACGCTATCCTGAGATAACGCAAAATGAAATCAAGGCGGCGCTGGACTTTGCCTGCGCGCAGAACCAAAAGAACCTGAAACCCTTCACGAAGCAGATCCCCATGCCCTACGGCGAGGTGGTGGAAACGGGGCGGGGGCAGGGGCATTTCTACCGGCCCATGGCCAACACCGACTGGACGGCGGGGTTCTGGCCCGGGGAGGTGTGGCTGTCTTACGAGTATTCCCGGGAAGGCGCTTTCCGGCGCGCGGGGGAAGTGCTGATGGACAGCTTCCTGCAAAGGATCGAACAGAAAATCGAGGTGGACCACCACGACATGGGCTTCCTCTACACCCCCTCCTGCGTGGCAGGGTACCGCCTGACGGGCAGCGAGGCGGGCAGGCGCGCGGCGCTAAAGGCGGCGGACCAGCTGGTTTCCCGTTTCCAGGAAAAGGGGGGGTTCATCCAGGCCTGGGGGCCCATGGATGCGCCCGACAACTACCGCCTGATCATCGACTGCCTCATGAACCTGCCCCTCCTATACTGGGCAGCGGGGGAGACGGGGGAGTACAAATACGAGGATATCGCGCTGCGGCACACCAAGGCGACGCTGGACAATGTGGTGCGTGATGACTTTTCCACCTGGCACACCTTCTTCTTTGACAGGGGGACGGGGAAGCCCCACCACGGGGAGACATGCCAGGGCTACCGCAACGGCTCCGCCTGGGCCAGGGGGCAGGCCTGGGGGATCTACGGGACGGCGCTGGCCTACCGCTATACCGGCGATGCCCATTACATCGACCTGTTCAGGGGGATCACGGGGTATTTCCTGGACCATCTGCCCCTGGACCTGGTGCCTTACTGGGACCTGGAGTTTACCGACGGCAGCGGCGAACCTAAGGATTCCTCATCCGCATCCATCGCAGCCTGCGGGCTGCTGGATATGGCTTGCTGGCTGGGGATGGGGGAGGGGGAGGGGGAGGCGCAGACGCAGGAAGAAACATACTACGGCGCAAAGGCAGCGAGCTTTACGCCCGGTGACGGCAGACCCTGGGTGCCGGACCGCCTCCACTGGGAGTCGGCGGTCTGGGAGGAAGACAGCGACAAGGTCGAAGCGGCGATGTACACACGCTTCGCGAAGCAGATCATGAAGTCGGTGTACGACAACTACGCCGTGAAAGACAGCGCCCTGTCCAACGGCCTGGTGCTCCACAGCACCTACTCCAACCATTCCCCATACAACACCTGCAACCACTGCGGTGTGGACACCTGCAACCTGTTCGGGGACTATTTCTACATGGAGGCGCTGCGGCGGCTGTGGGGGCCCTGGGAATCCTGGTGGTGAGGGAGAATAGAAGGCTTCCATACCGCACCATGTGTGCAGCGGTGTTGTGCCTGGGGTCCCGGGGCACGAAAGATGGCAGTGGTTTGCATTGAGTGATGGGGTGTGTTGCCAACGGGTTGGTCTGATCAGCGGACGGCTGGGCTGTGGATGCAATGAGGCGCTATTATGAGGAACATCTGGGAAATCGACGATGGCGCGGCCATCGCCGCTTATGCGAAGGAGCACTGGCCGGAGGATGTGGCGCATATCCTGCGGGTGGCCGACGAGGTGCTGGAAAACCGGTTCCGGTTTGACCTCAAATGGGACATGGAACGCACCTGGGAGCCGGTGGTGTTTGGGGGGGAAATCGACTGGGAAATGGTTCCGGCAGGGGACATCGAGTTTTTGTTCCAGTTCAACCGCCACCGGTTTTTTTTGTGCCTGGGGCAGGCGTACCTGCTGACGGGCGACGGTGCCTATGGGAAAAAACTGGTGGATCTCTGGGAAGACTGGATCGAGCGGGTGCCCCTGACCCGGGAAAGCGCCTCCACCACATGGCGCAGCCTGGAAACCGGCCTGCGGGGGGAAACCTGGACGAAGGCTTGGGCATACCTGAAAGCCGGGATGCAGGCCGCCGCAAGGGGGGACGCTACGTACGCCGGTAAGCACGCACAGCCAGGCGGTGCGAATGCACCCACGGGACCTGGCAAATCGGGCGGGCGACGCATTGGCGCCCCCGGGAACGACGCAATCGACTTGACTGCACTGGAACCCCGCATCGAGGGGTGCCTTATCGCCCATGCCCGCCATGTGCTCGCATCCCATTCGCCCTACCGCTATATGAGCAACTGGGGCGTCATCGAGAACCACGGCCTCTTTGAAATCGGTCTGGCGCTGGAAGAGCGTGCGCTGGGCGGGGAATTCATGGCCGCAGCGCTTGAAAACCTGGCGATCGAGGCCCGGATGCAGGTGATGGGGGACGGCGTGCAGTGGGAGCAGTCGCCCATGTACCACAACGAGGTCTTCCATTGCTTCCTGGACGTGTGCATCCTTGGGAAACGTCATGGCATAGCGATCCCTGCGGAATTGACGGATGCGGTCAGGAAGATGGCCTACGCCAATGTGGCATGGATGAAACCCGACCACCACCAGTTCATCATGGGTGACAGCGACGACACAGACCTGCGGGACTATCTGTCGGAAGCCGCTTGGGTGCTGGGGGATGGCGCGCTGAAAAACGTGGGGTTTCCCCGGCTGGATTTCGAAAGCGCCTGGGAGCTGGGGATGGGAGGCATCCGGGAGTACGATGCTTTGGGAAAAGGTGCTTTCCCCGCGGGTGCGTCCGGCGGGGAGGACGGCCCTATCCGGAAAAACGGTTCATTTGAAATGGCCGATCCCCCTGTGGACGCCAGCGGCGGCGGGGAGGGCGCTGGCACAGGGCACGGGGCTTCAACCCCCCTGGGGCTCCCTTTTGTGTCCGCCGCGCTTTCTGACAGCGGGAATTATTACCTGCGCTCGGACTGGGGGGAGTGGGCCAACCTGCTGCATTTCCACTGCGGCACCCTGGGCGCGGGGCATGGGCACTCGGACCTGCTCCATGTGGATCTGGTGCTGGGGGGGGAGGACGTGCTGACGGACGGGGGGCGGTTCACCTATGTGGCCGGGCCGGACCGGTACGAATTCAAAAACCCCGACTGCCACAATACCGTCACCGTGGACGGGGAATTTTTCACCGTGTGCAAGGATTCCTGGGAATGCTCGAAACTCTCCCAGCCGGTGAAGCAGGGGTGCGTGCTTTCCCATGGGCGGGTATTCGGGACGGGTTTGCCCCAAGGCGGTGCGCCGTCCAGCGGGGCGCCAGGGGGGGTGCAACAAGACACATCTGCGAAATCAGCGGGTGCTGATGGCGTAGGCGCACATGGATCCGGGGGTGGCGGAAGGTACGAATTCGTCCAGGGGGGCCACCTGGGGTACTTCACCAAAGGGGAGGATGACACACAGATTCTGCCCGGCGTGTTCGTCAACCGCAAGATCATCCACATCAAGCCCGACATATACATCCTCTGTGACGAGATGTACGCCACCGGGCGGCACACCTACCGGCATTATTTCAATTTCTGTGAGGATGGCCGGATCGTTTGCGGGGAGGGTCCTCAAGGGCCGCACGAAGCGTGGGGGATGCCCGACGAAAAATGCCCCAAGGGTGGCGGTCTGCCAAAGACGGCGGAAGCAGGGGATGATTCATACGGAAAATGCTTGACGTACATGGGAAAATCGGTATCTGCCGACTTCGTCTTCATCGGCGAAGGGTTGACCGTCACTCGGGACAAAGGCCGCATATCCAGGCATTACAACAAAGCCGTAAAGAGGGACCGGGCGTGCGTCACCCACAAAGGCGAGGGATTTGCGTCCTTAATCACAGTGGTTTTTGCGAGGCAAGACGCACACGCCGGCCAATCCGTCCATGCGCCGGAAAGCGAAGGCGGATGCCGGAGTGGTGCCGCCGCCCCTGCCATGGATGAAAGCAGGTACGACGAAGCACCGTCAGTCATTCGCGCACATGGGTTCGCAGCCGAGGCAATCCCCGTATATTCTGCCTTGAAAGGTATCGCCTACCCGCCCCGGATGGCGCAGGCGCTGCGCATATCCCGGGGTGGGCACACATATGTGGCGGTGGTCTGCCACCAGGAGGTCAACTCCCCCACGGACCTGGTGCAGGCGGACGGGTGCATGGGGTACGGCAGCGTCATCGTCTTCGAGAAAGGGGTCGACGACCTGGTGGGCACGGTGCTGTGCTATTAGGCGGTATACGTTGTTTCTATAGTCAATGACATATGTTTTGCATTTTAATATGTCGTTTGCCATATATCGG
Organism: Lachnospiraceae bacterium; assembly: GCA_031272185.1. Classification (GTDB taxonomy): domain Bacteria; phylum Bacillota; class Clostridia; order Lachnospirales; family Lachnospiraceae; genus JAISUG01. The sequence continues at coordinate 55,284 of JAISUG010000092.1, forward strand.
CGCCTTGCGGGCCTAACCCCTTGCGGGCCTAACCCCTTACGGGCCTAACCCCTTACGGGCCTAACCCCTTGCGGGCCTAACCCCTTACGGGCCTAACCCCTTGCGGGCCTAACCCCTTACGGGCCTAACCCCTTACGGGCCTAACCCCTTACGGGCCTAACCCCTTGCCATATGTGGCATAATACCGCTCTTCGATCCTGCAGTTTTCGTTCTTTTCGATCCTGCAGCACAGGCCCCGGAGCGCATAGGAACCCATGACCGGGTCGTAGGGGGGCTTGCCGTCTGTCAGGATGTTGGCGTTGGACTCATCCCAGCCGTAGCCCGGCGGGCCCGCCTCGGGGTACCACCAGCCCATCTCGCAGTTGACGACCGAGGGGTCCATGCCCGGCTGGAGGGATGCTTTCTGGGTGATGCGCCCCGCTGGGGTTTCGATCCAGACCCAGTCGCCTTCCGCAATGCCATGGGCCGCGGCGGTATCCGGGTGCAATGTCACCAGGGGGAAAGGCGCGGTTTTGCGCAGGGAGCGGATCTGGCGGCCATTGGAGATGAAGTAGGGCTGGATGCGCCCCCCGGTGGTCATGCTTAGCGGGTATGCCTTGGTGGGCATGGCGGAGGGGCTTCGCAGGGCGGTTTCGTCCCAATAGGGTAGCGGATCGATGCCAATAGACTCCAGGGATGCGCAGTACAGCTCGAATTTGCCCGATGGCGTCTGGAACCCCTCGGTTTCGTACCGGCGGTATCGGCGTTCGGGCGCGATGTAATGCAGTTCTTTCATTTTTTCAAAATCGATCCCCCTGTACCGGGGGTAGCTGCGCCCCATTTCGGCCAGCTGCTCGTCCAGGATTTCACTTTGGTTTTCCGCGCCGTAGTCCAGCCCCATGCGCCTACACAGCTCCATAAAGAACTCTTCGTCCGATTTGCACTCCCCGGTCTGGACGGCCTTTTGCATGGTGAGGAGGGCCCTCTCGCCAAACTCCGGCATACAAAACAGGCTGTCGATTTCCGGCCACATCGCCGCAGGCAGCACGATGTCCGCATATTCCGCGGTGGGTGTCATAAAAAAGTCCATGTAGACGAAAAACTCCAAGGCCGCCAGGCCGCGGCGCACGTGCTTTGCGCCGGGCATGGAGAGCAGGGAATTGTTCGCATGGGAGAAGAGCCCGCGGATCCGGTAGGGTTTCCCGGACTGCATCGCTTCGAATATGTCGTATGGGTGCGCCCACAGCTTGGGCCCGGCGGCGCCTTTCATCCATGGGTAGTCGCCGCACATGACCTTGGTGGCGGCGCTGTGGTCCAGCCTGTCAAAAAGCGGGTTGGCGGTGGGCGCGATCTGCATGCTTGCCACGAACCCCCCGGGCACGTCCCAGTTGCCGGTAAGCGCCGGTATCATGAATATGGCGCGGCAGGTCTGGAAGGCGTTGGGGGAGTGCTCGTGGGCGCAGCCCCATTCCAGGGAAAGCGGTTTGACCGATGCGATGAGGTGCGCCGCCCTCCGGATCTCCGCTTCCGGTATGCCGGTGATCCCTGCCACGCGCCCCGGGGGGTACGCCATGCACCGCTGCCGCAGCGCATCCAAACCCACGGTATGGTTTTCGGCAAACCCCCTGTCATAAAGCCCCTCCCCCAGCAGGATGCCCAGTATGCACAGGGCCAAAGCGCCGTCGGTGCCGGGGCGGATGCGCAGCCAGCACTCGGCCATTTGCGCCAACTCGGTGGGGCGCGGGTCCACCACGATGAGGTGCGTGCCTGCCCTGGCTGCGTCCTTGACGAACCACTGGAGCTCGCCGTCGGCGCCGCTGATGGCCGGGTTGGCCCCCCAGACGAGGATGCCGGCCGGCCGGGCGTCCCCATAGTAATCCACCCCGGCAAATACCCCGGCGGTGTATTGGCCAGCCGTCACACGGGGGGCCAGGCAGACGATGGCCCCGGAGGAGGTGACGTTTGGCGTGCCCAGCACATTGCCGAAACGGAAAAACTGCGACATGTGATGGCGCCCGGTGCCCGTGGTGAGGGCTATGCACTCGGGACCGTGGGCATCCGTCAGGCCGCGGGTTTTTTCGGCGATGAGGCCATAGGCCTCATCCCAGGAGATGCGCCCCCACGAGCCGCCACCCCTGGGCCCTGTGCGCCTGAGGGGGTACAGCAGCCGGTCCGGGTGGTACATCTGCTCGATGACCGTCATGCCTTTGATGCAGGCCCTGCCCCGGTTAAGGGGCCCGTCGGGGTCGGGGCGTACCCCGGTCACCCGTCCATCGGAGACGGTCAGGATGTGCATGCAACCGCCGTGGCACCCCCTGCAGGCGGTGATGATTTCGTTATTGCCTGACATGGTTCCCCCCCCTTTATGTGGGTTCTCTAAACCAGATGAGCGATTCCTGTGCTGGGTTTTGTCGCGCAAAAGTGGATGTTCCCTGTTGGGTTTCATAGCATGGTTAGTGGTCTTTGTGTGGAATCACCGGGTCACGTCCCTTAGCCATCTGTACCGGAAATAGCCCCAGGTGGACAGGGGGATCTTGATGACCTCGTCGCAGGTGAGGATGGCGTATACGGCCAGCACCGGCAGCTTCCAATAAAAAGCCGCCAGGGAGCCGAATGTGATGGCCACGCACCACAGCGTCGCGATGTCCACGTACATGCCGAACTTGGTGTCGCCGCCGCCCCGCAGCACGCCGACGATGATGGTGGCGTTGTAGCATTGGAACAGCACGAAGTAAGACCCCGCGATGATGGCCATGCCCCTGAAATGAGCCGCAGCCTCGGGGGTGAATGCCATGTGTGTGGCGATAAGCGGCGAGATGGCCAAGGTAAGCAGCCCCGCGCATATGCCGATGATGACGGTGAGGCGCAGGAGCCGCCCCCCGTATACTTTGGCCATCCTGGCATCCCCCGCGCCCAGCGTCTTGCCGATTATGATGGCGGTGGCGTTGGCCAGGCCGAAGCTCACCACAGTGGAGAGCTGGCGCATGACGCCGATGACGGAGTTGGCGGCCACCATGGCGCTGCCGATGTGGCCGATGATCCCGGAAACGGTGGACATGCCGCTGCCCCAGAACAGCTCGTTGGCCAGCACCGGCACGGAGTACACCATGAAATCATGCGCCAGGAACCGGTCCCAGAAAAACAGGTGGCGCAGGCGCAGCTTGATCTGGCGGTTGAAGAAGGCCAGGTGCGCCGCTGAGATGCCAAACTCGACCATGCGCGCGGTGACGGTGGCCAGGGCGGCTCCGGTGACCCCCAGCGCCGGCAGGCCGAAATGCCCGAAGATGAGCCCGTAGTTCAATGTGATATTGACCACCAGGGAGATGCCATACACCACGGTGGAAATGACCACCTGCTCCAGGCTGCGCAGGATGTTCAGGTAGGCGGATGAAAAACAGGTGAATACATAGGAAAGGGCCAGGATGCGTATGTACGCGGCGCCGTTTTCTATGACTCCGGGTTCATTGGAAAAGACCCGCAGCAAGGGGCGGGAGAAGCTCACGCCCGCGAACTCGAACAGCAGCCCCAGGCAAATGCTTATGGCCAGGGTCATGGCCAGCACCTTTTCCAAGGACGTGCGGTCTTTCTTGCCCCAGTACTGCGCCATCAGCACCGATGCGCCGCTGGTGAGCCCGAAAGTGGCGAGCATCATGATGAATGTGACCTGGTTGGCCAGGGAGACCCCGGACAGGGCCACCTCGCTCAAGTTTCCCAGCATCACCACGTCCGCCGCAGTGACCCCGGCGTTGATGAGGTTCTGCAGCGCCATGGGCAGCACCAGGGCGAAAACGTTCATATAAAAGCTCTTGCGTTCTGACTGATCGTTCACCGAATCCCCCCCATACAGCCATATCATAACACGGCGGGGGGCATTATTCAATCACAAAGGTAGATTTTTCATAATAAATGAAAATTCCCGCTTGACAAATCTTGACAGGGGTGTTATATTTGACACGTATTTTGAACCGGGGTTATGATTCACATATTATTGTAAGTCATTGCACCATGGGTGATTTACGTGATATGTGCTTTTTTATGTATGGGGCGTGAGCCCATGCGGGCCATGGTGCCCGGCCGGCATATGGAAGCGCGGGGCGTTCGCCCGAAGGTGCCGGCTGACGGATGGAATCTGATACCATAAGGTTTCATGAGAATAAATTTTTGGAGGATCTAGAAATGAACAAAGGAACAGTCAAGTGGTTCAACGGTACCAAAGGGTACGGCTTCATCACCAACGATGAGACCGGCGAGGAAGTGTTCGTTCACTTTTCCGGCATTGTGGCTGACGGCTACAAGACGCTGGAGGACGGGCAGAAGGTCACGTTCGACGTGACGCAGGGCAACCGCGGTTTGCAGGCTGTCAACGTAACATTGGCGTAGTGCGATATCGCCGGCGCTGCCCCCTACGGCATGCCGGCGTTAGGAGCGGACAGGACACGGCGCAGCGAAAGCTGCGCCGTTTGCGTTTCGTCACGGTTTTCCCTCTTCGTCACGGTTTCCCATATCGTCACGGTTTTCCCGCTTCGTCACGGTTTCCCATATCGTCACGGTTTCCCATATCGTCACGGTTTCCCGCTTCGTCACAGTTTTTCCACTTCGTCCATCCTGAAGCCCACTTCGCTCCGGGGCTCTATGGTGGTGCAGTCCCTGTCCATGATGCCGTAGATATAGCCGTCCACGTCGATGGGGAGCTCGTGCACCCGCCCGGTTTCCCCCTCCAGCGGGAAGGGGCACGGGAATTCCCAGCTCGCTTAGGCGAGACTACAGGCTCGCGGTCGGAATCAGCAGCCTTGTGCGTCTGGGTGGCCTGCGGGCGCAAAATGCTTGCAATCCGCGGGAAAGTGTAGTAAAGTTTGCCGTGGGGATGATGACGACGGGGGTAGTCCGATGTCCGGGAAAATGAGAAAGACCGCACAAAGGCGTATCCGGGAGCTTAGGGACATAGCCGTCCAGGGGCGGGTGGCGCTTCTTTTGGTGGCGGCGTGGATGTTTGCCGCCCCTTTCCTGCTGGGGACCTTCTGCCTGGTTTATGCCACCACCGGGGTGCCATGCCCGGGTTGCGGGGGCACCCGGGCGCTGCTGGCGCTGCTGCGGGGCGACCTGCATGCGTCCCTTCATTACCATGCTCTGCTCGTCCCTGCCACGCTGGCGCTGGCCGTTTATTTTGCGGTATGGCTGACCCATGAGAAAGTGCCCAAGGCCGCGGCTGTGGTGATGGTGGCCTTGGTGGCGGTTATGGTGGCGTACTATGGGGTGCGGATGATAGCCATGTTCCCCCGTGAATCGCCCATGACCGTGAACGGGAAGGCGATCCTGCCGAGGATCTGGAAGATCATTGCAGGGGCATGATAGCCGCGCATGAGCGGGAAGGTGCAGATGGTGCGGCGCAAGAAGTGGGAGATCATTGCAGGCATAGCGGATACGGAGGGATACATCGCTGCGATGGTATGGTGCGGCGCAAGGAACGGAAGATCATTGCAGGGGCATGGTATGCGCAGAGAACATGAAAGGTTGGCCATGTTTACGAAAGACCCGACATTCCACAAGAGTTTCTGGAACCTGTTCCTGTTCCTGGTGCTGCAAAATGTCATCCTGCTGGGCGTGAACTTGCTGGACAACATCATGCTGGGGGCGTATTCGGAAAATGCGCTGGCAGGCGCTGCGGCGGTGAACCAGATACAGTTTTTGCTCAACCAGGTCTTCGGGGGGCTGGGCAACGGTATGGTGGTCATCGCCAGCCAATACTGGGGGAAAAAGGATATCCGGCCCATAAAACCACTGGCCGGGTGCGCGCTGGTGTCCTGCCTGGTGGCGGGCGCGGCGGTTTTTGTGCTGGTGGGCCTGTTCCCTGCCGGGGCGTTGCGGCTGTTCACTGACGATGCGGCCATCGCGGCGGAGGGTATGCGCTACCTGGCCGTGGTAAAGTACACTTATGGCATCCTGGCGGTCACCATGACGCTCTACGCCATGCTGCGCAGCGTGGAGATCGTGCGGGTCGCGGTGGCGCTGTCCGCGGTGGCGGTGGCGGTCAATGTCTTCGGGAACTATTTGCTGATATACGGGCATATGGGGTTCCCCGCCATGGGCGCCGCCGGGGCGGCCTGGGCCACCTTGGCGTCGCGCGCCGTGGAGCTGGTGTGCCTGGTGTGTTATCTGGCATTCGGTGAAAAGCGGCTGTCCCGGGGGGGCACGCCTGTGTTTTCCGTGTCACTCTGGGGCGACTACTGGCGGGTCAGCCTGCCCCTTGTCATCATCGGGTTCATGTGGGGCATGTCCACGGGGCTGCAGACGGTGATATTGGGGCATATGTCCGCCGGAGCCATCGCGGCCAACTCCATCGCGGTGAATTTCGTCATGGTGCTGAAAGTGCTGGCGACGTCCGCTGCCGTGGCGGCCTCGGTGGTGGTGGGCAAAGCGGTGGGCGAAGGGGACATCCCCAAGGTCAAAGAGTATTCACGGACGCTGCAGCTTATCTTCCTGTGCATCGGGGCGTTTATTTTCGCCAATGTCTTCATATGGCGAGGGGCGCTGCTGTCATTTTACCATATATCCGAAACCACCAAAGACATGGCCGGGCAGTTCCTGGGCGTGCTGGCCGTCACCAGCTTCGGGATGGCGTACCAGATGCCTGCGCTGGGGGGGATTGTGCAGGGGGGCGGCGACACCAAGTTCGTGATGTACAATGACCTCATAAGCGTATGGGGCATCGTGCTGCCCCTGTCCTTTGCGGCCGCATTCCGGTTCGGGTGGCCGCCCGTGGCGGTTCTGGCGTGCCTGCATTCGGATCAGGTGTTCAAATGCATACCCGCCGTCATCAAGGTGAACCGCTACAGGTGGATCAAGACGCTGACGAGATGAGGCCGGGCGGGTTGGGGCAGCCAGGCACCGGGGCGCCTGGGGGCCGGATGTGGGCAGCGTGGTTTGGTATTGAGGCGTTTTCCAAGGAAAGGAGACATTATGAAGACATCAGAGGACCTGCGCAGTTTGCTGCGTTCCATAGACCATAGGGGGTACCCCGCCTACAAGGACACCAAAGGGCAATACCGTTTCCCGGCATATGTCCTGTCCATAGACCATGTGCAGGGCGACCCTTTTGCGGCGCCCAGCAAAGTCAGCGTGCATATATCCCAGGAGCGCGCGGCGTTCCCGCCGGAATACTACGACCTCCCACATAAAAGGGTGGCGCTCCAGGACCACCTGACCCGGCTGTTCTACCAGAGGCTGCGGGGCCACGAGGAGCGGCTGGGTTCGGGCAAGAGCGGGCTGGTGCGCGTCAGCTGCCCCAGGCAGGAGATACTGGAACGCACCGCATGTGAGATCGGGGCGCCCAGGGGCGGCGCAGGGGGAGTTTCCCCTGGGGCCGGTGCTGGGGCCGGCGTGGGGGCTGGTGCGGGTGCGGGCGTGCAGTCGGGGGCCGGGACCGCCCCAAAGGCGCCCTCGGGCGCAGGTTCTAGGCCAGGCGCTAATGCGCCGGGTGCGCTGACGATGCGCTTCGAGGTAGGGTTCCCCGCTTTCGGGCGCACCATCAATGCGGCGGGGCTGATACAGATACTGTTTGATTTCCTCCCCCAGTGCGTGGAACGCACGCTGCTTTACAAGAACTTGGACGCCAAAGGGGTGGAGTCGGTGGTCTTCTTGGCGGAGGACCAGGCGGAAATCCGCCGCCAGCTGGACGTACAGGGTTTGGTGGCTTTCGTGGCGGACGATTCGGTGCTGCCAAGGGAATCGGGGATATCCCCACGCCCCATGCGGGGCGCGATACCATTTGTTTCCCCCGATTCCATGCGGGTCACCATGCAGCTGCCCCACAAAGGCACAATCACCGGGATGGGGGTCAAAAAGGGGATAACCCTTATCGTGGGCGGGGGGTACCACGGGAAATCCACCCTGCTTTCCGCACTGGAGCTGGGCGTGTACGACCATATCGCGGGGGATGGCAGGGAATATGTGGCCACCGCCCCTGATGCCATGAAGATACGCTCCGAGGACGGGCGGGGTATCCAGAAAGTGTACATCTCCATGTTCATCAACCACCTGCCCAACAAAAAGGACACCCGCGCCTTCACGTCGGAGGACGCCAGCGGCAGCACATCCCAGGCGGCCAATGTGATGGAGGCCATCGAAAGCGGCAGCAAGCTGCTGCTCATCGACGAGGACACCTGCGCCACCAACTTCATGGTGCGGGACGAACTGATGCAGAGGGTGGTGCTGCGGGAGCAGGAGCCCATCACGCCATTTATCGAGCGGGCCAGGTACCTGTACGAACGACAAGGCATCTCCACGGTGCTGGTGGCGGGCAGCTCCGGGGCTTATTTCGACATTTCGGACGCAATCGTCCAGATGGACAACTACGTGCCCAAGGACATCACCGCCAGGGCGAAAGAAGAGGCGGCGTTGTCCGGCCGCCGGCCGGAGGGAGGCAGCCAGGCAGCGGATAGCCTCGCGGCGTGGAACCCGGCCCTGCGCTGCCCCCGCCCCAACGGGCACATCAAAAACGACGACCGCGTGAAAATGAAGACCCTGGGCCGGGATGCGTTCATGATAGACCACGACACGGTGGAGCTGCGCTACGTGGAGCAGATCGTGGACTCCGAGCAGGTGTCTGCCCTGGCCCACATCTTCGTGTACGCCCAAAAAAACCTGATGAACGGGAAACAGGACTTGAAAACCATCGTGGCGCAGTTGGAAAGGCTTCTGGATCAAGGCGGCCCTGCGTCCATCGCCCAGGGGAACGTGGTGCCACCGGACCTGGCCAGGCCCCGCATCCAGGAGATATTCGCCTGCTTCAACCGCTTCCGGGGTCTGCAGTTGTGATGAAGGGCGCAAACCGCAGCCGGCGCTGCAGCCCCCCGGGTCTGCAGCTGTAACGGCAGACGCGAATCGCAGCCGGAACCGCAGCCCCCGCGCATAAGTTTCTTTTAATAGAAATGTAATTGACATAATTGTTACAAATGTGTTATACTTATTTTGCTTGATGTAACATTTAAGAAAAACAAGCGAAATATTTATACATTTGTAAAGGAACCGTATTATGTCAATCGTATCAAAGGTATCTGCAGTGATGGGCAAGTTGGTCCGGGGCGGGACCCCGGGGGGTGCCCTCGGCGGCCCCGGGCGCCAAACGCAGGGGTCGTGGTTTGGGAAGATCGTGGCGGCAGCGGCGTTTGCCGCCTTTTCTTTGCCGGTGTTTGCCGGTGTGGCGTATGCCGATATAGGCCCCGGGTTTGCCCAGGGGAACTATGTGGTCATCATCGAGGGTATTCAGGCGGAGATCGCAGCCGAGCCTTATGGATTCGGGCAGGCGCCGTCAGAGACGTTGTACACCGCCGGACAGGGGGATGAGTTTGCGGCGGTCTCTGATCTGGGGGACGGCTGGATAGAAGTGGACCTGGGCGACGGGTACGGGTACATACTGCTTAGTGAGGCGGCGCAGTTGTCCATGGTGGAAGAAGACCCGGATGCCCAGGGGGGTGACGGGGATTTGCGGCAGGCGGTGACGCAGCTCGCGCTGCAGTTCGTGGGCGGGCGGTACCGCTACGGTGGGACCGACCCCAACCGGGGGGTGGATTGCTCAGGGTTTACCAGTTATGTGCTGAAAAATGCGGCCGGGGTGGACCTGCCCCACTCCTCGGCGGCCCAGGCGGGCGCCGGCAAGGCGATATCCCCGGAGGAAATCCAGCCGGGTGACCTGGTTTTTTACGGAAACGGGCGTCGCATCAACCATGTGGCCCTGTACATCGGGGACGGGATGGTGGCCAGCGCATCCAACGAGCGCAACGGGATCATCGTGACCCAGTGGACATACAGGACCCCGATGAAGATCGTGAGCGTGCTGGGGGCGTAGCGAGACGCCCGGAAGGCCCGGCTTTCCGATGATAGCAAAATCTGGTTGACAGAATGGCGGGTGGGGAATAAGATATAGGTTGTAGACAACACCGGCACAGATTGGAGCAGTCGTGAAGCAGACCTACGAACTTATCGCACCGTGCCATTTTGGGATGGAAGCGGTGCTGAAAAGAGAAATCATCGAACTGGGATATGACATCACGTTGGTGGAGGACGGGAGGGTGACATTCGTCGGCGACGACGATGCGGTGTGCCGCGCCAACATCTTCCTGCGCAGCGCGGAGCGCGTCCTCATCAAGGCCGGCAGTTTCAGGGCGGACACCTTCGAGGACCTGTTCCAGGAGGTAAAGGCCATCCCATGGGAGGAGTTTATCCCGAAAAATGGTAAATTCTGGGTAAAAAAAGCTTCGTCCATACGCAGCAAGCTCTTCAGCCCATCGGACATCCAGTCCATCGTGAAAAAGGCCATGGTGGAGCGGATGAAACAGCATTACCACATAGAGACCTTCCCGGAGGACGGCACCGCATACCCTCTGCGGGTGTTCCTTAACAAGGACACGGCCGTGGTGGGCCTGGACACCTCCGGCGAGTCGCTGCACAAACGCGGGTACAGGGCCCTGGGCGGGGCGGCTCCCATCTCCGAGACATTGGCGGCGGCCATCATACTGCTGGGGCACTGGAACAAGAAACGGCCCCTGGTTGACCCATTCTGCGGGAGCGGCACATTCCTGATAGAGGCGGCCATGCTGGCGGCGGGCATAGCCCCGGGCGCGAACCGGGCTTTCCTGGCGGAGGATTGGGGCAACCTCATACCGAAACGGCGCTGGTACGACGCTTTCGAGGAGGCCAGGGAGCAGGAGTCGCCCGACCCCGACGTGGATTTGCAGGGGTACGACATCGATCCGGAGGTCATTTCCATCGCGCGGCACAATGCCTCCGAAGCCGGGGTGGGGGACATGGTGCATTTCCAGCAGCGCGCATTTTCCGAGTTCCACCACCCGAAGAAATACGGGTATGTGATCACCAACCCGCCATACGGGGAGAGGGTGGAGCAGGAGGGGCTTGCCGAGCTGTATGGGCAGATCGGCGAACGCATCAAGGAAATGGACACATGGACATTCCTGATGATCACCGCATGCGAGGAAGCGGAAAAGTGGATTGGCAAAAAAGCGGACAAAAACCGCAAATTATATAACGGCATGATGAAAACCTACCTTTACCAATACTCCGGCACGAAGCCACCCAAGCCCGCCGAAAAGAGGACAGACATCGGGGTCTGGCGCGCCCCCGAGGCCCAGGATGACGGGCAGCATGGAGGGGGGTACCCCGAGGCCCAGTCCCAAGTGTTCCTGCCATGACGGGCGGGGAAGCGTCACCGCTGCAAAAGGGGCAGTAAGAGACCATGGACAGTCAGGACGAAGCCAAGGCCAACGAATCCAAGGCCAACCAAACCCAGACGGTCGAAGCCGTGACGGGGCGGGTCGTGTTCGCCACGTCCAACAAAGGCAAGATCGCCGAGATCCAAGCCATCCTGGCGGACTGGGGGGTCCCGGTGCTGACCATGGCCCAGGCGGGGTTTTCGGGGGATATAACCGAAGATGGCGACACATTTGCGGACAATGCGCTCATCAAGGCCCGGGCTGTGTGGGCCCAGACCAAGGGCCTGGTGATGGCGGATGATTCCGGGCTGTGCGTGGATGCGCTGGGCGGCGAGCCTGGGGTGCTTTCCGCCAGGTACCTGGGCGAGGACACGCCCTACAGCCGGAAAAACCAAGCGATCATCGACCGGCTGTCAGGCGCGGCCGGGCAGGAGAGGTCCGCCAGGTTTACCAGCGCCATCGCCGCAGTGGCGCCGGATGGCCGGGAGTTCGTGACCCAGGCGGATGTGGAGGGCCTCATCGCATACGAGCCGGCGGGGGACGGCGGGTTCGGGTATGACCCGATTTTCATCGTGCCGCAATACGGCAAAACCACGGCGCAGATGACGATGGAGGAAAAGAACGGGCTGAGCCACCGGGGCAAGGCGTTGCGCATGATGAAAGAACTGCTGGAAAGAACAGGCATCGTATAGGGCGGGTTGGGGTTGCCGGAAATTCTGGCTTGATGTATGGGCTTCGGGGGTTAGGGCAGGATGAAAATACTCATCGTCAGCGACACTCACAGGCGGGATGAAAACCTTAAGGCAGTGATCGACAAACTGTCACCCATCGATGCCCTGATCCACCTGGGGGATTCGGAAGGCAGCGAGAACCTCATCGCGGGATGGGTGAACCCTGGGTGCCGGGTGGAGATTGTGTCCGGCAACAACGATTTCTTCTCGTCGCTGGAGAAAGAAAAGGTCATAATGCTGGGGCCGTACCGCACTTTTCTGACCCATGGGCATTACTACGGCGTCAATTTCGGAACCGAGCGCATGTTCGAAGAAACGGAAGACCGGGAATGCCAGATAGGCATGTTCGGGCACACACACCGCCCATCCCTGGAACAAAAAGGCGGGATCACGGTGCTCAACCCGGGCAGCATATCTTATCCCCGCCAGGAAGGGAGATGCCCCTCGTACATCCTGATGGAAATAGATGCCAAAGGCGAGGCGCACTACACCATCAACTACCTGCCGGGGGCGCTCAAGCGGCAGTGGGAGTGATGCGGCGTCTGGGCGGCTTGGTCGGGCCCCGGCGGCGGCGCGATCTGTAACCACTATGCCGGAATTTTTCCGGCGGGGCCAACAATGTGGTTGACAAGGTGGTTTTTTTCTTATATAATAGCACTTGCGCCTTTGGGCGGCCAATCATTCTCGGCAGTTCGGGGTGTGGCTCAGCTTGGCTAGAGCGCCTGGTTTGGGACCAGGAAGTCGCAGGTTCAAATCCTGTCACCCCGATTGTGTTTACGTTTCCGGGCGTATCATTGCGGGTGTAGTTCAATGGCAGAACACTAGCCTTCCAAGCTAGACACGTGGGTTCGATTCCCATCACCCGCTTCGGAGCCTGTAGCTCAGCCGGATAGAGCAACGGCCTTCTAAGCCGTGGGTCGGGGGTTCGAATCCCTTCAGGCTCGTTTGCCACAGGGTTTGGCACAGGCAGTTTCATCGGGCAGCCCCCGGGATGAATGGGTTTTGGCGAAGGGTTGCGGTGCAGGCGCAAGAAGCGTCGGCGCAAACGGGCAGGCGATTCGCCGAGAGGGAAGTTGCCGGACATTGCGGCGCACGCTCAGTAAGCGTCGGCGCAAACGAATATGGTGGGTATAGCGCAGTTGGTTAGCGCGCCAGATTGTGGCTCTGGAGGCCCTGGGTTCGAACCCCAGTATCCACCCTGGTATCTTATGGCCGTACAAATAGCGGCTACGAAAAACCGTATCGGCCGTAAGGACATGAGCGTACGCATCCCGGCTTGGGGTCTTGGGATGTATGCGCAGGGTTGGCTGTCAGGGGTTGGGGCTGTCAGGAGTTTTATGGAGCCGCGATTTTGGGCTATAGCCAAGCGGTAAGGCACAGGACTTTGACTCCTGCACTCGCTGGTTCGAATCCAGCTAGCCCAGTCAGGGGCGTGTAGCTCAGGTGGTAGAGCACTTGACTTTTAATCAAGTTGTCCGGGGTTCGAACCCCCGCACGCTCATCTATGGTATTGCAACGCAAACTGAACCTTGCGCGAAGTTGAGACTGATTTCGGACGAGCATTGTTTGGTTGGTGGAGCGATAACAAGCTGTTAACGGGATATCGGCGCATTGGTTCATGGCTAAGGGCACCGGGCAGGGGTGCCGGCGGGTGTTGTTGACGCAGACCGATGCGACGGCGTACTGAGTTTTGCGGATGTGGCGGAATGGCAGACGCGCTAGACTTAGGATCTAGTGTCCCAGACGTGCAGGTTCAAGTCCTGTCATCCGCATCGTGTTGATTTGCAGCTATGGGCGCCGACCACAGGGTGGACGGTGCCTTTTGTTTCTGGGATGTCTGCCATCTGTGCGGTTAGGTATGTGTACCAACCGTTGCCGGTGGACGGTGCCCTTTGTTTCTGGGATGTCTGCCATGCCGGATGGTGCACCGGGCACCGACCGGCAGCGTGGGATGGATTCATTGTTTCAGGGATATTTGCCGCCATTTGCATGCCTCTTTGTCTGAATTTTGGGCAGAAAAAAGCCATCCATTTAGGGAATGAATGGCTTTTTTCACATCTTGTTGGACTTACCTCCAGTGAAGATGAATGTACTTGGAAGAGCAAGGTAAAAGATAATGGCAGTAATCTTTTTGGACAAACGAGTTCATGCTCTCCACCAAAGGCAACTCCGATTGCGGATTTTGGATCTACGCATATAGAATACCAAATTTAGGGAAAGAAATCAATAGGATTGTAAAAAACGGCACGGTTCAGGCATAAAATTGCACACTTGACAATTTTTACGCCAGTTTGGTCATCCGCCGCCCAAAAACACCCTTTTCTTTTTAGCGTTGATGATTTATACTATAGGGCATGGACGCAAAAGTTTTAAAAACCCTGGAATACGACAAGGTCATCGCCCAGCTTTGCGAATACGCCACCTGCGGGCCGGGGCGGGCCATTTGCGCGCAGCTGGAACCCATGGCCGACGTAGGCCCTGTCCGCATGGCACTGCGGGAAACTTCGGATGCAGGTGACCGCATCCGCCTGAAAGGCAACATCTCTTTCGGCAATGTCTCGGACATCGGGCCCTCCATCAGACGCCTGGAGGTGGGGGGGACGCTCACGGCGGGCGAACTGCTGGCTGTGGGGAAAGTGCTGGGGACAGCGGCCGCAGCGCGCACATACGGCGTTTCCGACGCGCAGCAGGTCCGGGCGCCCGCCGAAGCGAGGAAACCGCCTGCCCCGGGCGGCGCAGGAAGGGAAGCACACCCGGGCGGCGACAGGGAAACCAACCTCGGGGGGAGGGAGGGAGCCAGTGGCAACCAGGGAGCCAACCCCCAGGGGGGGGAGGGCTCCGGCGGCAGTGACGCCACCATACATGGCGGCACCATACATGGCGGCACCATACATGGCGACACCATGCCTAGCGGCACCGACATGCTGGACGGGTACTTCTCGCTGCTGGATCCCCTGACGCCGATTTCGAGGGAAATCAACCGATGCATATTGGCCGCCGACGAGATCGCCGACGACGCCAGCCCGGGGCTGGCCAAGGTGCGGCGCGCCATGCGCGTCACCGGGGAGAAAGTTCGTACACAGCTGGCGGGTGTGCTAAGCGCCAGCCGGAGCTACCTGCAGGAGGCTGTGATCACCATCCGCGACGGGCGATACTGCCTGCCGGTGAAGTCCGAGCACAAAGCCCAGGTGCCGGGCATGGTCCACGACCAGTCCGCCACCGGCGCCACATTGTTCATAGAGCCTATGTCGGTGGTGAACCTGAACAATGAGCTGCGGGAGCTGGAAATCGCCGAAAAGCGCGAAATCGAGGCGGTGCTGGCCAAACTCAGCGGGGATCTGGCCCCCCACACTGAGAGCCTGTCCTCGGATCTGTCAGTGCTGTCCACCTTGGACTTCATCTTTGCGAAGGCGAAGTACGGCGCGGCCATGAAGGCCAATGAGCCAAGGATGAATGAGCGCGGTTTCCTGAACATCAAGCAGGGGCGCCACCCGCTCCTGCCCAAGGAAAAGGTGGTGCCCATAGACGTGTACCTGGGGAAGGCATTTGATTTGCTGGTGGTGACGGGGCCGAACACCGGGGGGAAGACGGTTGCGCTGAAAACCGTGGGGCTTTTGACGCTCATGGGGCAGTCGGGGCTGCATATCCCCGCATACGACGGGTCGGAGCTGGCCCTGTTCTCCCAGGTGTTTGCGGACATCGGCGACGAACAGAGCATCGAGCAGAGCCTGTCCACATTTTCCGGGCACATGGCGAACATCGTCCGGATATTGGAAAAGGCGGACAGCAACTCCCTGTGCCTCTTCGACGAGCTGGGGGCGGGGACGGACCCCACGGAGGGGGCGGCTCTGGCCATCGCCATCCTGACGTTTTTGCACAACCTGCGCTGCAGGGTCATGGCCACCACGCACTACAGCGAGCTGAAAGTGTTCGCGCTTACCGAGGCGGGGGTGGAAAACGCTTCCTGCGAATTTGACGTCGAGACGCTCAAACCCACCTACAGGCTGCTCATAGGCGTGCCCGGCAAAAGCAATGCATTCGCCATATCGTCAAAGCTGGGGCTCCCGGACCATATCATCGACGAAGCGAAAAAGCACCTGGAAAAACAGGACGAGGCATTCGAGGACGTGCTGGCCAGGCTGGAAGAAAGCCGCAAAGAACTGGAAAGGGCGAACATCCGGCTGTCAGCGGACCGCCAGGAATACGACCGCCGGGAAGCGGAACTGGCAAAGAAAGAGGGGCAGTTTGCCCAGGAGCGGGACGCGAAGCTGCGCAAAGCCGGGGAGGAGGCCAGGGACATCCTGAAAAACGCCCGGGACGTGGCGGACGAAACGATGAAATCCGTCAGGAAACTGGCGCAAAACCCACACCTGGAGGCGGAACTGGAAAAGGAACGACAGAAGATACGGGCAGCCCAGGAAAAGGCCGACGAGGCGTTGCGCATCAAGACGAAGAGCGTCCCGCAAAAGGCGGTGAAGCCCAACCAGCTTCGCATCGGCGACGAGGTGAGGGTTCTGTCCATGAACCTGAATGGGCGGGTGTTGACGCTGCCCAACACCAAAGGCGACCTGACGGTGCAGATGGGAATCCTCAACGCCCAGGTGAATGTCAAGGACCTGGCATTGGCGGCGGGCAGCGACGGCGCCAAAAGCGCAGGTGCCAGGCCCGGCCGCCCGGGAGCCGGGGGGGGCGCCCGGCAGGGGGCCGGCCCCGACGGGCATGGTAGTTACGTAGACGGGCAAGAGGCTCATGGGGGTGGCGGCCAGGGCAGTTACGGAGGCCAGGGCGGCTACGGAGGCCAGGGCGGCTACGGAGGCCAGGGCGGTTACGGAGGCCAGGGCGGCTACGGAGGCCAGGGCGGCTACGGCAGCCAGGGCAGCTACGGAGGTTACGGCGGAACCTCCGCAGGGTATATCTCCGCTTCCAAGGCGGCCGCCATATCGCCGGAGATCAACCTGATAGGGAAGACCGTGGACGAGGCCATGCCTGAAATGGAAAAATACCTGGACGACGCTTACCTCTCCCACTTGCGGCAGGTGCGGGTGGTCCACGGGAGGGGCACCGGCGCACTGAAAGCGGCGGTGCACCGTCGCCTGAAGCAGCTGAAATATGTGGATGATTTCCGGCTGGGGGCATACGGGGAGGGCGACACAGGCGTGACCATCGTGACGTTCAAGTGAACGTGGGATTGCATGGGCTTTAGGGGGCGAGGCACCCCATCGTCGCATAGGCTGTGATGGCGGCCTGTAGGTGTACAGGCTGCATGGGCTTAAGGGGCGGGGCATCCCATCGTCGTATTGATGGTGAAACGTGATTGGATCCCGTTTGCCATAAAAGGAATGATCCAGGGGAACCGGAAAGGAGGGCGGGGCATTGGAAACATATGACCCCAGGCGGGAGGAACTATTCAACAAGGGGAAACGCATCGGGAAGATCGCCGTCATAGTCGCGGTGGTGGTGTTCGTGGTGCTGCCCCTGGTTTTTGGGAGCTATTACCATGTGGAGGTCCAGGAGCAGGCGGTG
The DNA here is from genome assembly GCA_031272185.1 of Lachnospiraceae bacterium. Lineage (GTDB taxonomy): Bacteria > Bacillota > Clostridia > Lachnospirales > Lachnospiraceae > JAISUG01. The sequence continues at coordinate 72,742 of JAISUG010000092.1, forward strand.
GTGACCACATTCGGCGTGCCCAGGGCGGTGGCCGATCCCGGGCTGCATTTCAAAATCCCACTGGTACAGCAGGTGACACTGGTGAACACCACCATCAGGGGGTTCGCCATCGGGTATGACGCCACGAACAACACCGCGACGCCCGAAGATTCGGTGATGATCACCAACGACTACAACTTCGTCAATGTGGATTTCTTCGTGGAATACAAAGTATCCGACCCGGTAAGCGCGCTGTATGCGTCCCAGAACCCCGAGCTGATCCTCCAAAACATCAGCCGCAGCTGCATACGCACGGTGGTGAGCGGGTATGACGTGGACACGGTGCTGACCACGGGTAAGAACGAGATCCAGGCGGCCATCAAGGAGATGATCGTGGCGAAGCTGGATGAGCACGACATCGGCCTACAGCTGGTGAACATCACCATCCAGGACTCCGAACCGCCCACCGTGGAAGTCATGGAGGCGTTCAAATCCGTGGAAAATGCCAAGCAGGGCAAAGAGACTGCAATCAACAACGCCAACCGCTACCGCAACGAAAAACTGCCCGGCGCCACAGCGCAGATCGACCAGATCATGCAGGTGGCGGAATCCACCAAGACCCAGCGCATCAACGAAGCCAATGCGGAAGTGGCCAAGTTCAACGCCATGTATGCGGAGTACGTGAAGAACCCTGAGGTGACCAAGAAGCGCATGTACTATGAGGCCATGGAGGATATCCTGCCGAACCTTAAGGTGATTATCGACGGCACGGGGCAAACGGAAACCCTCCTGCCTTTGGACACCTTTGGGGGGACATCCACAGGGGGCGCCCCATCCGGCACGGGCAGCCAAAGCGGCGCCGGAAACTCTGCGGGTAGCTCATCGGGAAGCGCGGTCAGCCAGACGGAGGTGACACCATGAAGAAAAACATAGCGATGGCTGTGGTGGTGGCCGTGGTGGTGTTCGCAATCATCGTCGCAGCCCAGATGGCAGTGGTGACCCGGCAAAATGAATACAAGCTCATCCGCCAGTTCGGACGCATCGAGAGGGTCATATCGGAGCCGGGGCTGTCTTTCAAGACGCCATTCATCCAGTCGGCGGACAGCGTCCCCAAAGAGATCCTGCTCTATGACTTGGCTTCATCCGACGTGATCACCATGGACAAAAAGACCATGCAGACGGACAGTTTCGTGCTGTGGCGCATCACCGACCCGGTGAAGTTCGCCCAGACATTGGATGGCAACGTCCTCAACGCGGAACGGCGTATCGACACGGTGGTGTACAACTCCATCAAGAACATCATCGGCAGCATCGACCAGAACGACCTGATATCCAAACGGGACGAGGATCTGTCCCAGGAAATCTTGCGCAACATCGGGACGAACATGGACCAATATGGCATCGCTTTCCTGGCGGTGGAAACGAAACGGCTGGACCTGCCGACGGACAACAAGCAGGCGGTGTACGACAGGATGATATCTGAGCGTGCAAAGATAGCGGCCACATACACCGCCGAGGGTGAGGCGGAGGCCCAGAAGATCCGCAACCAGACAGACAGGGAAGTGGCGGTGAGCATCTCCAACGCCCAGGCGCAGGCGGCGCAGGTGACGGCGGAGGGGGAGGCGGAGTACATGCGCATCCTGGCGGAAGCCTACAACAGCCCCGAACGCGCCGAGTTCTATGGGTTCGTCCGCTCCCTGGAGGCCGCACGCAACTCCCTGTCCGGCACCGGCAACACGTTGATACTCCCGGCCGATTCCCCATTGGCGAAGATATTTGTGGAGTAGTGGAATGAAGCAGGGGGCAGGAAGCAGGGGGCAGGAAGCAGGGGGCAGGGTGCCAGAAGCAGGGGGCAGGAAGCCAGAAGCAGGGAGCAGGGAGCGGGAAGCAGACGGTGGCATGGAAATCGAACCGGGAAATCGGAGCCGCTTTGTGGTGTGATGCAGCATGGAAGTGGACGGGGCATGGATATCGTACTGGAAAAGTCTGACAAGATCCGGGCGGAGGCCCTGGGGTATCTGGGTTATGGCAAGAAAGCGGCGCAAGTTGCGGACAGCGCTGTGCTGGCCTTGCTGGACGAGTGCCTGGATGAGCTCTTGGGGGTGGTCGCCCCCAAAGAGGTGCATCGTTCGTTCCTGCTGAAACATGTCGGGGGTGATAGCCTGGCTGTGGTGCTGGACGGCGAAACCGCAGCAGATGTTGCGACAGATGCCGTCTTGTCGGAAGAGCTTTGTCGGAAAGACGTGCCTACGGGAATGGGCAACAGCCGGAATGTGGTTGCGGTACATAGCGGTGGCGGCGGCACCGCTGACGGGCGGTGGCACATCACCAGCCCCAAACTAGCCGCCCACCTGGCGGGATGCCACAGCGTCGTACTGTTTGCGGTGACGCTGGGGCTGGGGGTGGATCACCTGATCAGGCGGTATTCCAAGGTGCAGATGAGCAAGGCGGCGGTGATGCAGGCCGCTTCCGCCGCACTGGTGGAGGAGGTCTGCGACCAGGTCAATGCCCTGGTGGCCGATGAGGAGGCCGCAAAGGGAAACGTGACGGTGTCCAGGTACAGCCCGGGATACGGTGATTTCACATTGGAAAACCAGGTGCGGCTGACGGCGATCCTGGACACCGGACGACGCATCGGCGTGAAGCTCAATGAAAGCCTGCTTATGTCGCCATCGAAATCGGTGACAGCGGTCATAGGAGTCCGAAAGGCGGCAAACAGGGGCATGTGCAAGGGATTATGAACGCCATCAGGGAACTCACCGGATTATAGGTCCGAAAGGCAGCAAACAGGGGCATGTGCAGGGGATGATTAACGCCATCAGGGAACTCACCGGATCATAGGTTCGAAATACGGCAAACAGAGGCATGTGCAAGAGAGGCGACAGGTTTATATGGAAGGAATCGGCGACATAACATTAGAAACGCGGCTGACGCGGCTTTTGGGGATACGCTACCCCATCGTCCAGGGAGGCATGGCGTGGGTGGCGGAGCATCGGCTGGCCGCGGCGGTGTCGGAGGCCGGGGGGCTGGGCATCATCGCCGCCGCCAATGCGCCGGCACACGTGGTGAGGGAAGAAATCCGCCAGGCGAGGGCATTGACAGAAAAACCGTTCGGCGTCAACATCATGCTTCTCAGCCCCCATGCGGGCGAGGTGGCGGCCATGGTGGCAGAAGAAGGGGTGAAAGTAGTCACCACAGGCGCAGGGAACCCGGAAAAGTTCATGGGGCTTTTCAAAGATGCGGGGATACTGGTGATCCCGGTGGTGGCCAGCGTCGCATTGGCCAAACGGGTGGCCCGGTACGGGGCAGATGCAGTGGTGGCCGAGGGCATGGAGTCCGGGGGGCACATCGGTGAGCTGACCACCATGGCGCTGGTGCCACAGGTGGCGGATGCGGTGGATGTCCCGGTGATCGCCGCCGGAGGCATCGGTGACGGCAGGGGGCTGGCCGCCGCGCTCATGCTGGGGGCATCCGGCGTGCAGATGGGCACCCGGTTCGTGGTGGCCAAAGAGTCCATCGTGCACGAAAACTACAAGGCGCGGGTGCTTTCGGCCAAGGACATCGACACGGTGGTGACCGGCCGCAGCCACGGCCATCCGGTCCGGGCGCTGCGAAACCAGCTGACCAGGGAGTACGCCCGGATGGAAGCCGAGGGCAAGAGTTTCGAGGAGCTGGAAACGCTGACGCTGGGGGGGCTGCGCAGGGCTGTGCTGGAGGGCGACACCAAGGACGGGACGGTGATGGCCGGGCAGATAGCGGGCCTGGTGGACAAAGAGCAAACCTGCAAGGAGATGATCGAAGAAATCGCAGCCCAGGCGGCGGGGATGCTGGAGAAGCGGCAGTGGATGTGACGGCGCATGGGCTGCCGTGGAAAAGGCAGTGGACGTGACGGCGCACGAACTGCCGGGGAAGAGGCAGTGGACGTGACGGCGCACGAACTGCCGGGGAAAAGGCAGTGGATGTGACGGCGCAGGGACTGCCGACTTTGGAAAAAGGAGCGCAAGGATGCTGGGAACCGAAGAAATCATGGAAATCATCCCCCACCGGCCGCCGTTTTTGCTGATTGACAGCATCGAGGAATTGGTGCCTGGGGTGCGGGCGGTGGGGTTCAAGACCATAACAGAGGACGAATGGTACCTGAAAGGGCATTTCCCGGGCAGCCCCATCATGCCGGGGGTGCTGATGGTCGAGGCGCTGTCCCAGGTGGGTGCGGTGGCGATTCTGTCCGTGGAGGAAAACAGGGGCAAGACGGCGTTCTTCGGCGGGATCAACAGCGCCAGATTCAAGAAAAAGGTATTACCCGGCGATACGTTGCGCCTGGAGTGCGAGCTCGTCAAGCAAAAAGGGCCCGTGGGCATCGGCAAAGCCACTGCCACCACCGCAGACGGGAAAGTGGCGGTGGCGGCGGAGCTGATGTTTGCGATCGGGTGAGGCAAGTCAACCCCCATGGAGAAAATGCTGACGGCCCTGCCAAGGGGCGGCATGTTCGCCGTCCACGGGATGGGGAACCCCCCATGGAGAAAATGCTGACTGCCTTGCCAGGGGGCGCCTCGGTCGCCGTCCACACTACTGCAACCCTGAATTAAGAAAAATGTAGATTGCCCTTGCCGAGGAAATCGGGTATAATCAGCGGGTGTCCATAAGCGTCTGTCAGGGCGGGTACCCGTGCAGTGGGTGCCCATAAGCGTCTGTCAGGGCGGGTACCCGTACAGACGGCCAAACGAACAGGCCGACATGGGTGGAGCCGTATATACCAGCGGTGGACACGACCATGGCAGCTATTATGCGCCCATGCTGGCCGGCACGGGTGGTGCCGTATGTGCCGACGTTGGATATCGCGTTGCCATCGGATTCGAAGAGAAAGGAATTGCGACAAACTATGCCAAAGCAGATTATGAAAAAACATATGGTCCTTGCGTTTTGCTTGTTGGTGTCGGGGTTGGCGGTCGCCTGTGCCCCCACGGAGAAAACCGTGTCCTCCACCATGCCCTCGGTGGTTGCAACCATCCCCGGCGAGACCGCCGAGTCCGGCGGGGCATTTGACAAGGTGCCCGACTCCAACGCCGCACCCATGGAGGCGGTGTCCCTTTATGCGCCGGACGGCGCAGGGAAACTCAAAAAGACCATGGGGGAAGTGGTGGAGCTGGATGCCCAGGAATTGGTGGACCGGCTGATCGGGCTGGGTGTCCTGGACGAAGGCACCGAGGTTCTGGGTTATGAAACGGAGGGTGAAGCCGTCGCGGCGGCGGCAGGACCGGGTGCAGGTGTTGCAGGCGCCGCAGACGGCACCGACAGTGCATCCGGCGCAGGCGCGGGCACGGATGGCGCAGGGGCTTCCGGCGAGCCGGGAGATGGCAGCAGCGGGAAAATCGGAACCCTGGACCTAAGTGCGCTCCCCTCGGATGCGGGGCGGGAGATGAAAGTCTATGCCCTGGCCAACACATTCATCGAAAACTACGGGCTGGACCTGCTGATACTGAAAGTGAATGGCGTGGATGCGGGGGATGCGCTGATTTACCAGACATTCTGAGATGATAGAATCCGGACAGCCGTTTTACTTCTAAGTTTCTTCGATATCTGAATCGCATAAAAGTATTATCGAAGGCGTGAGTTTTGATAATGTGGCGAAATGGCGCAAGGGCGGTCACCGCGCATCTGCCAGCCACTGACGGAACCGCTCCCGGATGATGGGGAATGGCGCGGGGCCGATGTCCAGCAGGAAGGTGTGGAATGCCAGGGCGTCGTAGCGGTTGCGCAGGCGTTTCTGCGCGGTGGCCTGCATGTCGGCGATTTCCAGGTACCCAGCGTAGTATTCCATATAGTTGGTGGGGTTGGCGGCCATGGTATAGTAGAGCTGTGAGACCACGGATGGGTCCAGCACGCCATAGACTTCGGACAGGTAGTCGCTGACCTCGTCCTTGGTCCAGCCGTAATAGTTGATGTTCAGCTCCAGAAGCGCATGGAGCCCCAGGGACAGTGAAGACTCATGCGCCAGCACCTGCCCCAGCTGTTTGGAGAGCCCGTTGTCCAGGCCATAGGCGTAGAGTTCCACGTAAAATGCCCACCCCTCGCTGTAGCTGGACGACGAAAGCAGTTTCCGGAGCGTAGAGTCGGTGCTTTGGAAAAAATACACGGTCTGCAGCAAGTGGCCCGGATAGCCCTCATGTGCCAGGGTGACGAAAAGGTCGCTGTCCGTGTCGGTGCTTTCCCCGGCACTAGGGGCGCCGCTTTCCCCGTTGTGGCTGCCATCGCCCGCTGCCCCGTCGCCGTCACCGTCACCGTCCGTCCTTGTGTCCGGCGGGTTGCTGTTTATGTAGATGGTGTTCGACTCTGCGAAGTCGATGGGAGGGGTCAGGTAGAATGCGGGGCTGAGTACGTTGCGCAGCGCCTCGGGCACGTATTTGACCGTGTAGTTGCATTCGGGCAAAGGAGGGAAATCCCCGGCGGCCTGCTCCCGGAGCGTGTCCAGGATTTCCATCGGGTCCGTAGTCGAAAATGCGTAACTGTCCCACTCATCGGCCAAGTCGGGGTTGTTGCCCAACAGTTCGGAGATCATCCGGGCGTCTTCCCCCATCTTTTCCTCTATGGCCGCCTTCAAGTCATCCACTGTTTTGTACGAGGGCGCGATGTCATCCGCCAGCAGTTTCTCGTAGTACGCTTTCCCGTCCGCAAAAAGGCAGACGCCGCCGTCGTTTGTGCCGCTGCCTTTCAGCTGCGCAAGGCCGTCGGCCAGGGTACGGTATGCCGGCAGGAACGAATCTGTCACCGCCTGGAGGTTGCGTTTTTCGTATTCCCCCCGCTCCGATGGGGTGAGGCCAGGGATTTGGTCCAGGCGCTGGGGGAACGTCTGCACCAGGATACTGTCTTCGGGGTCTGTCAGGTAGTCCATGCATGAGGCGATGACCAGGTCGACGCTGCCGTCAGACATAAAAAGCCCCTGCTGGGCCTTGAGTTTCTCCATCTCCAGGATTTGCGCATACAGGTCGTCTATTTCCCCCACCAGCGCGATGTAATGATCGATGTCTTGCCTATCGTAAAATGCGTACTCGGCCAAAAGGATGGGCAGCTGCGCCTGAAGGCCAATGGTGGGCCCCAGCGTGTTTTCGTAGAGTTCAAACCCTTCCAGGGCCAGCGCATTGTCCAGGTTCACCGCAAAGATCTCATAAGCCAGCCGGTCGTCATCGGACAGGTCACCTGGGGGTATGGCGTCCAGGCGTTCACGCATGGCGCGGTAGTCATCCAAGTCGCGACGCATTTCTTCCAATGAATACTCACCGAAGGTGATGGGGAAACCCTCGCCGCCCACGCTGATGCCGAAACGCTCTGGGTATCGGAGGGAGAAATGCAAATTGATGGTGGATCCGGACATCTGCTTGCGCAGGAAATCGTCGCATAGTTCGTCAAATGCGGCTTTGGCCGGGGATATGTCCCGGATAGGTTTATCTGAGGGGGCCGGGACGGCGCCCTCCTTGGCTGTTCCCCCGGCAGGCTGGGTTTCGCCCGAGGTGAGGCTGTCTTGGTCGGCATCTGAACGCGAATCGCTTTCGTCGGTTGTGCCGTGGCTGTCGGATCCGGGGCTGCCCTGGCCATCAGGCACCACAACTGTGGGGGCCGTCGTCTGGCCCTTTTTTGCTGATGTATGCCCTTGGCCCTCACCCGGAGGCAGGCCGCAACCTGACAGAAACAGGGTCAAGCACACACAGGCCATGACAAGTCTACGCGCTGCCCTGCGAAATGTCGTGCGGCGGATGGATGCCACGAACCTAGGCAATAAAACGGAGAGGGCGTGCCTATATGTATGAGGCAGGCGGGCGGCGAAACAAACAACGCAAAAGGCGGCAAAGCCGCCCCTTGCGGGGGAAACATCGCCGCCTTGTTTTTTGCCGGAAAGCCTCATATGCCCCTCGTCTGCCTTGTCGCCAAATCCCGTCACCAAATCAGCTCCAGGTAGTCCGTCACCACGTCGTCAATCAAAAGCGCATTGAGCGAATAGGAAGTGTCCCTGCCGAAATACAGGGTGAACCGGTTGGAACCCTCGCGCAGTTTCACGCCGGTTTCCACCACGACCTCGCCGGGGCCGCCGTCATACACGGTGCAACCGTTTATGAATGCCTTCTCCACCTCGTCGTACACCAGGAAATATGCACCCCCATCCTCGGCGTCAGAGGGGAAAATGGAAGATTGCAGGCCGATGGATGCATAGGTCTCCTCTTTCGCCCGGATACGGATCTCCTTCACGAAGACGCACACGGGCAGCCCGAGGTTTTTGTCGGCGGGCAGGGCGCGGGAAGTCCTCTGGATCGTGATGTCGGCTTTGTCTGTCTCGGTCTCGTCTTCGTCTTCGTCGAAAGCGATCCCGGCGTTTTCTATGATAAATGTCCCGTCATCGTAGACCGTGATGTCCAGCGTGTCCGGGCGCTCCCAGACCGGGACGATTTCTTTTTTGGGTTGTTTGACGCCGCCGTAGGTCACGCCGGGGGCGATGTCAAGGGGTTTGAGCAGGTCGGCCGCAGTCAGGGTTTCGTCGGCATAGCCGCCGGTTTCCATGCGGGCCTGGTATTCTTCGAATGTTTCATCGGCATAGGGGTCGGGCCCCGCTGTGTCATATGCAGGGGCGCCGGTTGTTTCGGTGGTATCGTCTGATGTGGGCGCGACGGTTTCGTCAGCTGACGCCGGTTCGGCGGTCAGGGCCTGCGCTGTAGAATCCTCTGGGGGGACTACCGTATCCGCGAAGTCGGAGATTTCCTCGGGGGCGGCCTGGGCCTGGGTGGTTTCCGTTGGCTCTGCGGTGGTCTGGGCCGTTTCCGGGGCAACCTGGGCAGCTTCCGCCGTGGCTGCGACCGTGGCTGCGGCCGTCGGGTCGAAACTTAGGATGATGCCGGTGGTGACGTCGTTTGCAGTCTCCGTCGCCTCATTCACTTCCGAAGGGGCTTCCTGCACCACGCCGGGGCCGGTGACGGCATCGGTGTTGTCGGCATTGGCGTTTTTCTTGACGACGCCGGCCCATGCCACATTGGTGGCCAGCATGGTCAGCATGGCCGTGAGCAGGGTCGCTTGAACAAATTTGGTGATTTTCCAGTTCTTCATAAATTCAGTCCTTCCCCCAATCTGTGGGCTGTTTTGTCGGTGTTCACGGATTGAATCGCATTTGGGTGCCCAGAGGGTGTCGATAGCTTACAAGTACACAAACAAACGCTACTGTATTGCCGCAAGCACGGATGTATGTAATGCATACATAAAGATTCTGGCACATATTAGGCGCACATTCCTTTAGGCGGACCCCCTCCGCCAAGTGCCGGGTGAGAGTCATTGTAACAGACTTTGATCGTTTTTGCAAGAATTTTGTTGAAATGCCCCGAAAAAGTTGCAAACACAGTCAACATTTAACAATAAACTCTACATTTAGTGAAATTTTTCAAGGGAACCCAAAATGTTGTGGCTGGACGGTGGCGGTTTATGCCCTTGACACCCCCCGAGGGGCGGTGGTATGCTGGTGGATGAGGGGGCGTTTTGCCATAAATTGGCACGGTGCCGCACAAAGATTCCGCATGGGTGTTTTGTTCGGCGATGTCGAACGAATGGGGTGGCGAAACCCCGGACAAAGAACATAAAAATATTTTTGAATTTTTCCAAATTCCCTCTTGACTCTCCCCTTGGGGGAGGATGTAGGATGGTGTGGAAAGGAGGTCGCCATGTATCGTATCGGGCTGTTTTCCAAACTGGGCATGACCACCATCAAGACGCTGCGGCATTATGACGAGGTGGGCATCCTGTCCCCCGCATATGTGGACGGGGAGACAGGGTACCGCTACTATGAAACCGCCCAGCTGTTCGCGCTGCAGGAAATCATCTCCCTGCGGCAGATGGGGTTTTCCATCCCGGAGATCGACGACATCGTCCACGGCCGGGACGCGGGGTCGATACTGGGGCGGCGGCTGGCCAGCCTGGAGGCGGAGCGGGCGGCGGTGGCAGACCGGCTTTCCAGATTATCTGACTACATTTCAGGAAAAGAGGAGGGATTTATGGAAGAGTACAAAGTGGTGGTCAAGGAATTGGAACACTGCACGGTTTTCAGCGCACAGGCGACGCTGGGCGCTTACAATGACCTCATGGAAGTGATGCCCGCGATGGGCCAGAGGGTGGCCGAGGAGTACCCCGGCACGGTGTGCGCGGAGCCGGACTGCTGCTTCGTGGTGTACCGGGACGGGCAGCGAAAGGACACGGACATCGAGGTGGAGATGTGCCAGACTGTGGCGGTGAAAGGGAAGCGGGCGTCGGGTGCGGTTTCCGGCGGCGCATCAGCCGATGCCGGGGCAAAGGACGGGACAAAGGCCGGCGCGGACGGGACAAAAGCCGACGCGGACGGGGCCGGTGCAAACGGGGCCGGAGCATATGGGATTGGTGGGGCTGGCGCCGGCGCAGATGGGGCGGGCGACGGGGGGAGCGGGATGCCCGCCTTCGGCGAGATCGTCTTCAAGGATATGCCCGCCGTCACCGTCGCAAGCGCGCTGCACAAGGGCAGCTACGAGACGCTGGGAAGGGCATACGCCGCGCTGTTCCGCTGGGTGGGCGCCAATGGCTACGAGGTGGCCGGGCCGCCCAGGGACCGCTACATCGATGGCATCTGGAACTGCGAGAGCGAGGCGGACTGGCTCACCGAGGTGCAGGTGCCGGTGAGGAAGTAGGGTACGCTCCGGGGATCTATGGTATGGCTCCGCCGACGAAACCTTGCGCAAGTTGCGTCTGATGTCGAATGCGCATCGTTAAGTTGGTGGAGCAATGTGATGGAAGGGGAAAGAGTCCCGAACCCGCAAAATGCGCCCAAACTCGACAAATCGGCGGCCAATAAACGCACCTTTTCCCCATAATTCGACAAGGTGCAACATTTTTTACGACAAAATATGAGCCATTCAGACAAAAAGACTTGACGAAATACGAATTATTGTATATACTGTAGCGGTACGTGAGGAAGATCCGCAAGGTACCAAAGAACTCCGAAAAGACCAAAGCGCAACACAAGCCACTGAAGAACAGCCGTCTTGTGTCGGCAGATACTTTCAGAAGAGTGTGGACGCCAGACTAAACCGGCCGAAGTACCGATGACAGCATACACCAGTGCTGAAAACTACGAAAGATAGCTCATACTAAAGCGAAAAGAATTGTGGATCTACTAAAAGAAGCCCTAACAGACCGGAAGGTTTGCTAGGGCTCATTTTATTGCACGGGGTTACTGTTTGCGGCGTTTGGAATTCCTGAAAGGATCCGACAGGCCGCTCATCCTTTTCCAGGAAGAAGCATTTGCACCGCTGGCCCAAAGTCTGTGCGGCGATTTCGTCCAGCTTCATCTTATCCTCGTCGTAGGGTTTTTTGTATTTTTTCAGGTTGCTGGGGGTTTCCTCCCCTATCTCGTAAATGATCACCTGATAATTGTCATATGGCAGTTCCACACCGATGTCCAGGCCGGCGCTTTCAAATTCCGCACCGATCCTCCCGTTGATGATATCGTATATGTATTTGTCCTGGAGCATGGACCGGCTTTTTTCGAAATTGTCCTGGAGCGCCTGGTTTTCCTTGTATACATAGTCAATGATGCCGTTGATCAGTGTGAATTTGACATTCCTGATCTGGTTGACGCTTTTCACGATATACCCTGTGGGAATAACCGATATATACTTCCATTTGAGGGCCTTGGACTGTATGTACTGGACGGTAAACGGCTTTCCCCCTATCGCAACTTCCATGGTGCCCTGGTCATCCGCCATTTCTGCCAGCAGCGTCTGCACGGCCCTTTGTATCAGGTATCCCAAGCGCCTCTGCCATGCACTGCATGGTGCTGGCTGTCCCCAGAAACGTACAGGCCCCCGGGGAGGGGCAGCCGGTTAATTTATAATCCCGGATCTCCCGGGGTGTTATCTCCCCTGCCCGTTTCTGCCGCAGGGAGATGTCCCCGGCCACCAAAGAGGTGGTCATCCACGGCCCGTTCCTCATACTCCCCCCCGGTACGAACACCGTGGGGATATTCAGCCTGGCTGCCGCCTTCAGCTGGGCCGGCACGGACTTGTCGCAGGAAGCACAGAGAATCATCCCGTCCCAGGGGTACACCGAACCATGAATCTCGATCATGTCGCAGATGGCCTCCCTGGATGCCAGGATGTAATTCATCCCGTCATGCCCTTGGGCACAGCCGTCGCATATATCCGTGGTATGGTACCTGGCGGGGTGTCCCCCCCTCTCAAACACGCCGTTCGCCGCCTGATCCATCAGCCCCGACAGATGCACACTGCCGGGATGGCTGTCCCCGAAGGCATCCTCCAACAGGATCTGGGGCTTTTTGATTCCATTCCCATATTTGTTATCCCTTTGGTTCTATAACGGCACAGCAAACAAAGACAAACTACTGGACATATTGTTGCGCATTAAGGGCGGGTTGTCAAGACAAATATTTGACTCCTCTCAATGATCCAAACCTGTGGATTGGTTGCCCCCCTAAGGGGCCGGACGGATTCCCCTTGACAAAGCGGGGTCTTTGGCTTATATTCGATTTATTGTGAAAGGGCATGGGTTGTGGCGGGGTGCAAGGTGCCGCGGTTGTGTGCTTGCGGTTTTGCAGATGTGCTTGCGCATATGTGTTTGCATGTCTGCGCTTGCCCACAGGAAAGATAACGGAAAGGCAGCGGGTATGTCGAAAACGGATCAGGACAAGAAGTTGGTGGAGGCGATCACGTCCATGGACGAGGATTTCGCCCAGTGGTACACCGACGTGGTGAAAAAGGCGGAACTGGTGGACTACAGCGGGGTGAAGGGCTGCATGGTGATCAAGCCCGCCGGGTATGCGCTGTGGGAGAATGTCCAGAAAGAGCTGGATGCCCGTTTCAAGGCGACGGGCGTGCTAAACGTCTATATGCCGCTCTTCATCCCTGAAAGCCTGCTGCAGAAAGAAAAAGACCATGTGGAGGGGTTTGCGCCCGAGGTGGCCTGGGTGACCCAGGGCGGCCTGGAACCGCTGGAAGAGCGCATGTGCGTGCGCCCCACTTCGGAGACCCTGTTTTGCGACTTTTACGCCAGGGACATACAGTCCTACCGGGACCTGCCCCGCCTGTACAACCAATGGTGTTCCGTGGTGCGCTGGGAGAAGACCACCAGGCCTTTCCTGCGCTCCAGGGAATTTTTGTGGCAGGAGGGGCATACCGCCCATGGGGACGCCGCAGGGGCCCAGGAGCGGACGATCCTCATGCTGAACGTGTATGGGGACTTCGTGGAGGAGTTCCTGGCCATCCCGGTGGTGCGGGGGCAAAAAACCGACAAGGAAAAGTTCGCGGGGGCATTGGAAACGTATACCATCGAGGCCATGATGCACGACGGCAAGGCCCTGCAGTCGGGCACCAGCCACAACTTCGGGGATGGGTTCGCCCGGGCGTTCGGGATACAGTTCACGGACAAGGACAACACGCTCAAGCATGTGCACCAGACTTCATGGGGCCTGTCCACCCGCATCATCGGCGCCATCATCATGGTGCACGGGGATGACAGCGGGCTGGTGCTGCCGCCCAGGGTGGCCCCCACCCAGGTGGTTGTGGTGCCGATCCAGCAAAAGAAAGAGGGGGTCCTGGAAGAGGCGGCGCGGATAAAGGACGCATTGGAGCGCAAGGGGATCCGGGTGAAGCTGGACGACACGGACAAAAGCCCCGGCTGGAAATTCGCCGAGCACGAGATGCGCGGGGTGCCCCTGCGCGTCGAGCTGGGACCCAAGGACATCGCGGCGGGGCAGGCCATGCTGGTGCGCCGGGACGACCATGCCAAGTCAGCTGCCGGGCTGGACTGCCTGGCGGACACCGTGGCGGGGCTTTTGGAAGACATCCAGAAAGACATGTTTGACAGGGCGAGGGCCCACCTGGAATCACATATATATGAAGCAACGGACTGGGGCACGTTTTCCAACCTCGTGGCAGACAGACCCGGATTCGTGAAGGCCATGTGGTGCGGTAGCGCGCTCTGCGAGGAAAAGATAAAGGAAGAAACAGGGGCCACGTCCCGGTGCATCCCATTTGAGGCAGGGCATTTGTCCGACACCTGCGTGTGCTGCGGCAAGAAAGCGCAGAAGATGGTGATATGGGGGAAGGCATATTAGGGCAGGTCCGGCACGCATGTGTCGCTAGGGGAAGGCACTATGGGGGCTGGAGGCGAAAGAGTGCCCCCGTCCCTGTGCTGTTTCCGGATGCCGTGGGGAAAGCACTATGGGGGCTGGAGGCGAAAGAGTGACAGATGGCATCAGTGCGGTGCGCACGTGGGTTGGCAAATATGCGGCGTATGCCCACCCGGACGTCCGCATCACCATCCCGCCGGATGCGCTGGGCATCATGCGGCGCCTCGACCGCGCGGGTTTTGAGTCTTTCGTGGTGGGCGGGTGCGTCCGGGACAGCTTGCTGGGGTCCACCCCCCAGGACTGGGACGTGACCACGTCTGCAAAGCCCCAGGAAGTCAAGTCGGTGTTCGGGCGGACATTGGACACGGGGCTTAAACACGGCACCGTGACGATCATGCGGGGGAAGGTGGGATACGAAGTCACCACATACCGCATGGACGGCGCATACCTGGACGGCCGCCACCCCAGCGAGGTGACGTTCACCGGGGACTTGACACAGGACCTGAAAAGAAGGGATTTCACCATCAACGCCATGGCATACCACCCGGATGTGGGCCTGGTGGACGCATTCGGCGGCATGGATGATTTGCATAGGCGTGTGATTCGGTGCGTGGGTGGGGCCAGGGACCGGTTCGGCGAGGATGCGCTGCGTATGCTCCGGGCCGTGAGGTTCAGCGCCCAGCTGGGGTTTTCCATCGATGGCGGCACCCGGGACGGGGTGCGGGCGCTTGCCACAAACCTGACGGCGGTGAGCAAGGAGCGCATACAGGCTGAACTGACCAAGCTGCTGCTTTCGGCGCACCCGGATCGCGCGGCGCTTTTGTGGGAGCTGGGGCTGGCCGAATATATGACAGAGGGATTCGCGCAGCTTCCGGCGGCTGCCGGATGGGGTGCAAGCGCAGCCAAGTCCGGCAGGGTGGAAGCGTACCCCGACACGGAGGCTGCCGCCGGAACGGAGGATGGCACCGGGGCGGGGTATGCCGGCGTATCGGCGTATGTTCGATTGAAGGATTTTCCGCCCGACAAATGCACCCGCTATGGGGCACTTTTCGCCGGCATTTCCCCGAAAGAGGGGGAATCCATCTTGCGCCAACTGCGGATGGACACCGACACCATACATATGGTCAAACTGCTGCTGCTCTACCAGTCTGCGCCGCTGCCGGAAGAAAAACCAGCCCTGCGGCGGATGATGGCCGCGATGCGCCCCCATGAGTGGGATGCGCTGCTGGACTTCAGGGAGGCGCTGGAGAAGGGCAGCCGGGTGGACGCAAAGTCGGACAGCGCCGTGACAAGGGCCGATGCGTGGTCTGAAATGCAGCCCGGTGCGGTGATAAGTCACGGCGGAGTGAGCGGGGCAGGGCAGGAATACGTCGGAATACAAAGAATACGTTCCCTGACCAAAGACATCCGCGCGGCCGGGGACTGTCTGTACTTAAAGGACTTGGCCATCGACGGTTCGGACCTGGGACGCATAGGGTTCGTGCCGGGCAAAGCCATGGGCCAGGCACTGAACACATTGCTGGTGTGGGTATGGGAAGACCCGGCGCGAAACACAAAGGATGCGCTGGAAAGGCGCGCGCTGGCAATCCTTGGCGGGGACTGACTGTGGACAGGTAATGCGGGGGTTTGCGGGGTTATTGGCAGCATATCGACAGGTTTGGGCAGTATAGTCATTAGCGGAGATAAAGCGGCGGTTTTTGGTCACGGGACAGTCGCATTGATATGGAGTGGCACGGCGACAGGAAGGGGGTATGCATGAAGGACTACATGGCGATTTACAGGGAGTGGCTGGACAACCCATATTTCGACGAGGCTACAAAAGTGGAGCTGCGGGCCATCGCAGGGGACGAGCAGGAGATAAAGGAGCGGTTTTATACGGATCTGGAGTTCGGCACGGCGGGGCTGCGGGGGATCATCGGCGCAGGCATCAACCGCATGAACGTGTATGTGGTGCGCCGGGCGACCCAGGGGCTGGCCTACTATATATTGGAACAATGGGGCGCAAGGCAAGGGGAGGGGCAAGGCCGCACCTTGGCGCCGGGTGAATCGGGCGGCGGGGGAGCCAAAGCCGGCGGACACGGTGGCGGTGCATGTGGCGCCGACGGACGCCCCGGCGTCGCCATCGCATTTGATTCCAGGCACATGTCGCCGGAATTTGCCAAAGAAGCGGCGCTGACCCTGTGCGCCAACGGGATAAAGGCATATCTGTTCGAGTCGCTGCGCCCCACGCCGGAACTGTCCTTTGCGGTGCGGGAACTGCACTGCATGGCTGGGATCAATATCACCGCCAGCCACAACCCGCCGGAATACAACGGCTACAAAGTCTACTGGGAGGACGGTGCACAGTTCACCCCGCCCCATGACACGGGGGTGACGGCCCGTGTGCTGGCCATACAGGACCTGTCTGCGGTGAAAACCATGCCTGAGGCGCAGGCCAGGGCCGAAGGGCTTTTGGAAACCATCGGGAAAGAGATAGACGACAAATATATCGCCTGCGTGAAAGCGCAGGTACTCAACCAGGGCGCGATAGATGCCATGCAGGATCAGATTTCCATCGTCTATACGCCGCTCCATGGCACCGGGAACATCCCGGCCAGGAGAGTATTGAAGGAAATCGGGTTCACCCACGTGTATGTGGTCCCCCAGCAGGAACTCCCCGACGGGGATTTCCCCACGGTGAGCTACCCGAACCCGGAAGCGGAGGAGGCGTTTGAGCTGGGGCTGGCGCTGGCCAAGGAAAAGGCTGCGGACCTGGTGCTGGCCACAGACCCGGATGCCGACCGGCTGGGCGTGTATGTCAAATCCACGGCGGCGGGCAAGGGCGCCCCGGGAAGCGGCGCCACCGGCGGTTCAACTGATGCCGGGGCGGGCAAGGGCGCCCCGGGAAGCGGCGCCACCAGCGGTCCGACTGGCGCAGGGGCGACCTTTATCCCCCTCACCGGGAACATGTCCGGGTCGTTGCTGTGCGAATATGTCCTGAGCCAAAAAAAGGAAAGGGGGCAGATCCCCCCCGACGCCCAGGTGGTCAAGTCCATCGTGACCACGAACCTGGTGGATGCCATCGCCCGAAGCTACGGGGCGGAGCTGGTGGAGGTGCTGACCGGGTTCAAATACATCGGGCAGCAGATCCTCAAAGAGGAGCAGACGGGCAAAGGGCACTATATGTTCGGCTTGGAGGAGAGCTACGGGTGCCTCATCGGGACGTATGCCAGGGACAAAGATGCGATATCCGCCACAGCCGCCCTCTGCGAGGCGGCGGCATACTATAAAACCAAGGGGATGACCCTGTGGGATGCCATGCTGGCCATTTACGAGAAGTATGGGTACTACCTGGATGGGGTGAAGTCCATCACCGCGGGCGGCATCGAAGGCGTAGCCAAGATCCAAAAGATCATGGAATCCCTGCGCCGGGACACCCCCTGGACCATAGGTACATACCGGACCCATGCGGTGCGCGACTACCAGACCGGATGGGTGACCCACGCCGGGAACGGTCCGGATTCGGGGGGGGCAGCACCGGCGCAGACCCCCACGGGATTGCCCGCGTCCAACGTGCTCTACTACGAGCTGACGGACGATGCCTGGGTGTGCGTGCGGCCCAGCGGCACGGAACCGAAGATCAAGTTCTACTACGGCGTGAAAGGCGTTTCCCTGGAGGATGCCAGGGAAAAGGCGGCCGCGCTGGAGGACGCACTGTTGAAAATCGCAGGTTGAGGGGGGAAGCGTATCAACACAGAGGCCCTTTTTTGCGATGAAACCGAAGATTACCGCCACCCGGCGGAACCGGGGGTAGGCGATGTCTGCGCACTGCGTTTTCGCGTGGCCACAGGGGACGCGGTGCGTGTTTTTTGTATCCTGGAGGATCCTGTGGACCTTGGGGAGGCCGCGGTCGGCCGGGCAGATGCGCCCTGGCCTGCGGATGCTTCCGGGCAGGGTGGCGAGGAGAGCGGACGGGGCAGCGAGGTGGACGGGCAGGGCGGCGGCTCACACGATGGTGGCGTACAGAATGGTGGCGTACAGGATGGGGGGCAGGGCGGCGGCTCACGTGGCGTACAGGATGGGGGGCAAGGCGGCGGCGCACCGGATGGCGGGGACAATGTAGACGGGCTTGACTCTTCCCGGGGCCCAGGCCACCCCACCGAGATGCAAAAGGTGCGCTCGGATGCGTTGTTTGACTATTATGAATGCCGGGTGCAGCTGTCCCACCGACAGGTGCGATACCATTTTATGGTAAGAACTGACGATGAGACGGTGCATTTTGACCGGATGGGTGTTTCCCCGGAGCCCAGGGAAGGGTTCGAGTTTTGCGTCACGCCCGGTTTTTCCACGCCGGCCTGGTCCAAGGGAGCGGTGATGTATCAGATTTTCGTGGACAGGTTCTGCAATGGGGACACGGGCAATGACGTGCTTACGGGGGAATACATCTATATCGGCAGCCCGGTGCAAAGGGTCACGGACTGGAAAAAACCCCCGGAAAACTTGGATGTGGGGTGCTTCTATGGCGGGGATCTGGCTGGCGTGGGGAAAAAACTCGACTATTTGGAGCAGCTGGGGGTGGAGGCCATTTATTTCAACCCCTTGTTCGTGTCGCCCTCCAACCACAAGTACGACTGCCAGGACTACGACCACATCGACCCACATTTCGGGGCGATCCCGGCGGACGGGGAAATCGGTGCGGGGGGCCTTGGTACAGCGATCGATGCCGCGGGAAGCCATGACGCGGGGAATGGTGGTACGGGTGGCCATGACGCAGGGAATGGCCCTGCGGGGAGCGGCAGCGAAGGGAATGGTGGCACGGGAAGCCATGACGCGGGGAATGGTGGTACGGGTGGCTATGGCGAAGGGAATGGTGGCACGGGTGGCCATGGCGCAGGGAGCGGCGACGCAGGACACGGCGGCGAGAAGGCGACAGCGGGCGGTCCGGGACTGCCGGTGGGCGACGTGCGGTATGCCCAGCGAACGGCGGGCGGGGAAAACCTGGATGCCAGCAATGCGCTTTTCGTGCGGCTGGTGGACGAGATACACCGGCGGGGCATGCGTGTGATCATCGACGGCGTGTTCAACCACTGCGGTTCATTCAACAAATGGATGGACCGGGAGGGCATATACCGTATGCTGGGGGGGTACCCCCCGGGGGCCTACCTGTGCGAGGAAAGCCCTTACACCTCATATTTCAGGTTCGACAACAGCGGGGACTGGCCGAAAAACAGCCGGTATGAGGGCTGGTGGGGCCATGCGACGCTGCCGAAACTCAACTACGAGGAATCGGCGCCGCTGCGCCGGGAGATACTGGGGATCGCCAGGAAATGGGTGTCGCCCCCCTACAACTGCGACGGGTGGCGGCTGGACGTGGCGGCGGACCTGGGAAGCAGCAGCGAATTCAACCATCTGTTCTGGAAGGAGTTCCGCAAGGCGGTGAAAGGGGCAAACCCGGACGCCCTCATCGTGGCGGAGCACTACGGCGACCCGTCCGACTGGCTGCAGGGGGACCAATGGGACTGCGTTATGAACTATGATGCGTTCATGGAGCCCGTCACCTGGTTCCTGACGGGGATGGAAAAGCACAGCGACGAGTACAACCCTGCCCTTTTGGGGGACGGGGAGACATTTTTCGCCTCCATGGCGTACCATATGTCCAGGATGCAGACGCCATCGTTGCTTAGCGCCATGAACGAGCTGTCCAACCACGACCACAGCAGGTTCCTGACACGCACCAACCACAAGGTGGGGCGGCTGTCTACGCTGGGCGCGGAGGCGGCAGGCGAGGGGTTGGACTACGGCGCTTTCCGTGCGGGGGTGGTGATGCTTATGACTTGGCCGGGCGCCCCCGCGGTGTACTACGGCGACGAGGTGGGGCTTTGCGGGTTCACCGACCCGGACAGCCGGCGCACATACCCTTGGGGCGGGGAGGACCTGGAACTGCTGGAATTCCACAAGTACATGATCGCGTTGCACCGGGAAGTGCCCGCGCTGCGCCTGGGGTCGGTCCACCGCCTGGATGCCGGGGGGGGCCTGGTTGCATACGGGCGCTCACACGGCGACAGCCTGTGCGCGGTGGCGGTGAACATTTCCAAAGAACCCCGCAACTGCCGCCTGCCCGTGTGGAAACTGGGCGCCGTGGACGCTACGACATTTACCCGCCACATGCTGACCACGGCAAACGGGTACAACGTGGGGGCGGCCATGTTCACGGTGCGGGGCGGGGAATTGGAAATCGATCTGGAACCCAACAGCTCCGTGGTTTTGGCAAATTTCAGGGGATGAAATGATGGGGCGGGGCCTACACGGCGCCCGATTTGCCAAAATGAATATTTCTACGTCCTTGACAAGGGGGCGGGAACACGATATACTATGGTTTGTGGTTTCCTGCAAGGGGATAGGGCCTGCGGGGGACTGCGAACCATTTTCATCTGCCATAAAGCTTCCGTGCAGCCGGGGAGATAGCGGTGCCCTGTACCTGCAATCCGCTACAGCAGGGGTGATGTCTCGCCTCGGATGCTTTGTTGTGGGGTCAGCCCGTTACAAGTGGCGTTGACGTTGGGGTCTTGCGCAACAGAACTCCGTGAACCGTGTCAGGGCAGGAATGCAGCAGCACTAAGCGGAAATTTCTGTGTGCCGCGAGGGCGCCTCGGCCGAGCAGGCTGTAGCGGTAACGCCTGGGGCAAAGCATACAAAGCGAGACGCACGGATATTTATAAAGTGTGAGTTTCAACCGCGTTCGCTTTAGCGAGACGCACGGATATGAAAATACACGGGACGTAAGGTCATGCGTTTCATGCTCGCATGAAAACGCATGAGGTTACGGACCGCCCAAACATGAGGAAGCGGCCCGATAGGGCGGATTCCGATGTGTTCATGGCCAAGCTATGCTTGACCAGAGGGTTGCGGGAGCTTAAAGAGCGTAGCAACCCGTATTTGAAAATACACGGGACATAGCAACCCGTGTATTCACAGGCATCATAATAATAGGAGCGAGGGCTGCGGCGTGACGAGGATCGGGCTTTTGACCAGCGGAGGGGATTGCCAGAGTTTGAACGCCACATTGCGGGGTGTCGCCAAATCCCTCTACCGCATTTACGACAATCTGGAATTGATCGGCTTTGAAGACGGGTACAAGGGCCTCATCCATGGGCAGTTCAGGCTGATGAAGCCGTCGGATTTTTCCGGCATCCTGACCATCGGCGGCACGATTCTGGGTACTTCCAGGCAACCCTTCAAACTGATGAAAGTACACGACGAGGATGGCTTTGACAGGGTCGAGGCCATGAAAGTGACATACCACAAACTGGGGCTTTCGTGCTTGGTCATACTCGGCGGCAACGGCAGCCAGAAGACGGCGAACCTGCTGTCCCGGGAGGGGCTGAACATCGTCTCCCTGCCCAAGACCATTGACAATGACCTCTGGGGGACGGACATGACGTTCGGGTTCCAGAGCGCGGTGGATGTGGCCACCAATGCCATTGACGGCATCCATACCACGGCGGCGTCCCATGGGCGGGTGTTCATCGTGGAGGTCATGGGGCACAAGGCCGGTTGGCTCACGGTGCATGCGGGGATCGCCGGCGGGGCGGACATAATCCTGATCCCGGAGATCCCATATCATATCGACAATGTGGTGCGCGCCATCAACGAACGCACCCAGCAAGGGAAGCGGTTTTCCATATTGGCGGTGGCGGAGGGGGCCATATCCGCTGAGGAAGCCAGCCTCTCCAAAAAGGGGCTCAAGGAAAAGAAGAATGCGGCGGTGGTCTACCCGTCTGTGGCATACGAGCTGGGTGCGCAGATCACGGAGCTGACCGGGCATGAAGTGCGTGTCACGGTGCCGGGGCATACCCAGAGGGGCGGCGCGCCTTGCCCATACGACCGGGTGGTCGCCACCAGGCTGGGTGCGTATGCGGCCGGCCTCATCAAACAAAAGACCTACGGCTGCATGGTGTGCGTGACCTCCGGCGATATCGCCCATGTGCCCCTTGGCGAGATAGCCGGCAAACTCAAGACAGTGGATCCCAAGAGCCAGCTCATAAAGGAAGCCAAGATGGTGGGGATCAGCTTCGGTGACGAGTGAGGCGGGGCGCATGGTCGGAGGCTTGCGCGAGGGAGTGTTGGGTGCAGGCGCTTTGCCTCGGTGACGAGTGAGGCAGGGCGCATGGACACAGGTTTGCGCAGGTGGGTGTTGGGTGCAGGTGCTTGGGCGCAAGGCGGCAACAGGGTTTAGTTTGGGGGTTCCCGGATGTCATATACAGCACTATACAGGAAATGGCGGCCCAGCCAGTTCGAGGACGTGAAAGGGCAGGACCCATTGGTCCGCACACTGAAAAACCAAGTCATATCGGGGCGGATCGGGCACGCTTACCTGTTTTGCGGCACCAGGGGCACGGGCAAGACCAGCATCGCGAAGATATTCGCCCGCGCGGTGAACTGCGAACACCCCGTCGACGGCAGCCCATGCAACGAATGTGCATCCTGCAAGGCGATTGCGGCCGGCGCCTCCTTTGAGGTGGCGGAAATCGACGCCGCATCGAACAATGGCGTGGAAAACATCCGAGATATCAGGGAACAGGTCGCCTACCCGCCCACCCAGGGGAAATACAGGGTTTACATCATCGACGAGGTGCACATGCTGTCCACGGGCGCATTCAATGCGCTCCTGAAAACATTGGAAGAACCGCCATCCTACGTGATATTCATACTGGCCACCACGGAAGCGCACCGCATACCGGTCACCGTGCTGTCCCGTTGCCAGAGGTACGATTTCAAGAGGATCCCCATCCCCACCATTGTGGAGCTTTTGGGAAAAATCGCCGGGGAAGAATCGCTGGATGTGGACGAAAAGGCATTGTCGTACATCGCCAAGCTGGCGGATGGCTCGCTGCGTGATGCATTGAGCCTCCTGGACCAGTGCGCGGCGTTTTATTTTGGGCAGACGCTGACCTACGACGCCGCCCTGTCTGTGCTGGGGGCCGTGGATACCCAGGTGTTCAGTGAGTTTTTCCGGGCCCTGGCGGGGCGCGACACGGCGGGCTGCATGCGCCTGGTGGAGGACGTGGTGCTTTCGGGGCGCGACCTGGGGCAGTTCGCGGTGGACTTCATCTGGTACCTGCGCAACATCCTCATCGTAAGTGCCACGGACAGCACGGACAGTTTGCTGGACATGTCCCAGGAAAATGCCAGGCAGGTCAGGGCCGATGCGCGGTTGGTGCCACAGCCCCGGCTGTTTAGGTATATACGCACGTTTTCCGAGCTGTCCAACCAGCTGCGCACTTCCGGGCAGAAGCGGGTGCTGTTCGAGCTGGCATTCATCAGGCTCACCAGCCCGCAGATGGACGATGGCCCTGAGGGGCTTTTGGAGCGGGTCGAGGCGCTGGAGCGGGCCGTCCCTTCCAGGACGGTGCAGGATGGGGCCGTTCTTTCCCGGACGGTACAGGATGGGGCCGTTCCTTCCCGGACAGTACCGGATGCAGGGTCTGGGTTTGCAGCGACACGCAGTGGCGCGGCACCCACAGGTACGGTTGTGCACAGGGCAGCGCCCATGCCGGAAAGAAACACATGCTATGGGGAGGTATCGCCGATGCCGGATGCGCCCGTCGGGGTGAACCAGCCGGCGAAGGACGCTGTCCAAGCAGTGAAAGCCACGGATACGGCAGATGCGGTGAAACTACCGGATGCCGTTGACATGGGCCGGCCTGCCCATGAAGACGCAGGAGAGGCAGAGGGCAGGGTCCCACCGGAAGGGGGGACCGGCGGCTTGCAACTATTGCAAAAGGAGTGGGGGAAGATTGTCGGCGCCCTGGGGGCTTCGGTTCAGCGGGCGCTTCGCGAGACGACATTGGAAGCATCAGGGGAAGGAAAGATGACGGTGGTGTTCGCTGATGCGGGCATGTATCTAATCGGAAGCAGGCAAAGCACCCTTGACGAGATCAGCACATATGTACGAAACCACTATGGCGTGCAGGCCATATTCGGGGCGCGGCAAAAAGGCGGTGGCGGCGGGGCCGGCACAGTGTCCAAATCTGCCGTGACCGCGGCCGATTTGCGGGAAAAGATCCACATGGAGATCGAAATGGAGTGACGGATATGCTAAATAGTGCGACAGCTATGTGAGATAGAGTGACAGCTATGTGAGATAGAGTGACAGCTACGCAAGATAGGGTGGCGGCCATGCAAAACAGTGTGACGGCTACGCAAAACAGAGTGGCGGCTACGGATGTTGGGCCGTATGTCACCATAGACTTGGAGGGGCTTGATGGCAAAAAAAGGCGGATTCCAGGGAGGGATCCCCGGTAACATGGGGAACCTGATGAAACAGGCGCAGCGGATGCAGCGCCAGATGGAAGAGACGACAAAAGACCTGGAACAAAAGGAGTACACCGCTTCTGCCGGGGGCGGTGCGGTGAGCGTCACGGTGTCGGGCAAGAAAGAGATCGTGTCCGTGAAGCTGGCCCCGGAGGCGGTGGATCCCGACGACGTGGAAATGCTTCAGGACCTGATCGTGGCGGCGGCCAATGAAGCCCTGCGCCAGATGGAAACAGCGACCCAGGAAGCCATGGGCAAACTCACCGGCGGGCTGGGCGGATTGGGCGGACTGGGGGGGCTGGGCCAGGGGCTTCCGTTTTAGGGGGTAAATGGATTATTTCAGCAGCGACATCGGGAACCTGATAGGGGAATTGGCGAAACTGCCGGGGATCGGGCTCAAGTCCGCACAGCGGCTGGCTTTTTATTTGGTACAGCAGCCCCAGGAAAGGGCCTTGGGCCTGGCGGATGCACTGATCAAGGCCAGGCAGACGGCCAGGACCTGCGAGTGCTGCTGCACATTGACCGATCAGCCATTGTGCCCCATATGCGCCAGCCCCGCCCGCAACCACAGGGTCATCATGGTGGTGGAGAACACGAGGGATCTGGCCGCTTACGAAAAGACAGGCAAGTACGAGGGCGTGTACCATGTGCTCCAGGGCATCATTTCGCCCATGCTGGGCATAGGGCCCGGGGACATCAAGCTGAAGGAGCTGGTGGCGCGCGTGACCGACGCAGTGGAGGAAATCATCATCGCGCTCAACACCAGCGCCGAGGGGGACGCCACCTCCGTCTACATCAGCAAACTGGTGAAGCCGCTGGGGGTGAAGGTCAGCAGGATCGCAAGCGGGATACCCGTGGGTGGCGACTTGGAATACATCGACGAATTGACGCTGCACAGGGCGTTGGAAGGCAGGATGCAGATGTGACTGCGCATGGTGAAGCCAGGACTGCACGGCATACAGATGTGACCGCAAGGCATGCGACCGGGATCGATGTTCCGGGTCAGGATGCGACAGACAAATGACAGCATATCGCCCATCAGGCGAAGCCCCATGGTTTTGTATCAGGGGGTGCCGGGGCGATCGGGGTGGACTGGGAAAGCCGGCGGCGCCGGGTACACGGGAGATTTCATATGGACAAATATGAGTTCAATCTTAAAGTAGAGAAAATCAAGCAGCTGTCCGGGCAAAATGATTTTGCGACCGCCGCGAAGATAGCCGATTCCATCGACTGGCGGCGGGTGCGCAGCGTCAGCCTGCTTACGACGGTTGCGGATGTCTACGAGGAAAACGGGGAGTACCAGGAAGCGATCGAAGTGCTGCTGATCGCTTTCGAACGCAACCCCAGCGGCAGGTATTTATTGTACAAAATGACCATCCTTGCCCTGAAGGTGAACAGGATTCAGGAAGCGGAGGCGTACTACACGGAGTTTTGCGACCTGGCGGGGGACGATTTCCGCAAGTACCTGCTGCAATATATGATCCTCAAAGAAAAGGGGGCATCCAACCACCAGCTTGCGCCGATATTGGAAAAATACCTGAAAGAAGAGCTGGACGAGAAATGGATGTGTGAGCTGGCGGACATCTATGCCCAAGAGGGGCAGGCGGAAAAATGCGTGACGATGTGCGACCGTATCGCATTGATGTTCGGGGCCGGCGAATACGTGGGCAAAGCACTGGAAATCAAGATGCGTTTTGCGCCGCTGACCCAGTACCAGCTGGATTTGCTGAACAACCGCGAAAAATACGAACAGAAGCTCCAGGAAGTGGAAAGGGATTTCCAGGCACGCCAGGGGCTGCCCACGAAGGTCCGCAGGGAGGGGTATGCACCCGCCCCGGGAGGGGCCGGGGAGAGCCAAAACAGGCCCATCGAGTCTGCCACCGTACAGATACAGGAAGAGACCGACGGCTTCCAGGACAACGCAAGCCGCACGGTCAATCTGCAGGAGATGATAACCAACGGTGGGAGGCCATTTAGGACGGCACAAGGCCCGGATGCCGGACCGGACGTCGCCAGGGGGCCGATCGTGGGGCAGGGTGCAGAAGGTTTTGCAAATGGGCCCACCGCCCCGTGGAATGGCAAATATGGCCCCGGTCCGGGCATGCCGGGAGCAGTCGGATATGGGGCAGAGGGCCTAGGGCCGGAGGGTCCCGGTCCGGGCAACTTCGCCACGCGGGACATGGCGGATGCCAATGGCATGGCGGGACCACAGTACGGGGCAGACCCCAGCCAGGCGGATGGATCTGCGGGCATGGGGGATTCCTACGGCATGCATGGATCTGCGGGCATGGAAGGATCTCGCGGGATGTCAGACCCCCGTGGCATGGAAGGATCTGCGGGCATGACGGGATATCCCGGGATGTCAGGTCCCCGTGGCATGGAAGGCTCTCCGGGTATGGCGGATCCCCGGGGTGTGGCGGATCCTCGTGGGATGGCGGATCCACCGGGTATGGCGGATCCCCGGGGTATGGCGGATCCTCATGATATGGCAGGCTCACCGGGTGTGGCAGCGCCCCGTGGCATGGCAGGGGGCCAGGACATGGGCGAAACAACGCATGGCCCCGGTAGCGGCGCATCCCACGGGGATGGGCACGAAAATGAGAATTACCGCCTGGTTCGCCGGTATGTTAAGGATGACGACGAAGCAACCGAAGATTACGGCGAAACAGACGATAAGTCAGACCAGGCACATGTGCCGCTCATTCAGGAAGGGCGGATCCTGCTTGAGTCCGACAGTGAGCCCGACTGGGCGGAATTGGCCAACTGGCAGCTCAAATGCTGGCAGGAAAAAACCCGCATGAAGCGGATGGTCATCAAAACCGGCGGGTACCAGCTTAGCAAGAAAGGGGTGGAAAACTGCCTTGACAGGCTTGCGGGCAAGAGCCTGGTCGTGGAACATGCGGGCGAGATGACGGCAGACACAGTCATGGCATTGGACGAATGGGTGCGGGGCATTGATCCCACCCAGATGGTCATATTGATCGACTGCCGCAAGCAACTGTACCGACTGAAAGCGGATTTCCCTTGGATAGTGGACTCCTTTGGGGGGGATCCATTTGAATCGCCTTCGTCATTTTTGCGCCAGCCTTTCGAACTGCCGCCCAATCCGGAAGATGCGCCGGTCGTCGGCGCACCTGACGTTGATGCCGACGGGGGCAAGGCGCCAAGCGCCGATGTGAATTCAGAAGAAAAAATGGCGAAAGGGACGGTTCCCGAGACGCAGGAGGAAACGCCGCAAGTGCAGATGCCGCAGGATCAGATGCCGCAGGTGCAAACGCCCCAGGATCAGATGCCGCAGGTGGAAATGCCGCAAGCGCAAACTCCGCCGGAGGAAATGCCTCAAGCGCAAACACCGCCGGAGGAAACGCCGCAAGCGCAAATGCATCTGACGCAGATGCCCCATGAGGAAATGCCCCAGGAGGAAACGCCAAGGGACAGTGTGCAGGGACGGTACGGTGATGTGCATGCACCGGAAGAAGCGCAGACCGATGGCGGCGAACAGGTTGGTGCCGCCCCGGTATCGGAACCGCCGTCTGATGGGATCCAGGGAGAAGTGCGGGCCCGGTTCGGGGACAACGGCGGGGTGGTGCCTATAGGTTTGACGTCGCACAGCGAAAGATATGCCCAGGCTTACGATGAGGAAGACAGCGCAGGATACGGCGAAGAGTATGACGAAGTATACGATGACAACAGCAGCTCTGATGGCGGCGAGGGGTATCGCCGGGATTACGACGAAGTATACGATGACAACAGCGGCCCTGCGGGCGGCGAGGGGCATCGCGAGGACTACCAAGAAGCATATGACGACGACGACGGCCAGGAGTACGGCGAAGAATATGACGAGGTATACGACGAAGAATACGAAGATGATGGCGCCCAAGGTTACGCAGGTGCGTATGACGACGGGCAAGTGGGGATGGGCGGTGGATATGACGCCCCCGCCATCCAGGCGCCCCCGGCCAACCAACTGCTTTCTGCCAGGGATTTCCTCCGGCAGGCCAGGGAATATGCCACGAGCATTGACTGCGAGATCACCAAAAAGGGCTTGCGCTCCCTGGAAGAGCGGGTGGAGGTAATGGAGGAGGATGGGATCCCATTGACCGTCCAAAACGCCGTTGATCTCATTGAATCCGCTGCAGACAAGGCGGAAAAGAAGCGGTTGTTCGTTCGCCAATACAATAAAGCTGGGTTGTTGCTTCTAAGAGACGGGCATTTCTGGGATTGATGCCCTTGGTTCGAACCCGGGTGTTCCCGGTGGAGCGGGAAATGGAATTTATAAAGCAGAACTGGCTACAGCTGGTGGTGGCGGTATATTTGCTCGGCGTCACCATCTATGGGCACTATAGGGGAGTGATCCGTTTGTTGGTGGGGATAACTTCGCTGGTCATCACCATCCTGCTGGTATGGGCGGTGATCCCGCATATCAGCAAATCGGTCGCACAGAACCCGCAGATTCATGGGTTTATCGAGAAACAGATCAAGGAAATGGTGCTGCAGGATGTTTCTGCCCAGGAGGTGCTGCCCGGCGGGGAAGGTTTGAACCAGGCGCCGCTTCAGCAGACGATGATCAATGGCCTCCAGCTGCCCGACCAGATGAAAGAGTCTTTGTGGGAGAACAACACGGAGACGGTCTACCAATCCCTGGGCGTGGACAGGTTCGTGGACTACCTCGTGGACGCATTGATCATGATGTTCCTGAATGTGACGGGGTTTATACTTACTTATATAATAGTATATGTCATCGTGCGAATCGTCTTCAAATCG
Organism: Lachnospiraceae bacterium; assembly: GCA_031272185.1. Taxonomy (GTDB): domain Bacteria; phylum Bacillota; class Clostridia; order Lachnospirales; family Lachnospiraceae; genus JAISUG01. The sequence goes on from JAISUG010000092.1 coordinate 101,921, forward strand.
CTGGATTTGGTCGCAAAGCTGCCGGTGCTGTCCGGCCTCAACCATATCGCGGGGGCGCTGCTGGGGTTCGTCCAAGGGATGCTGGTGTTGTGGATTTTCCTCTTTGTGATAGCCGTCTTCCCCGAGACATATGGTAAACTGCTGCTCGTAGGCCAGATCCAACGAAGCCTCTGGCTGGATTTCCTGTATCGCAACAATGTTTTCACGATGCTGATGATGTGGACGGTCCGGACCGTTTTCAAGGGTTGATTTTTTTCATATTTTTTTGTTTCAAACGCCTTGACACGTTTTGAAAGAAATGCTATATTAAATCCGCTGCCCTCTGGGGTCGGCGGATTTTGTCAGCTTTTGGACTTGCTTGCCTGTGGGATTGAGAGATGTGCATCGGCTGCTTTTCAAAATTTTTTTTAAAAAGTAGTTGACAGGATGCCGCAGGTGTGGTAAACTGCAAAAGTTGCCGTCAAAAACCAGGGCGAGCGACAAGGTGGGGCGAAGATGCCCGCCGGGCGGGGAAAAACCGCCAATAATGCGCCCTTTTTCAGCAACATCGGCGCAGTGCCGGATGCGGTCCAAGCGCATTCGGGGCCCTTTTGAAAACC
>JAISUG010000096.1 GCA_031272185.1 Lachnospiraceae bacterium
TCTACCAACTGAGCTAAAGGCGCATACCACCGTGCCGCGAAAGTCCGCCGATCCGAAGCCCTTTCAAGCCGAAGCCCCGTCAGACCGAAGCCCCGTCGGACCGAAGAACCACCGAACCGAAGCCCCGTTAGACCGAAGCCCCGTCAGGGTCCCTTCGTCACAGGCACGATGAATATCATATCCCATGCCTTTGGTTTTGTCAACACTTTTGTGAAGTTTTCGCTCACAGTAAATTCCCAAAGCAATTCCCGGAGCGATAAACCTACGACAGCACTTTCCCCAGCGCCGCGTCCAGCTCCGACTGTGAGACGGCACCGACGATGCGCTCCAGGGCCTCGCCGCCTTTGAACAATATAATGGTGGGGATGGACATGACGCGGTACTTGGCCGCGATGTCCTTGGACTGGTCCACATTGACCTTGCCGACCTTCAGCCTGTCGCCGTGGGTCTCCTCCAGGGCGGCCACCAGCGGGGCTATCATCTTGCATGGCATGCACCAGTCCGCATAGAAATCAACCAGGACCGGCACGCTTGACCCAATCACTTCGCTATCGAACGTATCGCTCGTGAAAATATTCGCCATCTCGACCTCCTTATGCTTCGGCTCAATGTGGGATATATTTTAACGCAGTTTTGGCGGAAAAGCAACCAGTTTGCATATGGGTTTCCCTTTTCGCGCGAATTTTATTTCGTATTCCGTTTCGACGTTTTCACAGGTGCCCCCATCTGCCCTGCGGCCACCGACCGCCCCCCCGACTTTCGTGTTCCGGCTTGAGGTGCCCCCATCCGCCCAGCGGCCGCCCGACCCGGTTGTTTGGCCGCCCCCGCGCCCATCCATCCATGCGTGGAGATCTTCCGTCACCATGGCGATCTCCCAGCCCTTGTCCCCCAGGTTCTCCAATGAAAACGCAAACAGCTCACGGTTGTCCGTCTTGAGTTCCAGCCCCCCCGCAGCGCCCAGCACGGCCGCAAACCTGTCCAGGAACGCACCCGATGTGAGCCGCCTGTGGGCATGTCGCTTCTTGGGCCATGGGTCTGGGAAGTTTAGGTATATCTTCCCCACCTCCCCGGGGCCAAAGACCTCCGTCAGCGCGGCTGCATCCATGCACAGGAAACGCAGGTTCTGGCGATCCACCCCGTCCCGGTCTACCCCCTGCAGCGCTTTCATAAGCACGCTGGCATAACGCTCCATGCCGATAAAATCAATCTCCGGGTGCATCCGGGCCATCTCCCTGACAAACCGCCCCTTGCCCATGCCGATTTCCACATATATGGGGCGGGCAGACGTCACACCCTGTGTTGTCTCTTGTGTTGTCTCTTGTGTTGTCCCTTGTGTTGTCCCTTGTGTTGTCTCTTGTGTTGTCCCCGGCGATGTTTCACGTGGCGCTGTCGCCACGCCGCAGCCAAACCATGCCCCCCATCTCCCACGCATGGATACCGGGTCCGCCACCACCAGCGGATGCCCAGCTACAAACCCCTCCGACCCCGGAATATGCCTCAGCCGCACCTTGACACCCCCCCTGCGAAAAATGCGCAAACACCAACGCCCACCACTATATCACAAAGACCGGCATTTTGCCAGAGGAAACTTGGGCGGCCGCCTTGCAGTTTTCCTTATTTCCTTGTATAATGTCAATGTCCGGGTGGCTGGAGAAAGACCGTCAATGTCCGGGTGACTGGAGAAAGACCCCAAGGGAGCGGCTCTTTATGGAAAAACCCGCGCAGGCGAACAGCTGGGAGCGCATAAGGCAAGGCGTGCTGGAAACGGAACGGTTGATGGGCCAAAAGCAGTACAACCTTTCCATGGTCAAAGCCCGCCAGACATTGGAATACATGGTAAAAACCCTTTGCGACCTGTATGGCCTGCAGCAGAGGGAGCTTTCGCTCGCCATCGACGAGCTTTTCCGCCTACGCAAGATCAGCGAATACACCAAGGAGCACTACCACGGCATCCGCATCATCGGGAACAAGGCGATCCACGAGGGATACCAAAGTGCATTTGACTGCGCCGAAGCATACCACATGCTCTCCCAGGAAGTGCTGATTTTTTCCAAGGACAACACCATCCGCAAAGCCATGGCCAAACGCAAGGCCAAGCAGCCCGTGCGCAGCAAGCCTACAGGCAGTTCGACCCCGTCAAAGAAGGCCGCCGATAAAGCGACCCTTGCCGCTGCCCCCGCAAACAGGGAAAACGCAGCACATGCATCTGACTCAAATAGAGACGCCTCCAAATCGGCCCCTGCCAAAGCGGCCGCCTCCAAACAGGCAGACCATGCCCGCAGCGCCCATAAACGCCCTGCCGGATCCGGGGTGCGGCGCAGGCGCAGGCACTTCCCTTGGATGCCTATAGCGATATTCATCTGCCTGCTGGTGATATGCTTCTTCATAGCGCGGCTGCTCTTGGCCGCATCCGGCGCCCAAAGCGCCGGCGACGTCCTGTCCCAGGGTGCGCTGTCTGACGCCCAAGGCGACCCGGCGCAGGGCCCTGCCGCCACTGCTTCGTCCGATGCCGCAACCACCGCAGATACAGATATTGCGGGCCAGACCACCCCCGCGCCCTCCTCGGCGGCCCAGACCGCCACCGCGGCCCAGACCACCACCACCGCCGCACCGCAGACCAAACCTACCGCCACCACCGCCGGCCAGACCACTACCACCGCGGCCCAAACCACCACCGCGGCTTCACAGACCAAACCCGCCTCCACCACCGCAGCCCCTACCACCACCACCGCAGCCGCTCCAACCACTGCCACCACCGCAGCTCAAACCAAACCCGCCTCCACCACCGTAGCTGCTACCACCGCCGCACCGCAGACCAAGGCGCCTACCACAAAAGCCCCCACATCCACCACAGCGGCGCCCGTCGTCACCGCCCCTGCCACCACTGCCCCGGCCGAGACCACCCCCGCCGCCACAACCGCAGCCGTCACTACCGTCTCGCCCAAACCGCCCAATATAGTCTCTTCGTCGGGCGAGGGGGCCCCAGGCATCGTCTCCCCCGCCGAAACCACCGGCGCGCCCGGACCTACCGGCGCCGAACCGGGATCCGGGGCTTCCTCCGGCTCCCAGTCCCCGTCAGAGCCCATACCGTCTTTCTCGCTGACCCCGTGAAGCCGGCATGAACCGCGAGTTTGGGCTTGACCCGCTAACCACCGACAGCTTCGCCTCCCTGTCCATCCGTGAAACCGCCGTAAGCAGCAGGCCTGGGCTTGACCCATCCGGCAACAGTGGGCTTTCCGCCAATAAATTAAATTTTCATAACCATTCTATTAAATGTTCTGTATCAAATGCGTTTCCCCCTACAAAAGCACTGGAATTTTTTGAGAAAAGTAGTATGATATGTTTCAAATTGCAATGGGTGCCGTTGCGATGTGGAAAGGAGATCTTTTTGGAGAACATTATCAGCAAACTGTCCGAAATCGAGTCCAGCGCATCCGCGGTCATGGATGACGCCCTCGCCCAAAAAAAGGCGATGGAGTCCGATTTTGCGAAACGCCGCGACGATTTCGATGCGGCGCTGGATGCCTCCACCGAAGAGCAGCTGGCCAAGCTGCGCAAGTCCATGGAAGAGTCGGCGCAAAAGACCCTGGGCGCTCTCCGGGCGCAGGCCGAGGATACGTTGCACCGCCTGGATGAGCTGTATGAAACCCGCCATGAAGAGTTTGCCGGGCAGATTTTCTCACAGCTTACCGCCGTCTGACACGCTTGTGCCGTTTATCTGATTTTGTAGAGGGTTTGACATGATTTCATTGCTTGATTACAGCGGCATCCGCACCAAAACCAAGGCATTGGAGGGAAAGCTCCTAAGCCCCCATGATTTCGATTCCCTGGCCCATGCGGCCTCGGTCCCGGAAGCCGTGGAGTTTTTGCGGGGGCGCCCCGGCTACGGCGGGATCTTCGCCAACCTGGAGAGCGCCTACCTGCATAGGGACATGATCGAAAGGCTGCTGAACCGTTCCCTCTACCGGGATTTCGAAAAACTTTACAAATTCGCGACACGGCGCCAGCGGGACTTCCTGGATTACTATTTCCTTTACCTGGAAATATCCATACTTAAAAAATTCATGCGGGCGTTGGCGGGGCGCCAAAACGCCCCTGTTGACCCGGGGGGCGACCATGCATTTTTCAACCGGCACTCTTCCCTCGACCTAAAAAGGGTGGCTGCCTGCACCTCCCTGGACGAACTGGCACAGTATCTGGCCACCACCCGCTTCGGGGCCATGCTGGAAGGGCTTTTGGGGAAAGAGGGGCTCACGCTGTTTGATTACGAGATGCAGCTGGACAGGTATTTTTTCACCTCCTTTTGGAAGCGCAAATGGGCGAAGTCGCTGCCCCTTACCAAATGCAACGGCACCAAGCTGGACCTGCTCAACCTCCAGTGGATATACCGCTCGAAAAAGTACTACGCCCTGGACAATGCGCAGATCGTGTCGCTGCTGATACCCGACACCTACCGCCTGAAAAAGGGCGAGATCTCGGCTCTGGTGGAGGCCCAGGGCACGACGGAGTTTTTCGATGCCCTGCGCAAAACCGCCTACGGCAAACTCCTGGAGCGGACCCAGGACGAGGGCGGGCACACCGACATCGAACGCCTCTATGAGCAAGTGCTCAACCGCGTTTACGAGCAGACCGAGAAAGAACAGCCTTACTCCCTGGCCACCCTCAACTCCTACCTGTATTTCAAGGAATTGGAAATCAGGAAAATCGTGACCACCGTGGAAGGCATCCGATATGGGCTTGGCCCGGATGAAATCGGCTCCTATGTCATAAAACTGTAGGGCCACCGGGGCGGGGGCATCCGCCCGGGGATGATTCCTCTTCGAATATGGTTAAGGGGGTGCGCCATTGATTGAAAGAATGAAATTCTTGAGCATAACGGGGCCCAAGGGGGACCTGGACAGGATGATAGACACCTACCTGTCCCGCTATGAGATCCACCTGGAAAATGCCCTCTCCGAGCTCAAGACGGTGAAGGACCTGCGGCCATACCAGGAAACCAACCCCTACAAGGAAGAGCTGGCCAAGATGGCGGAGCTTCAAAAGCTCATGGAACAGCCCGCCAGGGGGGCCGCTCCCAAAGACAGGCAGGCCGCACCCGCAAAGCCCGCGGCCGCACCTGGCGCGCCCTCGGTGGAGGACGCCGTCAAACTCATAGCCGAGATGACCCAGGAGGTGCAGGCGCTCCTGGACAGACAGAAGGATTTGGAGGCGAAAGAAGCCTCGTACCAGGAGCTGCTGGACAAAATCAAGCCCTTCGTGGGGCTGGAATACGACGTGGCGGCCATACTGCGATTCAAGTACATCCGATTCCGCTTCGGGCGCATTGCCAAAGAATACTACGACAAATTCGTCAATTACGTATACGACACCATCGACACGGTGTTTTGCAAATGCCAGGAGGACGGCGACTACGTCTGGGGCGTGTATTTCGTCCCGGAGCCACTGTCCGAAAAAGTGGACGCCATCTATGCGTCCATGCATTTCGAGCGCACCTTCCTCCCGGACGAATACGAGGGCACGCCGTCCCAGTCCACGGCCAAGCTCACGGACGCCATCGCCGCCCTGCAAAAGGAGAGGGAAGGCGCCCAAGCGTCGGTGCGCACGCTGTTTGACACCAAACGGGAGGCCTTCGACGCCGCATGCCGCAAGCTGGGGACCTACGCCCAGAATTTCGACATACGCAAACTGGCCGCCTGCACGAAACAGGAAGTCAACACTTTCTATATACTGTGCGGCTGGATGGCCCATGGGGACGCCTTGCGTTTCCGCGCCGAAATCGCGGACGACGCCAACGTGTTCGCCGTGGTGGAGGACGACCACTCCAACCTGGCCAGCCGGCCACCCACCAAACTGCACAACCTGGGGCTTTTCAGGCCATTCGAGACATTCACCCAGATGTACGGCCTCCCCGCATACAACGAGCTGGACCCCACGCTCCTCATCGCCCTCACCTACTCGGCGCTGTTCGGGTTCATGTTCGGCGACCTGGGCCAGGGCTTCCTGCTGTTTGCCGGCGGCGTGCTGCTCTACTATAGACGCAAACTGAACCTGGCGGCCATCGTTTCCTGCTGCGGGATTTCCTCCATGATATTCGGCCTGCTGTTTGGGAGCGTTTTCGGGTTCGAGGACGTGCTGCCCGCGCTATGGATGCGCCCCACCCTGGCCATGTCACAGCTGCCGCTGCTGGGCAAGCTCAACACGGTCTTCATCGTGGCCATCTCCCTGGGGATGGTGATCACATTGTTCACCATGGTGCTCAATATCATAAACAGCCTGAAGTCCCGCAACATGGACAAGCTGCTGTTTGACCACAATGGTTTCGCGGGCCTGGTGTTCTACGGGGCCCTGGCGCTGACCGTGTTTTCTTTCATAGCGGGGCTGCCCCACATCGCCGCGGCCATCGCAGCATTGCTTTTCGGCGTGCCATTGGCCGCCATATTCCTGAAAGAACCCCTTACCGCCATAGTCGAGAAAAAAGCCGAAAAGATGCCCAAAGAAAAAGCGATGTTCTTCGTCCAGAATTTTTTTGAGCTGTTCGAGGTGCTGCTTAGCTACTTCTCCAACACGCTCTCATTCGTCCGGGTGGGGGCCTTTGCCATCAGCCACGCTGCCATGATGGAAGTGGTGTTCATGCTGGCGGGCGCGGAGAGCGGCCACCTTAACCCCCTGGTGGTGGTGTTGGGGAACCTGTTCGTATGCGGCATGGAGGGCCTCATCGTGGGCATCCAGGTGCTGCGTCTGGAATACTATGAACTGTTTTCGCGGTTTTACCAAGGAACGGGGCGCAGTTTCATCCCCTACAGCCGTAAACCCATGATTTGAAAGGAGAGTCACCCATGACTGTCGCAAGCAAGCTCATATTGTCAATGCTGCTGCTAACGAGCATCGTTTTGCCCTTTGGCCTGTTCAAGGCGGGGGCAAAGACCAAAGGCCGCTACCTGGCCGCCCTGGGCGTGAACATCGCCGCGTTTTTCGGGATCATGGCCTACTGCCTGCTCTTTGTGTTTGTGGGCAATGCCCTCGCCGCCGAAACAGGTGAGGCCGCGAGCGCATCCGCGGCCGGCATGGGCTACATCGCCGCGGCCGTCGCCACGGGGATGAGCTGCATAGGCGGCGGGATAGCCGTTTCGGCTGCCGCCAGTGCGGCGCTGGGCGCGCTCAGCGAGGACAGCACCATCATGGGCAAGTCCCTGATCTTCGTGGGCCTGGCCGAAGGCGTGTGCCTGTACGGGTTCCTGATTTCCTTCATGATTTTAGGAAAGCTGTGACCCCATGAAGATGTTCCTCATAAGCGACAATGTAGACACCCAGACGGGGATGCGCCTGGCGGGGGTCGAGGGCGTGGTGGTGCACGCCCGCCAGGAGCTGAAGTCCGCCATCGCCAAGGCGGCCTTGGACAAGGACATCGGCATAGTGCTGCTGACGGAAAAGTTCGGGCGGCAGTTCCCGGACGTGGTAAATGAGGCGAAGATGTCAAAGGCCCCGCTGTTCGTGGAGATCCCCGACCGCCATGGCACCGGCCGCTCGCCCAATTTCATAACCGACTACGTGGATGAGGCCATCGGGCTGAAACTGTGAAGTTTGCCATAGCTCAAAGATTGTGAGGGTTGCGACGTGACGATCCAGGAAAAGCTGGAACATTTCCAGTCCTTTTGCTTACAAGATGCCAGGACCCAAAGCGCCAAGCTGCTGGATGACTACAAAGAGCAGCTGGAGAGGGACCTGAATGACCACAAAGAGGAGGCCAACCGGCGCGCCAAGATGCGCCTGCAACTGGAAAGCGAAAAGACCACCCACGAGATAAACAAAGAGCTCGCCATAGGCCAGATCCAGCTGCGCCGTACGGTGGACGCCAAGCAGCACGACCTGAAAGACAAGCTCTTTTCCGACGTGCGGGGGCAACTGGAGGCGTTCTTTGCGACGCCGGCATACACCAAGCTCCTGCGAGACTGGATACTCCAGGCCAAGGATGTGGCGGGGGGGTCTGACCTGGTGGTTTACATCGACCCGGCGGACGCCGACAAACTCTCTGCCCTGGCCTATGACACAGGCGCCCACCTCAAGGTCAGCGAGTACCCCTTTGGCAGGGGCGCCAGGGCGGTGATACCCCAAAAGAACATCCTCATTGACAACTCATTCGACGAAAAACTCGCTGAAGCCCAGCGCACATTCCAGTTCCACGTCGTGCCAAAGGAGGTCGCCCATGGCTAAAAGCGGTGTGATATACGGCATCAACGGGCCCATCGTCACCATATTGGGCGACGTGGGTTTCCAGATGCATGAGATGGTGCATGTGGGCGCCCAGAAACTGGTGGGCGAGGTCATCGCCCTGGCGTCCGGCAAAACCACCGTCCAGGTGTACGAGGAAACCGCAGGGATGCGGCCCGGCGAACCCGTGGTCGGCACCGGCGCCCCCATCAGCGTCACCCTGGCGCCTGGGATACTGAACAACATCTTCGACGGCATCGAACGCCCCCTTAGCAGCCTCAAGGAGATCAACCCGATCTACATCGAGCGGGGGGCGGCGGTGGATGCGTTGGATCATTCCAAAAAATGGGAAACGCACCTGACCGTCAAAAACGGCGACTCCCTTTTCGGCGGCGCCATCATCGCGATGGTGCCGGAGACCCCTGCCGTGACCCACAAAATCATGCTGCCGCCGGATGCGGAAGGCGTCGTGTGTGACGCGGTGCCGGACGGGGAGTACACCATCGACGATACCCTGCTGCAGATCAAAGGGCGGGACGGGAAACTGCGCCCCATCACCATGACGCAGAAATGGCCCATCCGGGAAGCCCGGCCCATATCCAAACGGTTCCCGGCCACGGTTCCCCTTGTGACCGGCCAGCGCATATTGGACACCCTCTTCCCCCTGGCCAAAGGGGGCACCGCCGCGGTGCCGGGAGGGTTCGGCACAGGCAAGACCATGACCCAGCACCAGATCGCAAAGTGGTCCGACGCCGACATCATCATCTACATCGGCTGCGGGGAGCGGGGCAACGAGATGACCCAGGTGCTTGAGGAATTCACCGAGCTCATCGACCCCAAAAGCGGCAACCCCCTCATGGACCGCACCACCCTCATCGCCAACACCTCCAACATGCCGGTTGCGGCCAGGGAGGCCAGCCTGTACTCGGGGCTTACATTGGCGGAGTACTACCGGGACATGGGTTATGACGTGGCCATCATGGCTGACTCCACCTCCCGCTGGGCGGAGGCGCTAAGGGAGATTTCCGGCCGCCTGGAGGAGATGCCCGCCGAAGAGGGCTTCCCGGCGTACCTGGCATCCCGCCTGTCCGCATTTTACGAACGTTCGGGGATGACCCAGAACTTGAGCGGCACGGAGGGGTCCATCACCATCATCGGCGCGGTGTCGCCCCAGGGCGGGGATTTTTCCGAGCCGGTGACCCAGAACACCAAGCGGTTCGTCCGCTGTTTCTGGGGCCTGGACAAAAACCTGGCCTACGCCAGGCACTACCCTGCCATCCAGTGGATGACCAGCTATTCCGAGTACCTCCAGGACCTGGCGCCCTGGTACACCAAGCAGGTTGACCCCAAATTCGTGGACTACCGAAACCGCCTGGTCTACCTGCTGACCCAGGAGAGCAGCCTGATGGAGATAGTCAAGCTCATAGGAGGCGATGTGCTGCCCGACGACCAGAAACTTGTGCTGGAAATCGCCAAGGTCATCCGCCTGGGCTTCCTGCAGCAAAACGCTTTCCACAAAGAGGACACCTGCGTCCCCATGTCCAAACAGTTCCGGATGATGGAGATCATCCTGTACCTCTACAAAAAATCCCGCTCCCTCATCTCCATGGGCATGCCCATGTCGGTGCTGATGCAGGACGGGATCTTCGACCAGGTGGTATCCATGAAATACGACATCCCCAACGACAAGCCGGAGATGTTCGACGAATACCGGGAACGCATCGACAAATTCCACGATGCGGTAATTGCCAGGAACGGGTAACATGGTTCTCGCACAAGGAGTCACGATAGAATATGGCGATTGAATATTTGGGGCTTAGCGCAATCAACGGGCCTTTGGTGGTATTGGAAGGCGTGGAAAATGCCGCATTCGACGAGATCGTCGAGATGATCGTCGACGGCAACCGGCGGCAGCTGGGCAGGGTCATCGAGGTATACAAAGACAAGGCGGTCATACAGGTTTTCGGCGGCACGGAGGGCATGGCCCTGCGCAACACCCACACCCGCCTCACCGGGCGCCCCCTGGAGCTGGGCGTGTCCGTGGAAATGCTGGGGCGCACCCTCAATGGCATCGGGGCGCCCATCGACGGGCTGGGGGACATCGACCCCGAGAAATTCCTGGACGTGAACGGGAAACCGCTGAACCCCGTCTCCAGGGAATACCCCCGCAACTACATCCGCACCGGGATTTCCGCCATCGACGGGCTGACCACACTCATACGGGGGCAGAAACTCCCGATATTTTCGGGCAACGGCCTCCCCCACGACCAACTGGCGGCCCAGATAGTCCAGCAGGCGTCCCTTGGCGATGCGCCGGGGGCATCAGACGACGGGGCCACAGGCCCAGGGGGCGAAGACTCCGGGGGCGCAGACGACGGGGCCTCTTTCGCCATCGTGTTCGCCGCCATGGGCGTGAAGCACGACGTGGCGGACTTTTTCAGGCGCACTTTCGAGGAGAGCGGCGCACTGTCCCATGTGGCCATGTTCCTCAACCTGGCCAACGACCCCGTGGTGGAACGGCTCATCACCCCCAAGGTGGCGCTCACATTGGCCGAGTACCTGGCCTTCGAAAAGGGGATGCACATCTTGGTCATCCTCACGGACATGACCTCTTTTGCGGAAGCCATGCGCGAGATATCCTCCTCCAAAGGGGAGATCCCCAGCCGCAAAGGCTTCCCGGGGTATCTCTACAGCGAGCTGGCCACGGTATACGAGCGTGCGGGCATCGTCAGGGGGCTTCCGGGCTCCGTGACCCAGATCCCCATCCTCACCATGCCCAACGACGACATCACCCACCCCATCCCGGACCTGACAGGTTACATCACTGAGGGCCAGATCGTGCTGGACCGGGCGCTCCACGGCCAGTCCGTCTACCCGCCCATCAGCGTCCTGCCGTCGCTGTCGCGCCTGATGAAAGACGGCATCGGCAAAGGTTTCACCAGGGAGGACCACCAGGACGTGGCCAACCAGCTCTTTTCCAGCTATGCCAAAGTGGGCGAAGCCCGGGCGCTGGCATCCGTCATCGGCGAGGACGAGCTCTCCGACGTAGACAAAAAATACCTGGCTTTCGGGCTGGCATTCGAGCAACGTTTCGTTGGCCAGGACCCGCTGGAAAACAGAACCATTTTCCAGACCCTGGACATAGGCTGGGAACTGCTGCGCATGCTGCCGAAGTCCGAGCTGGACCGCATCGACACCAAACTGCTGGATGCGCACTATGCGGAGGCGGATACTGCGCAAACGCCGCCAGGCGCTTAAACCGCCTTTGCTAAGCGCCGATCGAGGCGCTATGCGCCGATCGAGGCGCCAGGCACAACCTCATTGGCGCCGGCGGCGCCGGCGGCGCGCAATCCGATGTCCCATCTCTGGGAGGTATGAACTTGAACGTGCAATTGTTCCCGACCAAGGGCAACCTGATGATCGCCAAAAACTCCCTGGCCCTGGCCAGACAGGGCTATGGGCTCATGGACAAAAAGCGCAACATCCTGATTCACGAGCTGATGGGGCTCATCGACCAGGCCAAGTCCATCCAATCCCAAATCGACGCAACCTTCAGCAGCGCATACGCCGCATTGCAGAAGGCCAACATCGAGCTGGGTATACATTACGTGGGCGAAATCAGCTCTTCGGTACCCATAGAGGACGGCATAGAGATCAAAAGCCGCAGCATCATGGGGACGGAAATCCCGCTGGTGCGCTACGAGCCGACTCCCCTCTCTTTGACCTACGCCTATTACAACACCCGGGAGTCCCTGGACCTGGCGCGGAGCCAATTCGAAAAGGTCAAACAGCTGACCATACGCCTCTCCATGGTGGAAAACGCCGCCTACCAGCTGGCGAACAGCATCCGGAAGACGCAGAAGCGCGCCAATGCGCTTAAAAATATCACCATCCCCACCTATGAAGCCATCACCAAGGGTATTTCGGATTCGTTGGAAGAAAAGGAGCGGGAGGAGTTCACCCGCCTGAAAGTCATAAAGCGCACGAAACTTGAGAATGGATAATGATCCCTTGCGGCAGGGCCGCGCCCGGCTGCCCATGCCGCACAGCCCCGTCCGGGTAAAGGGGTGTAGGGAAATACAACAAATGGGTGTTGGCCCATGCAAATGAGAAAGGTCACACTGCTATGGCGAAGATCCAGCGTGTTTACTTGCATTTTTCCGGGGTGGTTTTTTCCGTTTTCCTCATACTGTTATTGCTTGTCACGTCGGTGGAGGCCGTGGCATACTGGATCCCGGGCTATTACGAGCGGGAGTACACCAAGTACGGGGTCGCCGCAGACGTAGACATGGAAATGCCGGATCTGCTGTATGTCACGAAGGAAATGATGGCGTACCTGCGGGGGGCGCGCGACGACCTTAGGGTGGAGACGACCATCGGCGGGCAGCCCATGGAGTTTTTCAACGCCAGGGAGATAGCCCACATGGAGGACGTGCGGGGGCTTTTCATGGGGGCGGTGCAGCTGCGGCTGGCGCTGCTGGTCCTCATGGTGCTGCTGATAGTGGGGTGGCTGGTGCGCCGGGCCGACCTGCGCTCTTTCCTGCCCCTGGATTTTTGCGTGGGCTCGGGCCTGTTCCTGGCCGCATGCGCACTGGTGGGGTTCCTGTTTTACACTGATTTCACGAAATACTTCACCATATTCCATTTGATCTTCTTTGACAATGACCTCTGGATACTGGACCCTGCCACCGACCGCCTGATCAACATCGTCCCGGAACCATTCTTCATGGACACCGCGCTGCGCATCGGTTTGATATTTTTCCTTGCGCTATCGGTGCTGTTTGTGGTATGCTTGGTATTAGCCAGGAAGCAGAAACATTTGCAGTGATCTCACAGATATGGATTTTGCGGTGATTTCACAGATATGGAAAGTGTTTCCGCTCTCGGGTATGGCCAGTTGTTACGGGAGAGAACGCTCGTGTATACCATACACACCAAGGATGACAACCACATAAGCCGATTCGACCGCACACGGGGCAGCTCGCGCATCGTGTCCCTGGTCTGCGCCGTGCTGGTCATGACATGCGCCATCCTATACGCTTCCCCCATTTGCGCCCGGGGGGACGTCACCTGGCCCTATGCCATCACCGCGCTGGATTCCGAGGGCGGCATAGTGTTTGACGCCGATTCCGGCACCGTGATCTACGGGAAAAACATCCACGAGAAGTTCTTCCCCGCCAGCATCACGAAGATCCTCACCGCACTCATCATCATCGAAAACTGTGACATGAATGACAAGGTGACATTCTCCCAAAACGCCGTTTACAATGTAGAGTCCGGCAGCAGCAACATGGGGATGGACACCGGCGACGTGCTCACGGTCAGGGACTGCCTGTATGGCCTGCTCCTGCAGTCGGCCAATGAATCCGCCAATGCGCTGGCCGAGCACATGTCCGGCAGCATCGAGGCTTTCTGCGAAGTCATGAACGAGCGGGCCAGGGAGCTGGGCTGCGTGGATTCCAACTTCGCCAACCCCAGCGGGCTGAACAACCCCAACCACGTCACGTCGGCCTACGACATGGCCCTCATCAGCCAGGCGGCATTTGACAACAAGGTCTTCGTGCAAATCGACTCCGCGCTCAGCTACCGCCTCCCCGCCACGAAACGCCAGCCCGACGGGCGCCTGCTCTCCCCCCACCACCGCATGTTAAAGAAAAACGACTCCGTGTACTACCCCGGCATCATCGGGGGCAAGACAGGGTACACCTCCCTGGCGGGCAACACCTTGGTCACCTGCGCTGAACGCGACGGCATGAGGCTCATTGCGGTGGTTCTCAACGGCCAGCAGTCCCACTACCGGGACACCAAGATCCTTCTGGATTTCGGATTTGAGAACTTCCGCACCATCCCGGTGTCCGGCATCGCGGACTCATTCGTCCCGGTGCCAAATGACATGACCATCGCGGGGCTGACCACCACGAACCTCTCGTCCATCCAGATAGACGACACCGCGGTCATCACCGTGCCGAAAACCTCCGATTATTCCGGTATAGATACCACCCTGGAGTTCTATGACCAAAACGACAGCTGGAACAAAGAAATCATTGGCAGGCTTTCATTCAGGTACAATGGGCGCTTCATCGGAGATACCCCTGTCCTGCTAAAAGAGATCAACCCCACAGTCATCCCCGCTTCAGACCCGTTTTATCCCACCGTGGTGCCGGTGACGGCGGAAGCATCCGGTGCCGGGACTTCCGGCCAGACTGGGACCTCCGGCCAGAACGGGGCCGTCGGCCAGCCCGAGGCCGTCGGCCAGACCGAGGCCGTCGCTACCGACCAGGGTACGGTGGTTGAACCCATCGGGGGGTCCTCCGACCCCGACAGCCGGGTCGATTCCCCTTCCGGAACTGTACGCGATGGAAGCGAACCGGGTTTTGCGCCAAACGGTTCCCTGACCGGCGCCGCCGGCCCCGATGCCACCGGCGGCACACTTTCCCCCACGGCAGCCGGTGGGGTCACTGCCATCACCGGAACCGAGGGTGCATCCGGCGCAGATCCATCCAAATCCGGCGCAACAGCCGCTCCGGGCGGCAGCGTGACCACCGGCGATAAAACCGGGGACGACAAAGAAGGCTTTGGTCTGGGCCGGATCATCGCCATTATCGTCGGGGTCATAGTAGTGGCCTTGGCAGCGGCCATATTATATATCCTACTGGAACGCAGGAAAGAGGAACGCCGGAGGCAGGAGCGCCACCGGCGGCGCATGGCGCAGCTCGGTGACGGCATCTCGGCGCAGGAGTATGAGCTGCAGCTGGCCATGCGGATGCAATCCTCACGGATGCGCCACATGGGAAAGAAAAGAGGACCCCTGGACGGGATCCTCGATGCATTGCGAACATTGTTTCGCAGATGATATGCGCTTCCGAACGCAGATTCTGGGTTCTTTTCCTATACTTCGCCATGGGCACGCTTCTTCGCCGTGGGCACGCTTCTTCGCCTTGGGCACGCTTCTTCGCCATGGGCACGCTACCTTGGTCGTATGCGGACTCTGAAGCCCGCAGCCCGAATCCCGTAATGCGCCACAAACAGAACTTGCGTTCTAGTTTTCTCCCTGCTGCTTGAGCAGATGGTTCTTCGCCCGTTTGCTGCGGCGCTTCCGGACCTCGTCCCGCTTGAGTTTGATCCGCTCAAACTCCGAATCACTGGACAGTTTGATGGTCTTGACCACGTACGTGCTCTGGTCTTCTGCTTTCTTGATGCGGATTTTGCCCCGCACCAACCCATGCTCTTTGCAAATCCCGATTGCATAAAAGTACTTCTGCCCGGAGGCAAACCATTGGATCTTTTTGCGCAGCGCTCGGCCACAATCCGGACATTTGATTTCCCGCACCCTCTTGTTTTCCATGGCTTCCTCTTTCGAAGGATACCCATGGGAAACGTATTTGGTGTATGTGGGGAACTTCAGGTAGATCTCCGTCTCCTCCGAGGCCGGGATCTGATAACAGTCCAGCGACAGGTAGGGCTTGACCATGCTGTAGTTCAGCGCACAGAAAACCTTGCCCGTATAGTACGCATCGTCCAATGCCCGGTGGAAAGGCCTGTCCTCCGTCAGCTCCAGCTCATCTATGGCCCGGTCCAGCGACGGTTTGTTTTTTTCATCCCCGCGCTGGATGGCATATAGTTTCTGCACGTCGTAATAGAACAGCGGGACCCTGTAGGGGAACGGTATCCCATAATACGTCATGTTCTTCTGCAGCTGGGTCAGATCCATGGGGCCCCAGGTGCAAAACATAGGGTCATCGCCGCACCACCTCAGGAAACTCTTCAGCACCGCAGGGAATTCCTTGCCGTCCCTTTTGAGCTTGGACATGGCCATATGCGTGACTTCGGTGATCTTGTAGTGCATGCGGCGGTATATCTTTGGCTTCACCAGTTCATGGAACTCCGAGACGAACTCAAAGCTCTCACTGAGCTTCACGGCGCCGATTTCGATGATTTCGAAAGGCAATTTCTCGTTTGTGCCAAATTTCCCTTCCGGGCTCTGGTTCCATTCCAAGTCAAACACTATAAATGATTTCATCCTAATATCCCAGCGCTTGTTCCAACGCTTCTCTTTCTTCGTTGCCAAGCACGATATCCGTTTGTCCTTTGTCAACCAGCTTCATATACATGTAGCAGCCATCCCGGCTGTGTACGGCGTTGAGGATAAACCCCGTGTTGTTGGCATTGAGTATGGCGAATGCAAAACTTAGGTTGCCCCCCATCCCCTTGAACGCATTGTACTTTACCATCCCGAACTTCTGGTACGCCGTCCAAACCTGTTTGTTCAGGCTGCGGATATCCTCTCGGTTTATCTTGTCCTTGTCTTTGAGGTCGGCGATTTCCGCCATTTGGTCCATGATGTGGTCTTCCAGCGTGGTGGCATCCCGCCCCCGCATGAAGGTGTCATAGCGGCGGTACATCTTGCGGGTCTTCACCCACAAAATGATGACCAGCACCAGGACTACAATCCACACCGCCCCCAACCCGATGAGCAAAAACACCGGATCAAAGGGCAGTTTGTTCAATATGCTATTCTCCATCCAATCCCCTCTCTAACGTGGGCCATACCCGGCACTTGCATCGGTCTCACCCAATGTTTTCGATCAATTCTACGATCCGTTCCAGCTCTTGGGGCGTGTAGTATTCGATTTCGATCTTCCCTTTGTGCTGGTCCCGTTTGTTGATGATGACTTTGGTTCCAATAGCCCGTCGCATGCGTTCCTCATATTCCGAAAACGCCAGTTCCACGCCCGCATTCTCTTTCGGCGGTTCTTCCCCCACGGGACGTTTTTTCTGTCTGCCGGCCTGTTTGACCAGCTTTTCCACGTCGCGGACGTTGAGCTTTTCCGATTCGATCTTTATGGCTATCTGCATCTGCAAATCCGCGTCATCGATCCCCAACAATGCCCTGGCATGGCCATATGTGATGCTCCCCTCGATGATCATCTGCTGGATAGCCGCATCCAGCCTTAGCAACCGCAGCAGGTTGGTCACCGTCACCCGGCTTTTCGCAACTCTTGCGGCCACTTCTTCCTGCGTCAGCTTGAATTTGTTGATCAATTCCTGATATGCGTTTGCCTCCTCTATAGGGTTCAGGTTTTCGCGCTGGAGGTTCTCGATAAGGGAAATCTCCATGGATTCCTGGTCTTCGTACTGGCGAACTATGCAAGGCACTTCTTTGATTCCTGCCAGTTTCGCCGCACGCCAGCGCCGCTCCCCCGCTATCAATCTGTAATAGCCATCCTCCGGGGACACAATCAAAGGCTCGATGACACCATGTTGCTTCATGGTTTCTGCCAAACTATTGAGTTTTTCCTGGTCAAACTCTTTCCTGGGCTGATCCCTGTTGGGTTCGATTTCGTTGACTTTAAGCATCGTATGGACCCCATCCGTCGGTCTCGCCTGGGGTTTCGCCTGCATGACCTGTTCTACCACGTCATTCCCAAAGTAGGCTTCCAATCCCCTGCCCAACGCCTTTCTCTTTGTTTTTTCCATCAAAACCCTCCTCTACTGATGACTTCCGCCGCAAGCATCCGATAGTTTTCCGCGCCGGATGACCTGGAATCATAAAGGGTGATCGGCAATCCGTGGCTCGGTGCCTCAGCCAGTTTGATGTTGCGCTGGATGATGGTTTTATATATTCGCCCGCTTAGCGTCCTTTTTACATTGTCTACCACATCAGCGGACAGATTCGTCCTGGCATCATACATGGTGAACACCACGCCCTCCATCACCAGGTATGGGTTCAGCTTTGCCTGCACCATCTCGATGGTTTTCATCATCTGGGACATCCCTTCCAATGCGTAAAATTCGCATTGGATCGGGACCAGCACCGTATCTGCCGCAGTCAATGCCATAATAGTCAACATGCCCAATGCCGGGGGGCAATCTATAAGGATGTAATCGTACTGGTCTTTTACTAATTCCAGCTTTTTCTTCAGCAGCATTTCTTTCTGCAGGACATCCCGCAATTCGAACTCTGCCCCAGCAAGGTCTACATCAGATGGCAAAACATCCAGGTTCGGCTGGATTTCCTTAGTTATATAGTCCTGTATGGATGTGTCTCCTTCCACCAGCAGTTCAAATGCAGTCATGTCCAGGTAGTCTTTTATCAAACCTACGCCACTGGTAGCGTTGCCCTGAGGGTCAAAATCGATCAACAAGACGTGCTGCCCCGCCTCCGCCAGACATGCAGAAAGGTTTATGGCCGTAGTCGTTTTCCCCACGCCACCTTTCTGGTTTGCAATAGCTATAGTTCTTCCCATCAGATTCCTCCACAACATGTAGTTCCCTGCCAGTATAGCACAAAGTGTTGAGTTTTCATATATCTAATTTGAAAAAATGCGAAATATTTTTGGGAATGTTCCACGTGGAACATATTCTCCGCTTTTTCGGCAAAGAAGTTCCACGTGGAACGTATACTGATATATTTTGAAGATGATGTTCCACGTGGAACATCCCTCCGGCGATTAGCAAAAACGTTCCACGTGGAACATCTCTCCTGCATTCCGAGAAGGAAGGTTCCACGTGGAACTCTTCTTTGGAAGTCGGAAAGAAATACGTGTTTCACGTGGAACACTCCTTTTTAAGTAGCGAGACGAAAGTCGCAATATTTGGTCTTTACATGATGCTTGAAACAATGTATAATGATATTGCTTTTCAATGTCGGATGCGCACTGTTTGGTTGGTGGAGCAATATCATCCATTGAAAGAAATCGCCCCTAAGAGAGGTACCCATGAATTCAAAGAGAACTTTTACCGGATTCCTATATAAGTTGGTCGCCACAGCGATCTCATTGGCAGCCGCCCTTGCGGTCCTTAATAAGCTCATCATTATTCTGTCTACCTACAAGCGGTCGTTGAACAAATGCGGCGGGGAGATGTCGCACACATTTCACTGGAAGCATGGGGACATTTTTTACACCGTGCATGGCAGGGGGAAACCACTTCTGTTGCTACACGACCTCAACCCTTCCTCAGGCAGCCACGAATGGAATAAAGTAGTTGATTCCTTGTCGGCCAATCACACAGTCTACAGCCTGGATTTGCTGGGATGCGGCCGCTCCGAAAAGCCGCATCTTTCCTATACTAACTTCCTTTATGTACAGCTGCTCACCGATTTCATCCATACAGTCATCGGTCGAAAACCCCATCTGATTTGCACCGGGACATCTGTGCCTCTTGCAGTCATAGCCAGCAAGTATTGCCCCGGCCTTTTTGAAAACATGGTGTTCGTCAACCCATTGCCGTGTACGGATGCTTCGCGTCACCTTTTCGCCAAGGCATACAACCTCCCGCTAAAAGGTACGTTCCTATACCATCTGGCATTTACCCGCAACAAGATCAAAGCGTCCTTTGCCAGGCAGTATTTCTACAACCCACGCTATATCAGGCCCGTGGATATCGACAACTATCACGAATCCGCTCATTTGGGGGATTCACCGAAGTCTCTCTATGCCAGCATCCTGGATGGCCTTACGTGGTTTAGCATCACCGAACCCCTCTCCCACCTGGAGCAAAAGATACTGATCATCGGAGGGGCAGGTGTCCCCGACATCAAATCCACCTTGGCTTCTTACCGAGGGCTCAACCCCCGTATAGAGACCGCCATCATAGACAAGACCAAATACCTCCCCCACATGGAAGCTCCCGCCAAATTCACGGCCATTGCGGAGAAGTTCCTTGTGTAGTAAAATACCCAGAAACGAAAATTGGGCACTGCGAGGTGAGCCCCACAGGGTCTCACCGATGCGCCTAAAGTGTCCTGCAGACCCTTAGGCAAGACTACATGCTCCCGGTCAGAACCAGCAGCCTTGTGCGTCAGGTCAGCTCGGACCCGCCCCGGCGGCGCAGTGACTTGTAACAAAAAAGCACAGGATGGCCAGCCTCCTGTGCTTTGTCGTTATTGATCACCTGTGGCTAGCCTCTGCTCAGCTGTGGCTAGCCTCTGCTCCGCAGTGGCTTGCCGATGAGCGTCGGGGCGGGCACGATCAGCGTTAGCGCATGTCAGGTGCTTAAGGTCTTTATCCCCTCTTCTGCACGAACCCGATCCCCCATTTGGACAGCTTTGAAATCACAGGCACATTGGCATCTTTCCCTTTGCTCACGTTGACGGCAGATATGATGATGAATACCAGCACCAAGATCCTCAGGATACTGATTATGATATCAAACAGCATACTGAAAGCCGCCCCGATATACGGGATCAGGGTAAAGGGATACAGCGCCCCCCGCAGCACCAAGGATACCGCCGAAACCACAAACCCCAGGAAAAACGCCTGGACAGTCTGGTCTATCAGCCAGTTGTCCTTTTCCACCAATACGGCATAGCCTATCAAGAGGCCGCTCAGCAATGGCTCTCCAATCCACGTCAGAATAAAAGCAAACACAGCCACGAAACAGATGTTCAGATTTGTTGCACCTTTTCTGATCATATGACCTCCTTTTCCAATCTGCGCTTCGCGCACATCATATACCACATCATGCCACACACAATAACCTCAACCAATGAAACCAGTGTACCACACTTTCCTACGGATTTCCATATATTTATTGTAATGGCTATAGCAGCTTTTTGTCTGGTATCCCGGGGCGTCTGGGCGCCATTCATTTCTTTGATTTCGTCGGCATTATATAGCGGTTTTTATCCGGTATTCAAGCGCATCTGGGTGCCATTTATTTCTTTGATTTCGTCGGCATCATATAGCGGTTTTTATCCGGTATTCAAGCGCGCCGGGGCGGCGTTGATTTCTTTGATGTCGTTGGTTTTATAGCGGCTTTTTATCTGGTATTCCGGTGCTCCATGGCGACGTTGATTTCGTCGATTTCATTGATTTCATTGATTTCGTCGGCTTTATAATGGCTTTTTGTCCGGTATCCCGGCGCGTCTGGGGTACTTGGGGTCTGTAGGCAGCATTTTATCCAAGACTACCAGGCTTCGGTGAATCTCTCCCCCCGACAGTGTGAAGCGCACCACATTTTCCAGGTCAGCACCTAGCAATTCAAACGCACGTTTGCTATCAGATATCTCTTGGTCTGACTCGCCTGATTTGTACGCCACGAACCGTCCGCCGACTTTCAGCATTGGGATGGCGTACTCCGCCAAAACGGGCAGTTTCGCCACTGCCCTGGACACAGCCAGATCAAACCTCCCCCTGAACTCATCGCTTCTGCCTAGGTCTTCCGCCCTGCCATGTACCGCCGTGACATTTGACAGCCCCAGTTCCCGCACCGCATGGGCCAAGAACTCCACGCGCTTTTGCAGGGAATCCACCAAAACCAATGAAAGCCCAGGGAACGCTATCCCCATCGGTATGCCAGGGAACCCCGCACCGCTCCCTATGTCAACTATGCGTAAGGTGCTTTGCCCCAAATCATCCACGGCGCGAGTGATGGATAGGCTGTCGCAGAAATGCTTTGTTATGATCTCCCCCGGTTCCCGGATCGCAGTGAGGTTCACCCTCTCGTTCCACTCTTCTATCAATTCCCCATACACAATAAAACTGTCCACCATGGTTTCGCTCAGATCAATGCCAAGCTCACCGGCGCCCTCCCATAGCAGTCTCTTTTCTTCTTCCCCGAACCTTTTCTTATCCCCGGCTCCCATTTACGTCGAACCCTATACCTCTCTCATGCATGCTGCCCTTAGAATGCCCCATCCCCAGCTCATAGCCGGTACGAAACCCAAATCCGACTCCCACTCCCACTCTCGACCGTCGCAGGCTTTACCCATTCGTCGTTTCCTTCGCCTCAAATTTCACAATGGGAATCCATCATCAAAGTCATTTTTGTATCTCTCTCCGTCCGTAGGCAGCTTCCAGGCACACCAGCAGCACCGAGATGTCACAATGGGTAATCCATCATCAACGTCATTTTTGTATCTCTCTCCGTCTGGTCGCAGCTTCCAGGTACACCAGCAGCACCGAGATGTCCGCCGGGGACACCCCGGAAATGCGGGATGCCTGCCCCACCGAGGTGGGTTTGCGTTGGTTCAATTTCTGCATCGCCTCCAAGCGCAGCCCCCGCACCTGGGTGTAATCCAATTCGGGGGGCAGCACACGCTTCTCCAGCTTTTGGAAGTGCTCCACCTGCTGCCTTTGCCTCTCGATATATCCTGCGTATTTGATCTGGATGTTTACCTGCTCCTCGATTTCCCTGCGCATCACCGGATCCATCGCCGCAACCACTACCTGATGCGCCGGGGAAACGTGCATCGGTTCCCGCCCCGTATCCAGCGGCCCCACTTTCCAATAGTCCAGCTCCGGCCTCCTTATGAGCTCCGCCAGCGATGCGCCCGTTTTTAGGGGGCTGCTTCCATATGACATGAGCAGTTCCTGCACTTGGGGTGTTTCGCCCACGTATGTTTCTTCCATACGCTTGCTCTCCGCATCTATGGCGGATTCCTTTTCAAGCAGCCGCCTATAGCGCGCGTCGTCAATAAGGCCCATGTCATGGCCAATCTTGGTCAGCCGCAGGTCTGCATTGTCCTGTCGCAGCAGCAACCTGTACTCTGCCCTGGAAGTCATCATGCGGTATGGCTCCCGGTTGTCCTTGGTCACCAGGTCGTCGATAAGGACACCGATGTAGGCCTGTGAGCGATCCAGCACCATTGGTTCCTTTCCAATGATCTTGCGGCTTGCGTTGATGCCGGCAACCAGCCCTTGGGCGGCAGCTTCCTCGTATCCGGAACTGCCATTGAACTGGCCGCAGCAAAACAGCCCCCCTATGGACTTCGTTTCCAATGTGGGGAGCAGCTGGGTGGCATCCAGGCAGTCATACTCTATGGCGTATGCGTTTCGCACTATATGGGCATGGGAAAAACCCTTCATCGTCCGCAGCATCTCCACCTGCACGTCTTCCGGGAGCGACGAACTCATGCCGCTTAGATACATTTCGTTGGTATATAGTCCCTCCGGCTCCACGAAAATCTGATGGCGCTCCTTTTGTGGGAATTTCACCACCTTGTCCTCAATGGACGGGCAATACCTGGCGCCCGTACCTTCTATGAACCCGGAAAACAGCGGGGATCTGTGGATGTTCCTGCGGATGACCTCGTGGGTCTTTTCATTGGTGTAGGCCAGCCAACACAAAGACTGTTCCTTTTGCACGGTGTTCGGGTCTGTGGAAAAGGAAAATGGCGTGATAGGCTCATCCCCCCGTTGCTCCTCCAGCTCATCAAAGTCCACCGTCCTGGCATCCACCCTGGGGGGCGTGCCTGTCTTGAACCGCTGCATGGCAAAGCCCAGGCACTTAAGGGAATCGGTCAGGTGTGTGGCCGCCTGCAACCCGTTTGGCCCCGTGGGGTTGACCACATCCCCGAAAATGCATCTGGCGCCCAGGTATGTGCCCGTGGCCAGGACCACCGCTTTGCCCCGGTAAATGGCCCCGGATGCGGTTTCCACGCCGTACACATTTCCCCCCTCGGCCAAAACCCCGGCCACCTCCCCTTGCCTGATGGTGAGGTTTGGCGTGTTTTCCAGTGTCTTTCGCATTTCCATGGAATACTTCTGCTTGTCAGCCTGGGCGCGCAGGGAATGTACCGCCGGCCCCTTTGACGTGTTGAGCATCCGGCTCTGGATGAATGTCTTGTCTATGTTTTTGCCCATCTCACCGCCCAGCGCATCCAGCTCCCGCACCAAATGGCCCTTGGAAGTCCCCCCCACATTTGGGTTGCATGGCATCATGGCTATGCTGTCGACGCTGATGGCAAACATGATGGTGGACAGCCCCAACCTGGCGCCGGCCAGGGCCGCTTCGCACCCTGCATGGCCAGCCCCCACCACGATCAGGTCATATTCATTTCCCCATGCAGAATTTGCTGAAGATCTCATCTATCAAGTCCTCTTCCACCGATTCCCCCACTACCTGGCCCAGGTTTTCATAGCAGCCCATGAGGTCGATGGCAAAAAAATCCTCCGGCATACCCTGTTCTATGCTTTGCTTTACTTTATCCAGGCAATCCCCTGCCTCGCACAGCAACCTGTGCTGTCGGATGTTTGTGACGTACACCTGGTCGTTGAATGTCACTTCGCCGCTGTAGAAAAGCTGCCGGACGACCCCAACCAACTCCTCTCCACCGGTTCTTTCCTTGGCCGAAAACAAAACCACCGGATACCCGGTCTGCTTTTCCAGGTCTTTCGTGTCCCATACCGGCGGGCCAAGATCGACCTTGTTAGCCAGCAGAACTACCTTGCTTGCGCCGCCTACCTTGCTTACGCCGCCTACCTTGTTTACGCCGCTTGCCTCGCACTCGCCGGCTGCCTTGCACTCGCCGACTGCCTCGCCCTCGTCGGCTGCAATGCACTCGCCGGCTGCCTCGCCCTCGCCGGCTGCCTTGCCCTCGTCGGCTGCAATGCCATCGTCGGCTGCAATGCCCTTGCCGGGCACCTTGCTTCCCCCGACCAGCTCTATCGCTGCACGGTCATCCTCATCCAACGGCATGGATGCATCCAGCACCAGCAGTATCAGATCTGCCTTGGCCAATGCCTCTTTCGCTTTTTCTATCCCCAGCCCCTCCACCAGGTCTTTGGTGTCGCGCAGGCCTGCAGTGTCACTTAGCACCAGGCTCATCCCGTCCAGGTAAATGCCCTCCTCTATCAGGTCCCTGGTGGTGCCCGGCACTTCGGTCACGATAGATCGCTCCTGCCCCAGCAGCAGGTTCATGACGGAAGATTTGCCGGTGTTGGGCTTCCCGGCTATGACAGTATTTATGCCCTCTTTGAGCAACTTCCCGGTCCTAAAAGAGTCCACGAGTTTTCGGATGCGGCGCTGCCACTCCCCCACTTTGAGGGCCAGACCATTCGAATATCCGTCCATGTCGTAGGCATCCGGGTCGTCCAGTGCAGCCTCAATGGCCGCAAGCTCATGGAGGACTTCGGCACGTATGCTGTTTATCCCCTGGGAGAGGTCACCACGCAGCTGCCGGGTGGAACTTTGCAGCGCATATATGTTCCTTGAGGAAAGCAGATCCGCCACCGCTTCCGCCTGGGACAAATCGATACGCCCGGCCAGAAAGGCCCGCTTCGTGAACTCCCCGGGCTCGGCCGGCTTGGCGCCGTTTTTCAGTACGCAGGCCAATATCCTCTGTAAAACAAACACACCGCCATGGCAATGGATTTCTACCACGTCCTCGGCGGTGTAGCTATGTGGTCCTCTCATCAGCAGCGCCAGCACCTCGTCCAGGGTTTCCCCGTCCTCCACCACCCACCCATAATGGATGGTGTACGAGGCGTGTGCCGCCAGTTTTTTTTCATCCTTGCCGCGAAAAACCCTGTCAGCCACTGCCACGGCATCCGGCCCGCTGATGCGAATGATGCCGATGGCGGTCGGCGACATCGCGGTGCAGATGCCCGCAATGGTACTCACGTCTCCCGGTCCCCTGTGCCTGAATCCGACTCGGATCGCCACTGCCCGGTTGACTCCCCGGACATATCCACCGGGCCATCATCCGCCTGGCTCTCCATCACTGCCATCGATTCCGTAGACTGTCCGGATCGCCACTGCCCGGTCGATTCCCCGGACATATCCACCGGGCCATCCACCGTCTGGCTCTTGGTCCCCGCCATCCACCTATCATCCGTGCCCGGCACCGCGCCTGACGCGGCCTCATATGCCTCGTCCGGGTTTTCCACCGATGAGTCAACTGAATCAGCGGACAGGTCTGCAGTCCGCACGCCTGGACGCCCAGGCCGACGGTCGTCTTTGCGGTCAGGGCGTTTACGGCCACTGTATCCGTCTTCGCGCTTTAACGACACCACGATATGCCTAAATGGCTCCTGGCCTTCGGATCGGGTCACGATCTGTTTGTCATGCTGCAGTGTGGAATGTATGACCCTTCGTTCGTATGGGTTCATAGGTTCCAGGGAAACCGCGCGCTTGGTCCGCTTCACTTTCATCGCCACGTTTTTAGCCAGTGATTCCAGCGTGTCTTTTCGCCGTTCCCGGTAATTCTCTGTGTCAATTTTAACCCTGATGTACTCGCCGGTTTGCTTGTTGACGACCAGGCTCACGAGGTACTGGAGGGAATCCAGCGTCTGCCCCCTTTTCCCGATGAGCACGCCCATGCTGTCCCCGCTTAAGTTTACCTGAAGCTCCCTCTCCCTTTCGTGATACTTGGAAGAAAAACCCACATCCAGGGACATGGTCCCAAACACATCTTTCAGGAACTCTTCGGCTTTGCTGATGAGCAGCGCTTCGTCTACTTTTTCCTCCGGCCCGTTCGCCTGGGTGCGTCTCGCGGCGGTGGCCGGGTAATCATCCCGCGCCCTCTCACGCTCTGTGTTCCCAGCTCCCCTGCCGCCCTGTCTGGGATCCGTCCCGGAAGACTGCCTGATGGCCGCGGGGTTGCTATATCCGCCGCCGGTGGTGACATTCAGCTCGCGCTGGCGGTGTTCGCGGCTTTCATAATCCCCGCCCCCGAAATCCTTTTTCTGGAATCTGTTGCGGTTGTCCCTGGTGTCCTTGTAGTTACGCATAGGTGGCCCGTTCCGGTCCGAGGATCCGTCCCGGCTCCCGGTTCCGTTACGGCTCCCGGATTTGTTCCGATCCTCGGATCCGTCCCGGCTCCCGGATCTGTTCCGATCCTCGGTTCCATTCCGGCTCCCGTCCCTGTCCAGGTTCCGACCATCACTGCGATAACCGGAATCGCTACGGCTCCCTGCATCGCTACGGCTCCCTGCATCGCCCCGGCTATCCTTGGCGTCTCGCTGGCCTTTTTCGAATTTTTGCTTGTTTTGATTCTTGCCAAACCCACCGCCCTGTTTTTGCTGGGCGTCTGGAGTCGCTTCTTCCGTGCGGCCGGCCCCTTTTGGCGCCTGGTCGCGCTGGCGGTAATCGTTCCTTTGTTCCCTTGGCTCTTCGCGCATGGTCTTTCGGACTATATCCTCGAACTCGTCCACATCCGTCTTCGCGGCGCTGATGCGGACCGGCTTCGCCCCAAAGCCCAAAAACCCGCTGCTGCCTTTGTCAATGATCGTGTATTGCAGCTGGTCGCTGGATGTCTGCAGCTCTATCAGCGCTTTTGTGATGGCATCATCCAATGTCTTGCCGGATACTTCTATCCGTTTTTCCATAGGCGCCTCCTATTTGACGTGTTTCTCGTTGTAGCGTTTCACCATCCTGGCCTTTGCGGCCATGCTGCCCGGATCTTCATCGGCAGCGACTGTGCTGTAGTATTCTTTGGATTCTTTTTCGATTTCTTTGCTCTTTTCGATCTGGGCGGCGCGCTTGGCTTCCAGATCCTCTTCCTTTGACTTCATGGCTTTGTAATTGGCCGCCTGGGCGAGGTTCGTGGGGGGCAACCCCTTTTTTGCCCTCTTCTTGTTCGCTTTTTCCACGTTCTGGCGGATGAGCTCGTCCAAGTCCGTTTTGTTCAGGTGTGCGTTGATGGCCAGCTGCTGCACGATCTGCACCACGCTGCTGGCGACCCAGTAAACGCCGATGCCCGCCGCAAACGTAAAGCAGAAAAACGCCGACATGAGCGGCATGGTGACGCTCATGCTCTTCATCATGTTGGCCGACTGGGAATCGTCACCGGGGGTCTGGTTCGCGCTCATGAGCTTCGTGGAGTACCATTGGCTCAAGCCCGCCAGGATTGGGATGAGCCACGCCACGTTGGGGATAAAGGTGCCGTTGTACGGCGCGGTGGCGAGGTTGATCCCCAAAAATGAATTCATCTTGATGATGGGTGCGCTGTTTGCGGCGATGATCCCGGCCACATCAGGCGCATTGGAAAAAACCCCTTGCAGCGTGTCCCACTGCACCGGCGTGAGTTTGTACAGGAAATCCACCACTTTGTCGATGGACCCATCCGTCACCGGGGACTTCGCTGCAGTGGCCAGGTCAGAGATCTTTTCCAGGTATCCCGGCTGGGACATGACGGCATTCGCCACCGCATCGAAATACACCCGCACGCCGGACACATATGCGGGGATCTTGTAGATGACTTGGTACAATGCCAGGAGTATGGGCATCTGGATCACCAGCTGCACGCAGCCACCGGTCATGGATGTGCCGTACTTTTCGTAAATGGCCTGGGTCTCCTGCTGCATCTTCGCCATGGAGGCCTGGTCCTGCTTGCCTTTGTATTTTTCCTGGACCTTTTTTATCTCGGGCTGCATCACCGCCATGATCTTGGAGGACTTCTGCTGGTTCAATGTCATGGGGAACATGAGTATCTTGACCACCAGTGTAAACAGGATAATGCACAAACCTATGTTCATGATTCCCACGGCGCTGGTCATGCGGAACAGACCGTCCATGATAAACCCGAGCAACTCCGCCACCCATCCTATGACGGGCATGGAAGACTTTGTCAATACAAAAGAATACACTTAAACCTCCTCTTGGTTATGGTACAGGGTCATAGCCCCCATCGGAAAAAGGGTTGCACCGCACTATCCTGCAAATCGCCAACCAGGTGCCTTTGGCTGCCCCGTATTTCTCTATCGCCTCTATCGCGTACTGAGAGCAGGTGGGCGTGTACTTGCAGTGCATCCCCCTTTTTAGCGGGGACAAAAATCTCTTGTAAAAACGAATCGAGGAAATGAGTATCTTTTTCATCTGGGCTGCCCGGATCCATCCTTTACGGCGCATAAGGCTGTTTTTAATATAATCCTTCATCGTATGATATCTCAGGATCATCTTGGCATGTGCCAATTTACGCCCTGAGAATCTTCTGCAGCCTGCACAAATGCAAAAACGATTGCTCCAATACCCCGTATGGCTCGCCTTTGGCCCCCTTCCTCGCCACCAGGACCAAATCATGACCCCCTGACAGGCGGTGGATGTTCAGCCTGAATATCTCCCTCACCTGGCGCGTGATACGGTGCCGGACGACGCTGTTGCCGATCTTTTTGCTCACCGATATGCCTATGCGCAGCCTGTACCTTTCCGGGCCGCGGGCCGTCTCCCCGGGCAAATCGCCCCCTTGGCTGCCCTTGCCGGGTCTGCTTGTCCGGGCCTCAATCGATGGATTTTCCGGCTTCTGCCCTGTCTTTTCCGGATTCTCCGGCTTCTGTCCTGTCTTTGCCGGATGTTCCGGCTTCTGCCCTGTCTTTGCCGGATTTTCCGGCTTCTGCCCTGTCTTTTCCGGATTTTCCGGCTTCTGTCCTGTCTTTGCCGGATTTTCCGGCTTCTGCCCTGTCTTTTCCGGATTTTCCGGCTCCTGCACTGTCTTTAACACGTACAGCACGAACTGTCGGTTGGCGCAGGATTTGCCTTTGTGGTAAATGTGCCTGAACTGCTCGTTCTTCTTGATGGAAGGAAACCGTTTCATCCCACGCCCCTAAACCCAACAACCCTCCCCCTGCCCATGAAAAGAAAAGACCACATTGACTGCGGCCTTTTCTCTCAAGCTGACAATCTCGCTCTGCCCTTTGCCCTCCTAGCAGCCAATACACGCCTACCGCCCTTGGTGCTCATGCGTGCGCGGAACCCGTGCACCCTGGCCCTGGACTTTTTCTTAGGCTGGAACGTCATCTTCACAATGCAACACCTCCTCACATATAATCCTCGGCTTTGCGCCGGAAACTGCGCAGACACCAATTCATTATATGTTAGGAAGTCATTATAGTCAAGCGAAATTTCTATTTTTAAGATTTATTAGCACAGGTGAGATAATCCCGGTGAGGATACCTGCCACGATGGCCTCGGGGATACCGTTCATCACGATGACCCCGATGATGGCCGCATACAGCCCCGCCCCCGCCATGTTGCGGGCCGCGGCGTACTGCGCGCCGAAAAGCACGTAGATCAGGTTCATCACCAGAAGAGTGTTGGTGATGGAACCGGCCACCCCCGCCACCACACTGGCGGTCCACGTCGCCCACAGCTTTTTCCCCGTGCGCTTTTCATAGCCGCCTGTTTTCACGCTTTGGTCATCTTTCCCCTCAAACCGCTCAAAAATACTCAGAAACAGCCTGAACACGAAGTACGCCACCACACCGATGAGTATCCTCGGTACCAGGCAGATGACCAGGCTGGAGATATTCCCGCCATGTTCGCCTATCTGCACGAATGGGGAAAACACGAAAGACGTGGCATTGGGCGTGAATGTGTTTTTCCACAGGCTGGTGAGCCCGAACACCAACCCCAGGAAGGCTCCCCTCTTGGGCCCCAGCAAGATGGCCCCAATGATCACGGGGATGTGCACGGTGGTGGCGTTCATGAACCCCAGGGGGATGTACCCCAGGTACGGCACGAAAGCCATGACCAGGATGATGGCCACGAAAAGGGCCGTCAGCGCCAGCAAAACGGTTTTGTTCTCTTTATTCATTTTTTCCCTTTCTGCTACTGTTCCACCTCTCGGGGCCCCCTGTGAAAAACAACGGAAACCCCCCGTGGATACAATGCATTATTTATTATAGGGCAATAATGGCAAATGTCAAGGTTTATCCACAATATGTTGACAAAATGTTGATAGATATGTTTACAACGCCTGTGCGATTGTGCAAAAAATCGATTGTTTTTTAGGCGGTTTTGCGGTACAATGATATGAGGAATGGAGACCCGGTATGTTTGAAAAACTCAAAGATAAATGGCAGGAAATCCTCAGCTTCATGCAGGAAGAGTACGGCATTTCACCCATTTCTTACGACACATGGCTCGCCAAACTGGAACCGTACAGCCTGGACAGCGATGTGCTCGATATACTGGTGCCCGATGCCATGTTTTTGAAATTCATCAAAAGCAGGTACAGCACCTATCTGCAGGTGGCCATCGAAGAGGTCACCCAGATTAAATGTACCCTGGAGTTCGTCACCAAGGAAGACATAGCCGTGCTCAAAAAGAACGGCAAGGCGAAAGTCACCCAGGACCTCCCCTCCATTTTGGAGGAAAAGATGCGCCAGGCGGGGATAAACCCCCGCTACACTTTCGATACCTTCGTGGAAGGCAAGAACAACAACCTCGCCAAGGCGGCGTCTGTCGCCGTTGCGGAAGCCCCCGGCGAGAGCTACAACCCCCTTTTCATATATGGGGGGGTGGGTCTGGGCAAGACCCACCTTATGCACTCCATCGCCCATTACATATTGGAACATGACCCTGATGCGAAAGTCATGTACGCCCAGAGCGAGAAGTTCACCAACGAAGTCATAGACGCCATAGGCAACCGGGGCGGAAGCTCCCCCCTGAAGCTGCGCAACAAGTACCGCAACATCGACGTGCTCCTGATAGACGACATACAGTTTATTATAGGAAAGGTTTCCACCCAGGAAGAGTTTTTCTGGACTTTCAACACCCTCATCGAGTCCAAAAAACAAGTGATCATCTCCTCGGACAAACCGCCCAAGGCATTTGAAAACCTGGAGGAAAGGCTCCGCTCCCGCTTCCAAAGTGGATTGATGGTGGATATCCAGCCCCCTGACTACGAGACGCGCATGGCCATCCTCCAGAAAAAAGAGGAAAACGACAAACTCAACATCGACTACGAAGTGCTTACCTACATCGCCACCAACATAGTCTCAAACATCCGGGAACTGGAAGGGGCCCTCACCCAGGTAAAGGCATTTTCCAAACTAAACAACAACGCCGAGATCAACCTGGAACTGGCAAAAAGCGCCCTGGACGGCGTCATTGCCCAAAATGCCCAGAACGCCATCACGCCGGAGCTCATATCCCGCGTCGTGGCCGAGCATTTCAACCTCACCCAAGGCGACCTGGTTTCCCAGAAAAAGACAAGGGAGCTGGTACTGCCCCGCCAGGTCGTCATGTACCTTTGCAACAAGATGACCAAGACCACGTACAAAACCATCGGCGAGTTTTTGGGGGGCAGGGACCACAGCACGGTCATGCACGGCGTGGCGAAGATTTCCACCGACATGGAGACCAACGAGACACTTAGGAACACATTGGACGTCCTCACCAAGAAGATCAACCCGGCCAATTAGCCCCAGGCGACTTTTATCAACACCATCCGACACCTGTTTCAACACCCAAGGGGGCATTGTCCACAGCGATGCAAGTGGCCTGAACCGTTGCATATAGGCGGTTGCGGGGGTTTTCAACAAATCCACAGCCACTACTACGGATACTACGACAAATATATATATTATATTATATGCCGCTTGCGCGGCGGAACGGAGTACACAGTGAAACTAATATTGAACCAAAAGGATCTGCTGGATGGCATCAACATCGTTTCGAAAGCCGTGCCATCAAAAACCACCATGCCCATACTGGAGTGCATAGTGGTCATGGCCGAGGGCGATTCCATAAAGCTCGTGGCCAATGACATGGATCTGGGCATAGAGACATACGTGGACGGCATGGTTGACGAAGATGGCGCCGTGGCCCTGAAAGGGGACATTTTCTTCGAGATAGTGAGGAAACTGCCCACGGACGAGGGGGACGTGACATTGGACTGCAATGCGAACCTGGAGACAGTCATCTCCTGCGGGCAGGCCATTTTCCGTATACAGGGGCTGGATGCACAGGATTTCTCTTACCTGCCTGAGGTGGAAAAGGAAGAGTGCCTGCAACTCACCCAGCTGACGCTCCGGGAAGCCATACGCCAGACCATTTTCTCCATATCCCTTAATGAGAGCAACAAACTCATGGGGGGGGAACTGTTCGAGTCCACCGGAGACGAGCTCAGAGTGGTGTCGCTGGACGGGCACCGCATGTCCATCCGCAAGATCAAGCTCAAAGAAGAGGGCCCGTCCATAAAGGTGGTGGTGCCCGGCAAGTCACTTATAGAGATAAACAAGATCCTCGCCGACGACAACGACAAATCGGTGAGCATATACGTCACCAAGAACCACATCCTGTTTGAGTTCGACCAGACCACCGTGGTGTCCCGCCTGATAGAGGGGGAGTATTTCCGCGTGGAGCAGATGATATCCCACGACTATGACCTGAAAGTGAAGCTGAACCGCAAGGATTTCCTCGAAGCCATTGAGCGTTCCATCGTCCTGACCAAGAACGACGACAAGCGTCCCATTGTGCTGCAGATTGGCGACGATGTGATTGACATGAAGATGAACACCCAGAGCGGGGCCCTCAAAGAGCAGGTGGAGGTGGAAAAAACCGGCAAGGACATCCTGATCGGTTTCAACCCGAAATTTCTCCTGGAAGCGCTGCGCATCATAAGCGAAGAGGAAGTCTGCCTGTATATGTCGAACCCGAAGGCGCCGTGCTTCATCCGTGACGACGATGAGAATTATCTTTACCTGATACTGCCGGTGAATTTCAACGCGGCGACGATATGATATAACGATAGTGATTTGGTTTCACGGCGTCAAGGGAAAGGGTTTGCCACATGAAAGAGAAGGCCCAGGCAGGGGGAACTGATTTCCAGACAATCACCATCAAAGACGACTTCATCAGGCTGGGCCAGGCGCTGAAGTTCGCGAACCTTGTGGAAAACGGCGGGCAGGCAAAGTTTGAGATACAGGGAGGAAAGGTAAAGGTAAACGGCGAGATCAACTGCCAGAGGGGCAAAAAATTGGTGGGGGGCGACGAAGTGTCCTATGGCGGAGTGACACTCAAGATCCTCCAAAAAGAGTGAGAAGGTTGAAAGATTGCAGAAACTAAGAAAGCAGGGCCTATGGTTATAGAGTCCATTGACCTGAAGAATTTCCGTAACTACGGCGACCTCCACATCGATTTTGACCGAGATGTGAATATCCTATATGGGGACAACGGCCAAGGCAAGACCAATGTCCTGGAAGCCCTTTACCTTTGTTCCACGGGCAAGTCCCACCGGGGGGCTAAAGATTTTGAGATGATCCGGTTTGCCCACGACGAATCCCATATAAAGCTTACCATCAGGAAAAATGGATTGCCCCTGCGCCTGGATGTCCACATCAAAAGGAGCAAACCCAAAGGGGTGGCGGTAAACGGGGTGCCCATACGGAAGATAAGCGAGCTCTTCGGGATGCTCCATGTGGTTTTTTTTTCGCCGGAGGACCTAAGCCTCGTCAAAAACGGGCCCGGCGAGCGTAGGCGGTTCATGGACATGGAACTGTGCCAGATGGACAAACTCTACCTGCACTACCTGATCAGGTACAACCGCATCGTCTTCCAGCGCAACAAGCTGCTAAAAGAAATAGAGCGCAGGCCGGATGACAAGATGCTGCTGGATGTATGGGATGAAGAACTGGTAAATACCGGAAAGGAAATCATTGCCCAAAGGGCGATTTTCCTCAAAGAGCTCGGGGAACTGGCTGCCCCCATACATGAGGGCATATCGGGAGGCAAGGAAAAACTCTCCATAGTGTACGAACCCAGCGCCACCCCCGATTCTTTCGCGGGTGACCTGGCAAGGGGCAGGAAGAGCGACATCAGGCAGGGCATGACCATGACAGGCCCCCACAGGGACGACATATGCTTCCTGCTGGATGGCAAGGATGCGCGCAGGTACGCTTCCCAGGGCCAGCAGCGCAGCGTGGCCCTGTCGCTTAAACTCTCTGAGATAGAGTTGGTCAAAAAAACCATAAAGGATTTCCCGGTGCTGCTTTTGGACGACGTGTTCTCAGAGCTGGACGCACACAGGCAAAACGACATTTTCGGCGTGCTGGGCCAGTTACAGACCATCATCACATGCACCGGCATGGAGGACATGCTTCGGGAACGCACCGGCGCCAAGACAGTTTTCAAAGTCGCCGGGGGGGATGTCCGGTGGGAAAGCAAGCCTGCATGAAAATGAAACATCGGCATAAGATGAAATGAATGAAACATTGGCATAAATGAAATATAGGCAGGTATTGACAGATAGCACATTTTGCGGACCAATATTGCTTTGTATGGATATGGCATCAAGAAAGGGAGCATAGATGGGCACAGAGTACAATGCAGACCAGATACAGATACTGGAGGGTTTGGAGGCCGTGCGCAAACGGCCCGGCATGTATATAGGTTCCACCTCGGCCAAGGGGCTGCACCACCTGGTGTACGAGATCGTGGACAACTCGGTGGACGAGGCATTGGCGGGGTATTGCACGGAGATAGTCGTCAAGATAAACGGGGACGATTCCATCACCGTGTCGGACAACGGCAGGGGGATACCCGTGGGCATCCAGCACAAGGCGGGCCTCCCTGCGGTGGAGGTGGTGTTCACCGTCCTGCACGCGGGCGGCAAATTCGGCGGCGGCGGGTATAAAGTGTCAGGGGGCCTCCACGGCGTGGGAGCCTCCGTGGTGAACGCCCTGTCGGAGTGGCTGGAAGTTCTCATATACATGGACGGGAAGGTATACAGGCAGCGTTTCGAAAAAGGCAAGACCGTGTCGAAGCTGGAAGTGGTGGGGGAGTGCCCCCCGGACCGCCACGGCACCACCGTCACCTTTTTGCCGGACCGGGACATATTCGAGACCACGGTGTATGAGTTCGACACATTGAAGATACGCCTGCGGGAGACGGCGTTCCTCACCAAGAGCCTGAAGATCACCCTGATCGACGACAGGGAGGAAAAGCAGGAGAAGACATTCCACTATGAGGGCGGCATCAAGGAGTTCGTCACGTACTTAAACAGGGGGAAGGCGGCGCTCTACCCGGAGATCATCTACTGCGAGGGCGTCAAGGACGGGGTGTACGTGGAAGTGGCCATGCAGCACAACGACTCCTACACCGAGAACATCTACAGCTTCGTGAACAACATCAACACCCCGGAGGGGGGAACGCACCTCACTGGGTACAAGAACGCCATGACCAAG
Organism: Lachnospiraceae bacterium; assembly: GCA_031272185.1. Lineage (GTDB taxonomy): Bacteria > Bacillota > Clostridia > Lachnospirales > Lachnospiraceae > JAISUG01. The sequence goes on from JAISUG010000096.1 coordinate 35,838, forward strand.
ACGGTTAATGACTATGCCCGCAAAAACAAGATGCTCAAAGACAGCGAGCAAAACCTTAGCGGCGAGGACATACGTGAGTCCATCACCGCCATCATAAGCGTGAAGCTGGAGGAGCCCCAGTTCGAGGGGCAGACTAAGCAGAAACTTGGCAACAGCGAGGCGCGCAACGCCGTGGAGTCCGTCGTGACCGAGCAGATGACGTACTTTTTGGAGCAGAACCCCGCGGTCGCGAAGAACATCTGCGAGAAGTCCATCCAGTCCCAGAGGGCCAGGGAGGCGGCCAGGAAAGCCAGGGACCTCTCCCGCAGGAAAGGCGCGTTGGAGGGGTTCGGCCTGCCGGGGAAGCTGGCCGACTGTTCCGACAAGAACCCGGAGAACTGCGAGATCTACATCGTGGAGGGCGACAGCGCCGGCGGGTCGGCGAAGACCGCCAGGTCCCGGGTGACCCAGGCGATACTGCCCCTGCGGGGGAAGATACTGAACGTGGAAAAGGCCAGGGAGGAGCGCATCTATGGCAATGCCGAGATAAAGGCCATGATCACTGCTTTCGGCACCGGCATACTGGACGATTTCGACATCACCAAGCTGCGCTACCACAAGATCATCATCATGACGGATGCGGACGTGGACGGCTCCCACATCTCCACGCTGCTTTTGACATTTTTGTACCGGTTCATGCCGGAGCTCATCAAGCAGGGGTACGTGTACCTGGCCCAGCCGCCCCTCTACAAGGTAGAAAAAAACAAAAAGGTCTGGTACGCCTACAGCGACGACGAGCTCAACCGCATCCTGTCAGACATCGGGCGCGACCAGAACAACAAAATCCAGCGCTACAAAGGCCTGGGCGAGATGGACGCCGAGCAGCTTTGGGAGACCACCATGGACCCCGAGCGGCGCATACTCCTGCGGGTGACCATGAACGAGGAGATGGCCTCGGAGATCGACGTGACCTTCACCACGCTCATGGGCGACCAGGTTGAGCCCCGCCGGGAATTCATCGAGCTCAATGCGAAATATGTGAGGAACCTGGACATATAGGCAGAAAGGCGCCCACGGCGCCGGTTCCCGGTATCGTATGGGTTTTGCGATTGGGGGACAGGTTTGGCGAAATGCGCCTGGGGCCTATGTGGGCCTGGGGTACCGTGACCATTGGTGATAGAGGGGCTGGCAAGAGAGGAACGGATGGAACCGAACGTATTTGACAAAGTAAATGACGTGGACCTGAAAAAGACCATGGAGAACTCCTACATCGACTACGCCATGAGCGTCATCGCGTCCAGGGCCCTGCCCGACGTGCGCGACGGGCTCAAGCCGGTGCAGCGGCGCATCCTGTTTTCCATGATCGAGCTGAACAACGGCCCGGACAAACCCCACCGCAAGTGCGCCCGCATCGTGGGCGACACCATGGGCAAATACCACCCCCACGGCGACAGTTCCATCTACGGTTCGCTGGTGAACATGGCCCAGGAATGGTCCACCCGCTACCCGCTGGTGGACGGCCATGGGAACTTCGGCTCCGTGGACGGGGACGGCGCCGCCGCCATGCGTTACACCGAGGCGCGCCTGTCAAAGATTTCCATGGAGCTTCTCGCGGACATCGCCAAAGACACCGTGGACTTCGTGCCGAACTTCGACGAGACGGAGCGCGAGCCCGTGGTCCTGCCATCCCGCTACCCGAACCTCCTGGTCAACGGCACCTCCGGCATCGCGGTGGGCATGGCCACCAACATACCCCCCCACAACCTGCGGGAAGTGGTCCAGGCAGTGGTGAAGATCATTGACAACAAAGTGAACGAGCAGCGGGAAACCTCCATCGAGGAAGTGCTGGACATCGTGAAAGGGCCGGATTTCCCCACGGGAGCCATCATCGTGGGCAAAAGCGGCATCGAGGAGGCGTACCGCACGGGCAGGGGCAAACTGCGGGTCAAGGCGGTGACGGACATCGAGGCCATGCCAAACGGCAAGAGCCGCATCGTGGTGACGGAACTGCCTTTCCTGGTGAACAAGGCCCGGCTCATCGAGAAGATCGCCGAGCTGGTGAAAGAAAAAAAGATAGACGGGATCACGGAGCTGCGCGACGAGTCCGACCGCAGCGGGATGCGCATCGCCATCGAGCTGCGCAGGGACGTGAACGCCGGCGTGATGCTGAACCAGCTGCTCAAGCACACGCAGCTCCAGGACACCTTCGGGGTGATCATGCTGGCCCTGGTGAACAACCAGCCCCAGGTGCTGAACCTCCTGCAGATGCTCAACCTCTTCCTGGCCCACCAGAAAGACGTGGTGACCCGGCGCACTCGCTACGACCTGAACAAAGCCGAGGAGAGGGCCCATATCCTGCAGGGGCTGCTCATCGCCCTGGCCCACATCGATGAAGTGATCAAGATCATCCGGGGCTCCCAGAACGTGGCCATCGCCAAGTCCGAACTGATGGCCAGGTTCGACCTAAGCGACGCGCAGTCCCAGGCTATCGTGGACATGCGGCTGCGGGCGCTGACCGGGCTGGAGAGGGAGCGCCTGGAGGCGGAGTACAAGGAGCTCATGGAGAAAATTGCCCAGCTGAAAGCGATCCTGGGCGACGAGAACCTGCTCCTGGGCGTCATCCGGGAGGAGATCCTGGTCATCGCGGACAAATACGGTGACGCGCGCCGGACCTCCATCGGGTTCGACGAGTACGAGATGGTCGCGGAGGACCTGATCCCCGACGTGGACACCGTGGTGGCCATGACCAACTTAGGGTACATCAAGAGGATGAGCGTGGACAACTTCCGCAGCCAGAACCGGGGCGGCAAGGGCATCAAGGGCATGCAGACCATCGAGAACGACTTCATCGAGGAGCTGTTCATGACCTCCACCCACCACTACGTCATGTTTTTCACCAACCAGGGCAGGGTGTACAGGCTGAAGGCCTACGAGATACAGGAGGCGTCCCGCACGGCCAGGGGGGTGGCCATCGTGAACCTGCTGCAGCTGCAGCCGGAGGAGAAGATCACCGCCGCCATAGCCGTCAAGGAATACCCGGAGGACAAATTCCTCTTCATGGCCACACGGAAGGGCATGGTCAAAAAGACGACCCTCACCGAGTACGCCAATGTGCGCAAGAACGGGCTGACGGCCATCGTGCTTAGGGAAGGCGACGAGCTCATCGAAGTGAAGCTCACCGACGACACCGAGGACATTTTCCTGTGTACCCGAAAAGGCAAGAGCATACGTTTCGGCGAGAAGGACGTGCGGGCGACCGGGCGGGCGAGCATGGGCGTGATCGGCATGAAGCTGGAAGAGGGCGACGAGGTGGTGGCCATGCAGATGGGCACCCAGGGTGAGTCCATGCTCATCGTGTCCGAGAAAGGCTACGGGAAACGCACGTTGATCAGTGAGTTCTCCGCCCAAGGCAGGGCGGGGAAGGGCCTGATCTGTTACAAGATCGTCGAGAAGACCGGGGACATCGTGGGGATGAAGCTGGTGCATGACGACCAGGAGATCATGCTCATCACCACCGGCGGCATCGTGATCCGCCTGGGCGTGCAGGCCATATCCCTCATCGGGCGCAGCACCTCCGGCGTGAAGCTGATGGACATCGACCCCACGGGGGACGTGCGGGTCGCCACCATCGCCAAGGTCCGGGACAGCGGCGGGAAAGAGGAAGAGCCGGGCGATGGGAAAGAAGACGATCCGGGCGATGGGGAGGAGTGACCTGTAACCTGGCCGCGGCCCGACACTCCCCAGCCAGCCGATGGTCCGCCTTGGCGGGCCACGCCGTATAAAGGCCCGGTTTATCGCCCTGCGAACACTAGCTGCTGCACAGGGGAGACCCAAAGGGGCGTCCACTGTGCGCCGAAAGTGTCCTGCGGCGAATTAATTCACGCGAAAAATCGGTTGACAAGCCATATCTTCTTTAGTATAATGTTGCTTGCTCACACTTCGGAGAAATACTCAAGTTGGCCGAAGAGGCGCCCCTGCTAAGGGTGTAGGTCGGGTAACCGGCGCGAGGGTTCAAATCCCTCTTTCTCCGCTGCTGCCCCCGCTTGGTCCGGGGGCGGCGCGCTTTTTTGCCCCATCCGGCTAGGGTGTGGACCATAAGATTGACTGGAACCGGACATAAAAAAAAACAAAAAAGTAGTTGACAGAGGACCGCAGTTGTGGTATCCTCTAAAAGTTGCCGTCAAAACAGGAAAGACGGCAAGGTGGGGCGAAGATGCCCGCCGGGCGGGGAAAAACCGCCAATAATGCGCCCTTTTTCAGCAACATCGGCGCAGTGCCGGATGCGGTCCAAGCGCATTCGGGGCCCTTTTGAAAACC
>JAISUG010000055.1 GCA_031272185.1 Lachnospiraceae bacterium
AGTATTGTGCTTAAGTTCGAGTCAGAGAGTTTCATGGAGTCAAGAGACGACCTGATCTCGATGCTGTATTATCTCGGGTTCCTCACGATACAGGACAACGTCAGGGGTGAGTCTCGGCTTGGGATTCCCAACAGGACGATAGAGAATTTATACGCGCGGCTCTATCTCAATTACATGAACAAGCGGCTGGTTCCAAGCTTTTCCCCGCTGAACGCCGCCGTAAACGGGCTGATTATGGACGGCGACTATGAGCCGTTTCGCGAGTTTCTTGAAAAGAACCTTTCGCTGCTCATGCCGAATGACTTCGACAAAATGAACGAACAGGGGATCAAGAATTTTGTCGTCGCATACCTGCGGCTTTATCAGAATATCCACATGGAGACAGAGCTGAACGTAGAAGGCGGCGGACGCATAGATGTTGCGATACTGCCGACGCCGCTGTACACATTCAGGCATTACTACGTCATGGAGCTGAAATACCTCAGCCAGAATGCCGACAGCCCCGCAGCACGCGACGCCAAGCGGAAAGAAGCCATAGGGCAGCTCGAACGCTACCGCTCAAGCCGCAGGGTAGCGGAAGCAGAGAAGCTCGTCCCGATCCACAAGCTGATCGTGCTTACAGTGAAGGACAAGGTGTTCATTGAGGAAATCTGAGCCGATGAGTTTTGTTGGTGGGGCGATGACACCGAGAGGGATTCCATGGCAGACAGGGGGACCAAGACGAACGACAAAGCCAAACCTAACGAAAAAACCAAACCTAAAGAAAAAACCAAACCCAACCCGGGTTTTTACAGGAAGACCGCCGGTCGGGTTTTGAGCCTCATCTGGCGCTACAGGGTGTCGGTGGCCGCATCCTTTGTTTTCGCCGCCGCCGCGGCGCTCTCGGCCATCTATGCTCCCATACTCATCGGGCGGGCCATCGATGCCTGCGCAGGGCCGGAGGCGGTGGATTTCACGCACCTGTTTGCGGTCTTGAAAGAGCTGGCGGCGGTGACGGCGCTTGCCACCGTGGCGACCTGGCTCATGAACCACACCAACAACCGCATCGTATTCCGGGTGGTGGCGGACATGCGGGAGCGGGCGTTCGCCAAACTTGAAGTCGCTGCAGTGGGGGAGCTGGATGCACATTCCCACGGGGACCTGGTGAGCCGCATCATATCGGATGCGGACCAGTTCGCCGACGGGCTGATGATGGGCTTCACCCAGCTGTTTTCCGGTATCCTCACCATCGTAGCCACATTGTGCATCATGTTCGGCATCCAGCCGGTTGTCGGCGCGCTGGTGGTGGCCCTCACGCCCGTATCCCTCTTTGCGGCCACATTCATCACCCGTCGGACGTTTTCCATGTTCGCGCTGACCGGCGCCGACCGAGGGGTGATGACCGGCCTGGTGGAGGAGACCATCGGCAACCTGAAAGTGGTGAAAGCATTTTCCCAGGAGAAGCCCCGCGCCGCGATGTTCGAAAAGCTCAATGCGCGCCTGGCGGACTCCGGGATGAAGGCCACCTTTTTCTCCTCATTGACCAACCCGGTGACACGTTTCGTCAATGGGCTGGTGTACGCCTCGGTGGCGGTGGCGGGGGCGCTGTTCGCGCTGTCGGGGCGCCTTAGCGTGGGCCAGCTGGCCAGCTTCCTGGCCTATGCGAACCAGTACACCAAGCCGTTCAATGAGATATCCGGGGTGGTGGCTGAGCTGCAAAACGCATTGGCCTGCGCCTCCAGGGTCTTCGAGGTGCTTGAGATGGGGGAAATCCCGCCGGACGCCCCGGATGCCGCGGAGATGGCGGACGTGCGGGGGGACGTGGAGTTCGCGGGGGTGCGCTTTTCCTATGGGGGGTGCGGTGCCAAGGCAGCCGCCGCCGGGGCAACCATCCCGGCGACCGCAGCCGTCAGCCCAGACAATGCGTCCGGCGCCAAGGCAGCCGCCGCCAAGTCAACCATCCGCCCCGACACCGCGTCCGATGACCAGGCAACCGCCCCTGCGGTCGATGCCCCTGAGTCTGCCGGTGCGCCAAAGGTTGGCGATACCACAACCGGTGAAGTGATGGTTGGCGCCGCAGCGGACAGTGAAGTGAAAGTTGGTGCTTCGGTGGTCGGTTCCATGAGTTCTTCCGGCACGGTGCCAGGCGGCTTTCCCGGCCAATGGTTCATAAAAGACATGGATATCCACGCCGCGCCGGGGCAGACCGTCGCCATAGTGGGGCCCACGGGCTGCGGCAAGACCACGCTCATCAACCTCCTCATGGGTTTCTATGAGGTCGGGGGCGGCTCCATAAGGATCGACGGGCATGACATGCGCGGCGTGCGCCGTGACAGCTGGCGCCGCAGCTTGGGGATGGTGCTCCAGGACACCTGGCTGAAGTCGGGTACCGTGCGTCAGAACATCGCCTACGGGAAACCGGATGCGTCGATGGAGGAAGTGGAGGCAGCAGCCAGGGCGGCGCATGCCCACGGTTTCATCCGCCGCATGCCCCAGGGCTACGACACGGCGATGGGGGAGGACGGCGGCGACCTGTCCCAAGGCCAGAAGCAGCTGCTGTGCATCGCCAGGCTCATGCTGGTGCTGCCGCCGATACTGATCCTGGACGAGGCCACGTCCTCCCTGGACATAGGGACGGAGATCCGGGTGCAGCAGGCCTTCGGCAAGATGATGGAAGGGCGCACGGTGTTCGTGGTGGCACATAGGCTCTCCACCATCCGCGGGGCGGACCAGATACTCGTGATGAAAGACGGCTCCATCGTGGAACGGGGCCGCCATGGGGAACTGCTAGAAAAAGGCGGGCTTTACAGCGAGCTGTACGAGAGCCAGTTTGCGTAAAAGCGTTTCTCACCCCATATTAGGTGAGTGTCTGGAAATACTCGAACCCGTCCCCCTGGAAGCGGTCCAGGATGCCTTGGAGCTTGGCGGTGGGGGAGAGGGAGCCGCCGATGGACACGCCATGGTTGAAATAGTTGATGATGGAAGCCAGGTACTTGCTCATGTCGGCTTCCAGGTACCAGGGTTTGTCCAGCAGTTCCTGCCTGTGGTGCGTCAGGTTCGTGGTGATCACCAAATCGAAATACCCCTTGCGGTAATAATCGTCGAATTTCTCCAGCCCGTCAGTGAACAGCCCGAAAGTGCAGCACACCACCACCTTGGCGGCGTGGCGCTCCTTGAGCTCCTTGGCGGTGTCCAGCATGCTTTCGCCGGACGAGATCATGTCGTCCAGGATGAGTGTGGTCTTGCCGGCCACGCTGGCGCCCAGGAACTCGTGGGCGACGATGGGGTTGCGCCCGTCCACCACCTGGGAGTAGTCCCGGCGTTTGTAGAACATGCCCATGTTGATGCTTAGGTTGTTGGCCAGGTACACGGCCCTGTCCATGGCACCCTCGTCCGGCGCGATCACCATGAAGTGATCCTTGCCGATATTGAGCGCGGGGTCGTGGGCC
>JAISUG010000077.1 GCA_031272185.1 Lachnospiraceae bacterium
CGATGTTCTGTCGCACTATGCCCAACGTCTTGCGGGCGATGCGCACCCCGTCGATGATTTTTGACGGCTCGTCATTCATAATCACCATGTCCGCGGCTTCCACCGCCGCATCCGAGCCGATGCCGCCCATGGCGATCCCTACGTCCGCCCTGGCCAGCACAGGCGCATCGTTGATACCGTCGCCCACGAACGCCAATGTCTTCCCGGCGGGCTTCTCTTTCAGGAGGTCCTCCACTTTCGCCACTTTGTCCCCCGGCAGCAACCCCCCGTACCAGGCATCCAGATCCAGCGCCCGGCCCACGCCCGCCGCCACTTCCTCCTTGTCGCCCGTGAGCATGACCAGCCGCTTCACGCCGTTTTCCCGCAGCCCGGCCAGCGTCTCCCCCACGTCCGGCCGCAGCTTGTCCGAAAGCACGATGCACCCGAGGTAGCCGTCGTCGTCGCACAGGTACAATGTGGTGCCATCGGCAGTGGGCGCGCTTGCCGGTTCCGTTGCCGAAACCGCCCTTGCGTCCACCGCGGCCGCCGTCTTCCCATTCGTTGACACAATCTCCATGGGTTCATGCTTGGGCCTTGGCCAATAGCTTGGAGCCGCCGTCATCCCATTCGTTGACACAATCTCCATGGCGCCCGATCCGGGCATCGCCCCGGCGCTTCCCCGTGCACATGCCCAGGGTGCTTCCCCATGGGCATCCCCCAAGTGTTCCGCCATCAGCCGCTTGTTCCCGGCATACACGGTCCGCTCCCTGCCGTCCCACTTAAGCCTTGCGCTTACGCCCATCCCCGGCAGCTCCTTCACTTCCAGTATGCGCGCAGGGTCAATTGTTCTGATGGCCAAGGTCTTGGCGTCGCCGGCAGTTCCGTGCATTCGCTCGTTTTGAGCGAGTCCGTCAATCATCCCGGAAGACGACGCATTTGCACCGCCCGCAGGCGAACGCACCCCGACAAACCCACGACCGGTATACTCAGCCAGCACGGACTTCGCGATGGGGTGGTTGGAGTGGCTCTCGGCATAGGCCGCCAGCTCCAGCAGCCCCTGCCTGTCCAGATGCCCTTTGGTCCCCGCATCCTTTGGCCCGTCCGGTCGCCCGACGTCCCCGGCGCCCTTGTCGCCGCCGCCCCCCAAGCTGTAGCCATCCCCCATCCATCCCGTCCCGGCCTGCCCCGCAGGCTCTATGTCCGTCACGTAGAACTTCCCGCTGGTGAGCGTCCCGGTTTTGTCAAACACCACGCAGTCCAGGTCGGCCAATGCCTCCAGGTAGTTGCTCCCTTTTATGAGGATCCCGCTCTTCGACGCCGCGCCCAGCCCGCCGAAAAAGGACAGCGGCACGGAAATCACCAATGCGCATGGGCAGGACACCACCAGGAAAGAGCACGCCCTATACAGCCATACCGACCAAACGGCGCGTACACCAATGGCGGCACCGGCACCGTTTCGGGCGAGCATCCAGTAAACCATCGGGGGCACCAGGGCCAGCGCCAATGCCAGCAGCCCCACCACAGGCGTATATACCCGCGCGAACTTCGTGATGAACGCCTCCATTTTCGCTTTGCGGGAACTGGCATTCTCGACCAATTCCAGGATCTTGGACACGGTGGAGTCTTCGAATGGTTTGGTCACGCGAACCCGCAGCATCCCCGTGAGGTTGATGGACCCGCTCACCACCGGGTCCCCCTCACCCACGTCCACAGGCAGGGACTCCCCCGTCAGCGCTGCCTGATCCAGGCCGGAGTACCCCTGCTCCACCACGCCGTCAAGGGGCACCCGTTCTCCGGGCTTTATCAGGATCAGGTCGCCCACTTTCACGTCATAGGGGTCCAGGCGCCTCTCATTCCCATCTTCCAGCAAGTTGGCGTACTCGGGGTTTAGGTCCATCAGCTGGGTGATGGATTTGCGGGAACGGTTCACGGCATAGTCATTGAACAACTCCCCCACCTGGTAGAAAAGCATCACCGCCACGCCCTCTTCCGGCTCCCCCACTGCGATGGCGCCCAATGAGGCCACGGTCATCAGGAGGTTCTCGTCGAAAACCTGCCCGTGCCTGATGTTGCGCAATGCCTCCAGCCAGACGTCATAACCCGCCAGCAAGTATGATGCCGCAAAACACACCCACGGGGCGAGGGCCGCAAGCAGCGTTGCCGCCCCCACAGCCCTTTCCAATATCAAACCTGCCGCCAAAAACACCCCGGACCATATCAGCCGCATCCGCATGATCTTCTGCTTTTTATCCATTGCTGCCACACCCGCTCCCTATCAAAGATGCCATCCGCCCGCCACTCACCGCACCGCTGCCGATGGTTCTCCACATCTCCCCTATATGGGCTCGAACCGCCTGGTCAAACCTCGCTGGGCGGCGCCGGCCATACACGGCGCCCGCCCCTCACCGCACCACCCGAAACTCCGCCTCCGGCTCTATCTTCGCCGTGATCTCCCGCGCCTTTTCCAGCACCCGGTCCACCGCCTCGTCGGAAGCCTCTATCACCAGCCGCTGTGTCATGAAGCTAAGCGTCGCCTGGGTGACGCCATCCAGCTTCTGCACCGCCACCTCGATCTTCGACGCACAGTTGGCGCAGCACAGCCCTTCCAGTTTCACCACTTTTTTCGCCACAAGAAACCTCCTTTTCCAAACCCCGCAAATCCGTCCGGCAGGGTACATCCCACGGGGCACGCCTGCGTCTGGGCGCAACATACCCCGCAATCACTGCGGTCATTTGGTTCGAATTATTTCGACTGTTTCGACTATCCTTGTGTGCATTCGCATGAATACTGCGACTTGCCCCAAGTTCCACCTTGGAAATAGCTCATCACAGCTCACTCCCGTATATGCTCCATCCCCTGGGCCAATATCGACTCGATATGGGCGTCCGCCAGCGCATAAAACACCGCCTTGCCGTCTTTGCGGTACTTCACCAGCCGCATCTGCTTGAGCACCCGCAGCTGGTGCGAGATCGCCGACTGCCCCATCCCCAGCAGGCCCGCAATGTCGCAGACGCACATCTCCGACTGACCAAGGACGTACAGTATCTTAATGCGCGTGGTGTCGCCGAACACCCGGAAAAAATCAGCCAGGTCAAAGAGCTCGTCTTCCGGTGGCATGACCCCCGCCACCCGTTCGATGATGTCCTCATGTACATGCATCAATTCACAAACTTCCGCAAACCGCTCCATCCAACCTCCCCACTTCCGGAACTCTCACCGCCACTCGCCACCGCCACTCGCCACCGCTTCACATCACAGGCGCTCACAACCGCCACTCACAACCGTCACTCACGGCCGCCACTCACTGCCGTCACTCACGGCCGCCTCTCGCCACCGCCACTCGCCGCCATTCACCCGTCTTATAAAGCACACATATGCGAAGTCGTCATATGAACGTTTGCTCATATGATTACTTTATCACATTTTCAGATATTGTCAAGCACATTTTCAATTCAATTTGCATACCAAAAAACCAGGTGGATCCGGAACTCCGGAACCATCTGGCCGGTCTGTTGTGCGAAGCTGCCCCGGGATCAGATATACACAGGGTTGTCGTCTTTCAGGCTCTGATTCTCCACCAGCCTCACCTCGGTGTCATTGGTCAAAAACAGTTTCCCTATGAGGACGCGCACCTCCTCGCCGATCTGAAACTTCGCCTCGTCCAGGGGCTGGTTCGCTATGACGCGCATACCTGCCACATTCAGGTGCAGCTCCTGTGCGTCGCCCCGGAAAATTGAGCTTTCCACCACTCCAGAGTCCACCGCATGGGGGTATGGCTCAGAGCCCGACTTGAACACCCGGACGAACTCCGGGCGCACGATGGCCTCCGAAAACCCCTCCGCCGCGGCGAAGCCTTTCAGCCTCCCATACCCGGAAAGCGTCTCCGACTGCCCGATGAACTTGGCCACAAATGGCGTCCTCGGGTTGCTGTATATCTCGTCCGGCGCCCCGATCTGCTCGATGCGCCCCAGGTTGGTGATGATGATCTCGTCGGCCACCTCGATGGCCTCGTCCTGGTCGTGGGTGACGAATATGCTGGTGATCCCCACCTTGCTGATGGTCTCCCGCAGCCACGTCCGCAGCTCCTTGCGTACCTTGGCGTCGATGGCCGCAAAAGGCTCATCCAGCAGCAGCAGCTGTGGGTTGGGCGCCAATGCCCTGGCGAAAGCCACCCGCTGTTTCTGCCCCCCGGAGAGCTGGTTGGGGTAGCGCCCCTCCAGCCCCTCCAGCCCGATGAGCGCCACCAGTTCCCCCACCCGTTCTGCGATCTGTTTCCTCGGTGTTTTGAGCACCTCCAGGCCGAAAGCGATATTGTCAAATACGGTCATGTAGCGGAACAATGCGTAGTTCTGGAACACGAACCCGATCCCCCGCTTTGCGGCGGGCAGGTCATTGACCCGCTTGTCGGCGATGTAGATGTCCCCGCTCTCCGGTCTCTCCAGCCCCGCCAAGGAGCGCAGTATGGTGGTCTTCCCGCTGCCGGAAGGCCCTAGCAGCCCCACCAGCTTGCCCTTTTCGATGGCAAATGACACATCGCTTAGCGCCGGGAACTTCCCGAATGCCTTGTTCACGTTACGCAGCTCCACATACATGTCCCAGTACCTCTTTTACCCATGTTTTCCTGCCGTAGCCTTATCATCGCAGGCTATCAAATCCGCCGCACTCCCCATCGTTTGTCTTGCACCCATGTTTTCCTGCCGTAGCCTCTTCATCACAGGCTGTCAAATCCGCCGCACTCCCCATCGTTTGCCTTTCGCCCATGTTTCCCACCGCAAACTCATCATCGCTGCTTCAAGTTGCCTATATATTCCCAATAGCGACAGCTATTGCCATAACAACGTCATCCGTGACATCGCTTTCGGGTAACCCGTCTTTCTTTCGAAAAATAACCGCGACCGCTTCACCGGGGATTGCCTATGCATGAACTCACACTTCCCCCTTGCTGCGGTGCAGCACGATGTTTTTCAGGATCAATATCACCACGGCCAGCACCACCAGCACAGAGGACACCGCGAACGCCGCCGTCAGTTTGAACTCATTGAAGAGGATCTCTATGTGCAGGGGCAGTGTGTTGGTCTTGCCCCGCAGGTGCCCGCTCACCACGCTCACCGCGCCGAACTCCCCCAGCGCCCTGGCCGTGCAGAGGATGAGCCCGTAGAGCAGGCCCCATTTGATGTGGGGGAACGTGATCTTGCGGTAAATCGCCAGGCCCCCCGCCCCCATGAGGGCCGCCGCCTCTTCCTCCTCGCTGCCCTGGGACTGCATGAGGGGGATCAGCTCCCGGCAGATAAACGGGAAAGTGACGAATATGGTCGCCAGCACGATGCCAGGCGTCGCGAACACCACTTTCACCCCCAGGCTCTCGAAAAAACCATAAGCCCAGCCGATGCGCCCAAAGACCAGGATCAGCACCAAACCCGCGATGACCGGGGAGATGGAAAATGGTATGTCGATGAGCGTGGACAGCACCCCTTTCCCCGGGAATGAGAATTTCGTGATGGCCCATGATGCAAACAGCCCGAAGAACGTGTTCACCGCCACGCACACCACTGTGGTGAACAATGTCAGCTGCAGCGCCGCGATGGCGTACCGGTCCAGGATCGCATCCCGGAACACCGCAAACCCCTGGCGCAGCGCATACGCCACCACGGTGATGAGGGGCACCACCAGCATGATGAACACGAAGAGCACGCAGGCCCCGATCAGAGCCCATTTACCCACATCGAATTTTGCATTGCCGTCATTCAACTGCCATCACCTCCCCTCCACCATCATGCTTTGTCTACCACCCTCTGTATCACATTGATCCCGAACAGTATCACGAATGAGAACACCACCATCACCAATGCGATGGCCGTGCCGCCGGCGTAGTTGAACTGCTCCAGCTTGCCCATGATGAGCAGGGGCGCGATCTGGGTCTGGTAGGGGATGTTGCCCGCGATGAACACCACGCTCCCGTACTCCCCCAGCCCCCTGGCGAACGCCAGCCCGAACCCAGTCAGGAGCGCCGGCAGGATCTCCGGGAACACCACCCGCAGGAACGTCTTGGCCTTGGATGCGCCGAACACCAGCGCCGCCTCCTCGTACTGGGGGTCCAGTTTCTCCAGCACCGGCTGTATCGACCGCACCACGAAGGGGATGCCGATGAACACCAGCGCAATGGTGATCCCGATGGGCGTGTAGGAGATCTTCACGCCGATCTTGGCAAACAGCCTGCCGATGGACCCCTGGTCCGAATAGATCGTGGTGAGCGCGATGCCCGCCACCGCCGTGGGCAGTGCGAAGGGCAGCTCGATGAGCCCGTCCAGCAAGCCCCGGCCGGCAAACCGGTAGCGGGTCAGCACCCACGCCAGGGCCACGCCGAACACGCAGTTGATCAGCGCCGCCACCAACGAGCAGACCAGGCTCAGGCGGTAGGCGTAGAGCACCATCTTGTTGGTGACGGTGCTCCAGAACTCGCCGAAACTGTACCCCGCCATCACGATGAACACGGAGAGCAGCGGGATGAGCACGATGAGGCTGAGCATCGTGAGTGTGATCCCCAGGGAAAGCCCGAACCCCGGGATCACCTTCGGGTTTTTCCGAAACATACGCCACCGCCCCCTTCCTTCGCCCCTTGGCCCCAAGCTGCCATCTTCGTTATACCGTCAAGCCCCTGCTTGCCCCAGCCTTGCAGTCTTCCTTCGCTCCTTGGCCCCAAGCTGCCATCTTCGTTAAGCCGTCAAGCCCCTGCTTGCCCCAGCCTTGCAGTCTTCCTTCGCCCCTTGGCCTAAGCTGCCATCTTCGTCCCGACCGGCCAGACCGAATGTATTAGCCTACGTATCCAGCCTGGCGCCCGCGCACGCCTCACCCTGCACTGCGTACTCTGCACTGGGCACTTTGCACTTTGCACCCTGCACTGCGTACTCTGCACTCTGCACTTTGCACTTCGCACTTTGCACTTCGCACTTTGCACTTCGCACTTTGCACTTTGCACTGCGTACTGGGCACTTTGCACTTTGCACCCTGCACTGGGCACTCTGCACTGCGCGCTACTGCAGATAGATTTGGTCAAATATCGCCCCGTCCGCGAAGAACTTCTCCGTGGCGGCGGGCCACCCGCCGAAATCCTCGATGGTCACCAGTTTCAGGTCCAGGAAGAACACGTCCGCGTAGTCCTTGAGGATCTCCGGGTTGGACGGGCGGTAGTAGTTCTCCGCTTCCAGCCGCTGGGCCTCGTCTGAGTACAGGTACCCCAGATAGGCTGTCGCCACTTCCCTGGTCCCACGTTTGTCCACCACCGCATCCACGATGGCCACGGAGGGCTGCGCCAGGATGCTCACCGAGGGGGTGACGATCTCGAACTCATCCGGATGCTCCTTCACGGAAAGGAACGCCTCGTTCTCCCAGGCCAGCAGCACGTCGCCTTGCTTGTTTTCCACAAATGTGGTGGTGGAACCACGCGCCCCGGAATCCAGTACCGTCACGTTGGAGTAGATGTCCTTCAAAAACTGCGTCGCATATGCCTCGTCCGCACCATCCTGCTCCAGGGCAAATGCCCACGCCGCCAGGAAATTCCACCTTGCTCCGCCGCTGGTCTTGGGGTCGGGTGTGATGATCTCCACACCGGGTTTAGCGATGTCATCCCAGTCCAGGAGGTTCTTGGGGTTGCCGGCTCGCACCAGGAACACGATGGTGGATGTGTAGGGCGCGCTGTCCTTGTCAAATTCCTTCACCCAGCCCGGCTCGATGAGGCCTGCCTCTGTCAGGATGTCCACATCGCCTTCCAGCGCCAGCGTCACCACGTCCGCATCGTTGCCTTCCAGCACCGACCGGGCCTGTTTGGCGGACCCGCCGTGGGACTGGGTGATGGTCACCTCCTGGTTTGCCGTTTCTTTCCAATACTCCGCGAAAATCTTGTTGTACTGGTCATAGAGCTCCCTGGTGGGGTCGTAGGACACGTTGGTGATTTCCACAGGCGGTTTGGGCTCGGGGGCCGCAGGGGCTGCCTGCGTGGCCGTTTCAGTCGAGGCAGCGCCCGCCGCCTGTGTGGCCGCCGCTTCAGGCTGGGCCGCCGCCGGGGTGGTGTTCGCCTCGGCCTGGGCCGCCGCGGCCTGGGTGGTTGCGGCCGCTGCCTGTGTGGCTGCGGTGCCTGACCCAGAACCGCCGCAAGCCGCCATGGCCCCAACACTTACCAGCAGCGCCAAGGCCAGTGCAGCTGCCTTTTTCCAAGACTCCACTTGCAGCGATTTCGCGATCCATGATTTTGCGGTCCATGGTTCCCCATTCCGTGATTCCGTTTGGTGCGGCTCCTCTTTGAGCCATCTCGTTTTCAATAATTCAACAATGCCGTCCGTCAAATGCCTCATCGTTGCTCCTCTCTTGGCGCGCGCAGCGCCACCGTTACACGCAGTCATCGCCTCAACCTCAGCCAGACAGTTCCCCCGCACACCCATGCCACCCTCGTGCGGTCCTGCGTGGCCTTTGCCTAAGCCCGGCAGACCTATTTCATAGTATAATAATATGAATACTATGAAATTGATAATGTCAACAATCATAACGGCATTTGCCAAAAAATGCAAGCCCGAATTACGCAAACGTTATATCTTCCCCACGCTTTCCCGCACCAGCAGCCGGTTGGGCAGGAATATCTTCATGGGCAGCCGGTGCTGCTTCGTGATGCGGTCCAGCAGCGTCTTCACCGCCATATTGCCCATCTCCACGGTGGGCATCCCCACGGTGGTGAGCATGGGCGATACATATGCCGACAGTTCTATGTTGTCCATGCCGATGACGGAGATCCGTCCCGGGACCCGCACACCCGCTTCCCCGAAACGCCGCATGGCAGCGATGGCCACCGCATCCGCCGCGCAAAACACCGCCGTGGGCGATGGGTCCGCACCCTCCAGCAGGCGCCCCGCCGCACGGTACCCGCTCTCCCCATCGTGCCGGCATGACACCACCCAGCTTGTTTCCATAGACGGCCTGTCGCCGCATATTTTCCCCATCACGTCCAGGTAAGCCTGGTAGCGCACCTCGTTTTTCGTCTCGCCCAGGTACCCGATGCGCCGGTGGCCGCAGGAAACCAGGTACTCCATGGCGATGCGGGTGGCTTCGTACCCGTCGCAGATCACTTGGTCCCATCCGCAGCCGAGCACATTCCGCCCCACATACAGCACATTCTTACAGTGTTTCTCAATCAACCGCACCACTTCGTCGGTGACTTTCCCCAACAGGATGATGCCGTCCAAAGGCCCTGCAGGCAGACGTTTCAGGTGCGTGGCCAACTGCGCCAGGTTGCCATCCGGCCGTACACCGCTTTGCGTTGGTTGTGCACCATTCCCCAGTTGCTGCGACATACCGTCCCCATCCACACCGTCATAAATCGAAAATGAGTGTGTGACGCTGTAACCCATCTGCAGCGCCTGCTGTTCGATAGCCCGGGCCAGCTGTGCGAAAAATGGGTTTTCCTCCAGGTGCGCCGCCCGCCCCAGCACGCATGCGATCTGCCCTGTGGAAGCATCCGCACCCGCCGCTGCCTGGCGCAGTTTCAGTTCCCTGGCGGTCTGGTTGGGCACATAACCCGTTTCGCGTATCGCCGCCCATACCCTCTCCCGCACTTCCTTGCGGGCGAAGCTGTCATCAGGGGTGTTGATCACCCTGGACACGGTTGAAATCGATACCCCTGCCCGCACTGCCACTTCCCGAAGCGTCAAGGCGCCACCCCTTTCGTAGATTCCCGCGCATACCACCCCGCAGCTACCATACCTGAAAACCAACAGCGCAATAGCATGTTATGCTTTCGTAGATTCCCGCACATACCGGCGCTTCATCAACCAAACAGCGCGCGTTCGGCGTCAGCCTCAACTGTGTTCGCCATTATTGTCCGCCCGCTTTTATCGCTCGCCGCCATTATTTCATACTATTATAATATGATTTATATGTTTTCCAATTTTGTCCATTCTACAATGTCATCCCCAAAAATGCAAGGGGATTCGCAAAACTTTTGCGCAGTTTTTTGTAGAACGTTTGCGTAAATATCGGTGGATTTTTGCGTCCCCAAGATGTATACTCCACAAAGCAAACTATTTACCAGTATTTTAGTATGTTTTATATGAATAAGGCAGGAGACATACAAGATAATGCCATCGGAAACCACATTGCAAATAAGGACCTACACTGCGGACTTCCTGGTCATCGGGGGCGGCGCCGCCGGGTGTTACGCTGCGCTGGCATACTGCGGCTGCCTGGATGCCGATGGGTGCCACCCAGGCCCCGACGGCCATGGCCTGACCGCCCACGAAGGTGCTGCGGCGGTCGCCGATGCAGCAGACGCCACTGCGCCCGCTATGTCCTGCACCGCTCCTCTCGCACGCCATAATGCCGCGACTCATGATGGTTCCGATGTTCCCGCTGCGCCCGCCGTGCACGACGGCGCCCCTGCGACCGGCGCCGATGGCGGCTCCATGGGTGTTCCAGCCAGGCCCTGGCACCACGCCCCGGTCCTCATCGCAGAGAAGGCGCACATCCGCCGCAGCGGGTGCCTGGCGGCGGGGGTCAATGCGCTCAATGCCTATATCGCGCCTGGACGCACCCCCCAAGACTACGTGGACTACGCCCGTGCGGATGCGGGGGGCATCGTCCGGGGCGACCTGCTCCTGTCCATGGCGCAGCGCCTCAACCAAGTCACCGACCGGCTGGAGGAGCTGGGCCTGGCCATCCTCAAAAACGAGGACGGCAGCTATGCCATCCGGGGCGACCGCAACCTAAAGATCAACGGCGAGAACTTGAAACCCCTGCTCCACGATGGGGTTGCGAAAGAAAAGCGCATCGAGACATTGAACCATGTGAACGTGTTCGAATACATTGTCCTGAGCGGCCGCGTGGCCGGGGCATATGCCTTTTCGGTGCGGGAACCCATCCTCTACGTGCTCCTGGCCCGGAGCGTGCTGTGCGCCACGGGCGGGGCGGCGGGGCTTTATGCGCCCAACCACACCGGGTTTTCCCGCCATAAGATGTGGTACCCACCATTCAACACCGGCGCGGGGTACGCCATGGGGATCCGCGCGGGCGCGGAGATGACCACATTGGAGATGCGCTTCATCGCGCTGCGCTGCAAAGACACCATAGCGCCCACGGGCACATTGGCCCAGGGCATCGGCGCGCGCCAGGTCAACCGCAAAGGGGAAATCTACGAAGACAGGTACGAACGCACCACGGCGGGGCGGCTCCATGGCACCGTCTGCGAAAACCGGGAGGGGCGGGGGCCCTGCCGTCTGGGGACGGCGGGCATCACACCCGAACAGGAAGAAGACCTGGTGAAGGCATACCTGAACATGGCCCCCAGCCAAAGCCTGCGCTGGCTGGAAACGGATGCAGGCCCAGGAAGCGCCGACGTGGAAATCGAGGGCACCGAACCCTACATCGTGGGCGGGCACACCGCCAGCGGGTATTGGGTGGACACATACAGGGAAACCACCCTCCCCGGGCTTTTCGCCGCAGGGGACGCAGCAGGGGGATGCCCCCAGAAATATGTCACCGGGGCCATGGCCGAGGGGGAAATCGCCGCGAAACGCGCAGCAGGGAAATATGGGGATGCGCCGATCATGACGCCGAGTGCAGGGGAAATCGCCGAGCATAAGGAATACCTGGAAAACACGCTGCGCCCATGTGGGAGAGGCGTCGCTGCCCACCACCCCGTCGAACATCCGTCCGATACCACACCTTGCCCCTCCCCACTTGCCAAAATCCAGCACACCACATCAGGCAGCGCCCCGGAGGGCAGCTCCCCACAGGCAGGGCTGGACAGCGCCCCCGGCACGACCTCCTCATCCGGCATCGCCCCGGAGGGACGCT
>JAISUG010000080.1 GCA_031272185.1 Lachnospiraceae bacterium
GTATCCCAGGGACATATCCACCTTGAACTGCGTCGCGATGTTCCAGGGCGAGACATGTTCGTCGTCCGGTGGGATGGCGCTTTCTTTTTTGATTTCCGGCTTCAGTTTGGTGACATCCCTAAGCCCCGCCAGGATGACGCTCTGGAAGGTGATCTCGCCTTTTTTGCCACGGTTGATGAATTTATCCCGCAGCAAAGACAGGAATTTGATGAAGATCTTATGGTCGGTCCCGGCATCCACCTCATCGACCATCAGTACCACCGGTTTGCTGCATCTGTTGATAAATGCGGATATGGCATCCGATAGGTCCAGCAGCTTCAGCAGTTCGGTTCCTTCCAGGCACTTGGCCGCCTCTGTTTCAGCCAGTTCTTTCAGATTGTCTACAAATTTGCGTTTGATGTACGCAAAAAAGTTCGCCGACGAGTCAAAATCTTCCTCCAGCGATGTCTCAAAACTGATGTCCAGGCAGTCGTACCTGTCTTTGAGCGTCTGGGCCAGCACGCAGAGCGTGGTGGTCTTGCCGTATTGGCGGGGCTTTGAGATGACGAAATAGTCACCGCCGTCCACCAGTTCGGTGATCTCCTCGATCTTGTCGGAAATGTCCGCCATATAATGGACTTGCCGGAAGCAAGGCCCCCTGTCATTGAATTTTTTCATATGCCCCTCCGGCTAACTCGCGCCAAGCGCCAAGCGTTTCTCCGGGAATGACCGACTACGGGTAGTTGTTCGTTCCAAATACGCGCAGCCAGGCAGCGTATCATAAGCGTCCGCTCATTTCGCTTTCACTATAGCAAAGAAGATGGGAAAAATCAAGGAAAATCACGCCAGGTCGCCGGTTACAGGACAGGGCTGTGCGGTTGGCGCCCAGGCCTACAGCGACCGGTCGGCCAAAGCGCCGGTCGAGCAGCTGGATTTCGCCAGGTTCATCGGCAGCCTGTTTGGCAGGATTGCCGCCCTATGCGAGAACTACGGCGGGGGGAGTTGGTCCTTCCATATAGACTGGCGACTGCCAAACCGATGATGGAAACGCAGTGTGACATCAAACCCAGCCGGTTTTGGACCAGCGGAGAGCCCATCGAGGGGTTCGTGGGTACGGTGAGGTACAGCGGCGACGTGACGCGCTACCTGCCCTACATCGACCTGGGCAGCCAGATCCATATAGGGAAGAAGACCACCCGCGGATGTGGGGGAAGATGGTGTCAAGTATGCGATGGGCCGGGCACTGTCATCGTTCCGGTAGGCCGTTGATTTCCCGGATGCGGGGGAAGATGGTGTCAAGTATGCGCTGGCCTGGCACTGTCATCGTTCCGGCAGGCCGTTGATTTCCTTGACGTGGTGGCAGGCGCAGTGGTGGTGGGGGAGGACTTCCTCGATGGGCGGCATGTCCGAAAGGCATATCTCGTCCGCATGGGGGCAGCGGGATGCGAAGCGGCAGCCCGGGGCGGGGTCGATGGGCGAGGCCACCTCGCCTTTCATGATGTACCCGCCCTGCTTCACGTGGATGGACGGGATGGGGATGGCGGAAAGCAGGCCCTGGGTGTAGGGGTGCAGGGGCCGGGCGAACAGGTCGGCGGAAGGGGCACGTTCCACCTCGCAGCCCAGATACATGACCAGGATCTCGTCGGAGATGTGCTTCACCACCGACAGGTCGTGGGTGATGAACATGTAGGTCAGCTTTTTCTCTTCCCGGAGGTCCTGGAGCAAGTTCAGGATCTGCGCCTGGATGGAGACGTCCAGGGCAGACACAGGTTCGTCGCAGACTATGAAGCGGGGGTTTACGGCCAGGGCTCGCGCCACGCCGATGCGCTGGCGCCTGCCACCGTCCAGTTCGTGGGGGTAGGAGAGCGCAAAGCGCCTGGCGAGGCCCACGGTGTCCATCAGCTGCCCGATCCGCTCCTCGCGCTCGCGCCTGTTTTTGCAGAGGCCCATGATCTTGATGGGCTCCGCTATGAGGTCGCTGACGCATTTGCGGGGGTCGAGGGAAGAGTAGGGGTCCTGGAATATCATCTGGCACTGCCGGTGGAGCGCTTTCAGGGTTTTCCTGTCGGCGCCATTGATGGGCTGCCCGTCAAAGAAGAGCGAGCCGGATGTGCATTCGTGGAGGCCAACCAGCATGCGGCCCAGTGTGGATTTGCCGCAGCCGGACTCGCCCACCACGCCCAGGACGGTCCCTTCCTCGATACGGAAGCTAAGTGACTCCACCGCGTGGAGCATCCCCCGGGGGGTCTTGAAATATTTGCAGAGTGCGTTTGCTTCGACTATTGTGCCCATGTGGCGTGCCTTTCCGAATGGTCAAATGTGGTCCGATGCCGGTGGTCGGTGCGCCATGGCAGCGGACCGGGATGCGTTTTCTTGCGATTGTCATATGCCGCGGCCCCTCGGTATATGCGCCGGTACAGGCGGCACGGAAGGCTTGCGTATAGCCAGGCGGCAGCCCTTTTGACATGTGCGCCGGTACAGGCGGACATGTGCCTGGGGATTCGCGCCTAGGGGCCCGGGTGTGCGCCTTGAGATTCGCGCCTAGGGGGTCCGGATGTGCGCCTGGGGATTCGCGCCTAGGGGCCCGGGGGTGCGCCTGGGGATTTGCGCCTAGGAACCTGGGTGTGCGCCTAGGCCTTCGCGCCTAGGGGCCTGGGTGTGTACTTGCCAGGTGGCATCTGACCTGGTGCCCCGGGGAGAGTTCGGCGGCCCCAGGGTTTTCGGCCCTGCATACATCGGTGGCGCGGGGGCATCTGGGGTGGAATGCGCATCCTTGGGGCAGGTCCATGGGATCGGGCATCAGGCCGTCGATGGGTGTCAGCCGGTCCACTTTCACGTCCAGGCGGGGGAGGGAGCCGAACAGCCCCAGGGTGTAGGGGTGGGCCCCGTGGTCGAAAATATCTTCCAGCGTCCCGCACTCCACTATGGCGCCCGCGTACATGATGGCCACTTTGTCACAAGAGGCGGCCACTATCCCCAGGTCGTGGGTGATGAGCAGCATGGAAGTGGAAAACTCCTTTTTCAGCTCATTGATCATGTGCATGACCTGGGCCTGGATGGTCACGTCCAGTGCGGTGGTGGGCTCGTCTGCCAGCAGCAGTTTCGGGTTGCAGGCCAGTGCGATGGCAATCACGACGCGCTGCTTCATGCCGCCGGAAAACTGGTGGGGGTAGTCGTCCACCCGCTCCTCGCGGATCCCCACCTTGCCCAGGATGGAGACTGTCTTGCGGCGGGCCTCCTCCGGGGTGCAGCGTTCGTGCTGTTCGATGACTTCCAGCACCTGGGCGCCCACTGTCATGACTGGGTTCAATGCGGTCATGGGGTCTTGGAAAATCATGGAAATCTCATTGCCCCGGATGTCCAGCACCTCTTTTTCCGACTTTGCGAGGATGTCTTCGCCTTTGTACAGTATGCTGCCGCCCACTATCTTCCCCGGGTCGGGGATCAGGCGCAGGATGCCCAGCGCGGTGGTGGTTTTGCCTGCGCCAGTTTCGCCCACCAGGCCCAGGGTCTCCCCCTGCTCGATGGACAGGCTGACTCCATTGACCGCATGGACGCTGCCGGCCTCTGTGTCGAATCGGATGGTCAGGTCTTTTATTTCCAGCAGGTTCACTTCGTCCCTCCCAAAGCAAGATTTGCTCGCAACGGCAGCAGAAGCTGTGTGCCTATTTCATAATCTGCGGCTGAAAGCGTATATATGTCATGCATGCGGCTCAATGTATACCGCAGTGAGGACGGCGATACGTCTTATGGCGCTGCCCACTTTGCGTGCAGCTCGATGATCCGAGTGTGTGCGGGGTGCCGCGCCGCCGGAGCCCCAGGTCGCTTGCGCATACGGCTTCGATCACATGGTGTTCATGCATGGTCGTCTTTGTGCCGCGCCGCCGGAGCCCCTTGTTCATTTGCGCATACGGGGGTCCATGGCGTCGCGCAGGTTGTCCCCCAGCAGGTTGAATGCCAGCATGGTGACGACTATTATCAACGCAGGGAACAGTATCACGTGCCACCGGGTGGACGCCTCGTAGATGTAGTCCAGCCCATTGTTGAGGATGTTACCCCACTCGGGCGTGGGCGGTTTCACGCCGAGGCCCAGGAAGCTGAGCCCGGCTATGGCCATGATGGAGCCGCCTATGTACAGCGACGCCTGGACGATGATGGGCGCCAGCGTGTTGGGTATCACGTGGGTCAGGATGATGCGAGCGCTGCCCGCGCCGAACTGGCGGGAGGCCTCGATGTATTCCTGGTTGCGGATGAGGAGCGTGGAGGAGCGCAGCTGCCGGGCGATCATGGGGATCGTCCCCAGGGCTATGGCCAATGCGGTGTTCACCACGCCGGGGCCCAGCGACACAGACACGCAGATGGCCAGCAGCATGCCGGGGATGGCCATGATGATGTCCATCAGGCGCATGAGGAGGTTGTCCACCAACATCCCGAAATACCCGCAGGCCGCGCCCACGACCATCCCGGCGCCGATGCCTATGGCCACCGCGATGACCGCCACCAATAGCGACGTGCGCCCTCCGAACAGGAGCCTGGAGAACAGGTCCCTCCCGAAATCGTCGGTGCCCATGATGTGCGCAAGGCTGGGTGTCTGGAAACGCGCCTTGAGGTTGGCGGCCTTGTAGTCATACGGGGCTATGAAGTCGGCGAACACGATGGCCAGGATGAGCAATGTCAGGTATGCCATGCAGACCACGGCGACGGGGTTGGTGCACAGCCTGTGCCAGATCTCGCCCATGTTGCTGCGCTTTTTGAGCTTGGCAGGGACGGCGCCCTTGTTGTTTTTGGCGGTGTTGTCCATAATCGACCTCGTGGGTGTTTTCGTCACTGTGCGCCCCGTGCCCCCTTCGCATGGGTCACGGCGGGGCTGCCATTTGGCGGCGGGGCTGTTTCATATGCCATGGCGGCGCCGCTGCTTACTCCGTCGCCAGCCAGATTAAGGCCACTGGGCAGCGGGGGATTTTTCATATGCCATGGGAATCCGGGCCCAGCAGTATGGGTCACGGCACGGCTGCACCGGGGTGGGGCTTCCTCTTCTTCGCGCCTGCGGCGTACTGCGCCCTGATCTGGGGGTCCACCGCGGCGTAGGCCAGGTCGGTGAGCAGGTTCATGATGGTGACCACCGCCGCGCAGACCAAGACGCAGCTCTGCACGGTGATGTAGTCCTGGGACATGATGGAGCTGTTGATGAGCATGCCCATGCCCGGGATATTGAAAATCATCTCCACCAGGATGGCGCCCGCCAGGCATGTGCCCAGGGAGGACCCTATGAGCGTTATGATGGGGATGAGTGCGTTCTTCAGGATATGCCGTGCGATAACTTTGTTTTCCTCGATGCCTTTGGACCTGGCTGTGCGCACATAGTCCTGGCGTATGACCTCCAGCACCGAGGAGCGGGTCATGCGGGCGTTCTGGGTGATGGGTCCTATGCCCGAGGCGATGACCGGCAGCACGAAGCTCTTCCAGCTGTCAACCCCTGACACAGGGAACCATTTCAGGTGCACCGCAAAGATGATCATCAGCAGCACCGCCACCAGGAAACCGGGCATGGCATTCATCAGCACCGCGAATGTGGTGGTGGCGTAGTCCACGGCGGTGTTCTGGCGCAGGGCCGCCAGCAGCCCCAGGGGGATCCCCGCGATGATGGACAGTAGGATCGCGCCAATGCTCATGCGCAGTGTGTTGGGAATCCGGGATGCGATCAGCTCGGCCACGGTCTTGTCATACACGTATGATTGTCCCAGGTCGCCCCGCAGCAGACCCAGGAGGTATCGGCCCAGCTGGACGAAGTAAGGCTGGTCCAGCCCCATCTGCGCCTCCATGGCCGCAAGTTTTGCGGGGTCGCTGGCGGAAAGGCCCAGTTTAATCATGGCTGGGTTCGCGGTGCTGAAATAGTTGATGGTGAAAACTATGATGACCGCGCCCAGGAGCACGGGGATAATCAGCAGCACCCTGCGGCAAATGTACCTGATCACGTGTGTGGCCTCCTATCAATCGACACTGAACCGTCGGTCGGCGTAGCGATAAATCCTTGCCCACGCCCGCCGGGACACTATAAGCCTCGGCGGGCATGGGCGGTGCAAATGTGGGCAAACCAGTGAACGTTCCATTTCGCCCGCCGGGACACCATAAGCCTCGGCGGGCATGGCCGGTGCAAATGTGGGCAAACCAGTGAACGTTCCATTTCGCCCGCCGGGACACCATATGCCTCGGCGGGCATGGCTGGTGCAAATGTGGGCAAACCAGTGAACGTTCCATTTCGCCCGCCGGGACACCATATGCCTGGCTGCCGTGTAGGGCGGTGCGCAGAAGCAGGGTAGATGCCTGTAAGTCCGCAGGCGGGCGCAAAGGTGCGGTGCCCGTCAGTCCGTAAGCAGGCAGGGGTTGAAGAACCCGTTCATGTTCAGCGCCGACTCGAAGGACGCATGGGCGTTGCTCACACCGTAGTTCAATGTATCGGTCCACATGGGGATGAAGAGGCATTCGTCATGCATCTTCTGCTGGAACCGGCGGTAGATCTCGACGCGCTCGTCGTGGTCGCGGCTGGACGAACCCTCGTCGAAAAGCCTGACCAATTCCTCATCCGTCAGCCGCATCAGGCCGTTGTTGGAGACGGGTCCCAGCTGTTGGAGCAGCGCCGCAGGGTCGTTGCCTGTGCCGCTGGAAGGGGAACCCAGGGATGCGTCCAGGTCATTGGCGATGAGCCTGGGCAAGATAGTGGGGAAGTCGCCCATGCCGCTTAGGTCCAGGTTGATGCCTATCACGGAGAGGTAGGCCTGCATCGCCTCGGCCACCGCCGAGTAAAATGCCGTGGACTCCGCGACCAGGCGGATCGTCAATGGGTTCGAGGGGCCATAACCGGCCTTGGCCAGGTAATCCAAGGCCTTTGCCTCGTCGTATTCGTACCCGCCGGGGCTGTAGTAAGCCCAGTTGCTGTCCGTCAGCACGGAATCGACCACATTGTACACGCCCTCGCCCATGTCGGTGACGATGGAATCTATGTCCATGCCATGGGCGATGGCCAGGCGGATGTTTATGTCAGCCAGCGACCCATTGCTGCCGCCGCCCGCCGCCAATGACATGCCGGAGACCCCGGCGCTGCTGCGCTGTACCAGGACTGACCCGGCGGCGGCGCCGTTTCGCAGGTTGTTGACGTATGTGGATTCGGTGAAGATGGCGGCATCCAGGTTGCCCGCCAGCAGGTCTGAGTAGCGGGTGGATTCCTCTGAGTAGAACCGGCAGAGCAGCTCGTCATAGTAGGGCGCATCGCCCCAATAGTATTCGTTCCTGACCAGGTGGTACTCCACTGACTCGGTCCACCCGCTTTTGTCCGTCTTGCCGTCCCCGGCCAGTTTGTAGGGGCCGGTGCCGATGAACCACCCGAAGTCGCCACGCTCCTCGCAGCTTTCCCGGTCCAGCATGCAGAAGCTGCCGCTGCCCATGGTGTCGATGAATGCCGCGTCGTAGCGCTTGAACACCATCTGTACCGTGTAGTCCCCGTCGGCCTTGGTGGCCGCGATGTCCAGCGCGCCCAGGATGGATTCGGTGCGCGGCGTGGAGAACAGGTGCTCCAGGGTGTATAGCACGTCATCCGCGGTGAAAGGGTTGCCGTTGGAGAACTTCACGTCGTCGCGAAGCTGCACCGTCAGCGTCAGGTCGTCCGTCCATGTCGCTGAGGTGGCCAGTTTCGGTATCATGTTGCCGGATGCATCCATGGTCCAAAGGGTTTCGCCGGCGGCCTGGACCAGGAAGAGGCCGGACTTCATCTGGAGGTCCGACGCCGGGTCGAATGTGGTGGAGTTCGCATCGGCGCCGTAGACGAAGACCTTGGTGCCGCCCGCGCTTTCCTGGGGCGCCGTAGCCGTCGTGGCTTGGGCGTCAGGTGCAGCGGGTGCGGCGGTGGCCGCCTGGGTGCCGCCCGCGGGAGCGGCGCCCTCCTGGGCGGCGGATGTGGCCTGCGCTGCGGGGGCTTGGGTGGTCCCGGATCCGCCGCCACAGGCGCACAGTGTGGCAGCCAGGGCTGCCGCCAATGCCAGTGAGATGGTTTTTTTCATGATCTTCTCCTTTTTATCGTTGCAAATGACTATCCGTTTTGAATCCGCCCCGTGGGGGCGCGTGTCGCCAAGTCCGCGGCGGTGTCCGGGAGCCGGACGGTGCGGACATCGTGACGATGTGTGTGAGTTGCCGGTGCCGTAGCGGAGCACCGGCGCCGACTGTGCGGGCATCGTAACGACTTGTGTGCGCCGCCAAGTCCGCGGCGGTGTCCGGGAGCCGGACGGCGCGGACATCGTGACGATGTGTGTGAGTTGCCAAGGCCGTAGCGGAGCACCGGCGCCGACTGTGCGGTCACAGGCTGTGCAGTCACAGGAAGGGCGTGTATGTGTTGTCATTGTCCATGGTTGCATAGGGTTCGGGCCATGGCACGGTGTCCTGCGGCTTGGAAAGCACCGAATACGGGTGGTGCATGGGGCCGGGGTCTGACACCGGCGGCGCACCCAGTGTCGGGGGCGGCGCTGCCTTTGGGTCCGGGTCGGTGAGCCTCGCATAGTCCTCGGCGGCCCAGTTGAGTGCGTCCAGGCGGGTGAGGATGTCAGGGCAGACATGCTCATGGAGGTATTTCCACTGCCCGTCCTCGCAAATGAAGTCCGAGCCGTAGCGTTCCCATAGCACATTGCAGTATTTTTCCTGTTCCGTGGTGAGGACGGAGTGTATGACGCCCGGCGTGATGAAGGAGGCCCGCGCGCTCAGCCCATCGTCCGCCACCTCGATGACATCCGTCACCAGGGTGTGCACCGAGGCCTCCATGATGGGCCGGGGGTCCTTGCCCCCCACTTCCGGGTAGATCTCCACCAGCTCCATCCAGTTTTGCATGGCCATCTGGTCGTACTGGGTGACGGACCCGTACCACACCTGGTCAAAACCCCTCATGCGGCCAAAAGCGTGGGCCCAGGAGCAGTCGCCGGAACGGGACCAGATCTGGGCCCATTCGGCGGTGGCGTCCGCCCGCCCGTGGTAGTAGGTGTGCAATGCCTTGACATTTTCCACTTCCTGGCTGGAAGCGGCGTTTTGTATCCTGCGGCTCAAATCCAGGTGTTCTTTCATACGGTTCTCCAATCGCATGTTTGCGTTATCGAGGGCTGCATGCCGTGGGCGCGGCGGTTTGGCGTGCATGTCGCCGGGGGCCGGACCGGCGTGGTGGCCGTCGCGGTTTGGCGTGCATGTCGCCGGGTGCCGGACCGGCTTGGTGGCCGGCGGTATTTGGCGCATATGGCATTAGGCGCCGGACCGGCTTGGTGGCCGTCGCGGTTCAGCGTGCATGTCGCCCGGCCATGTACCCCCGCCCTTCCCCCGCCGACAGCCCTTTGAGGGGGTTGGGCACGAAACCCTCGGGGCCGTAGCTGATACTGTCATGGAATGTTTCGTAGGGTTCGGGTATGAATGGGTACCCGTCCCACCAATTGAATGTGGGGTCGTGGGTCAGCGCCGCCACCGTGGGCGTGCCAAACTCGGCCTTCACGGGATCCGAATCCCAGTCCACGTAGACGGGCTGTTTGGAGTAGTTTTCCCCTGCCTCGCAGTTGAGGTCCGCCGCGATGACCATGTGCCAGATCTTCCAGCCGTCGCTTTCCTTGACGAAGTCCGCGGCGATGCGCTCCAGCATCCAACGGGCGTCTGCGGTGCCATCGCCCAGCGCGGTGGTTTCCTGGGCGATGCAGTACCACAAGCCCTTGGCCGTAAGGCCGTCGCCGGCCAGGCGCACCAGGCCGGTGGAAGCGGGGTGCGCATAGAGGTTGCCCACATTTGGCTCGGCGGCGCCTGTGCGTTCCATCTGCTGCGCCAGCCTCTTGGCGTGGGCGTCCACGTAGTACCCCCGGATGGCGTCCATGCCCACGTAGAACCCCCAGTTGCGCCCAAATGAGGCCGTCGCCATATTTTCGGGGGCGCTGACCCACAGGTCGGACAGCTCGTCTTCCCGTCGGTCGTCCGCGATGTAGTAGACCCGTTTGTGGATCAGGGTTTTGATGTTTTCCACGTCCCAGACGCGCGCCATGAGCTCTTTGTCGGTGTATCGCTGTTCCATAGATTCCTCCGTTTGAAATCGTCGCAGAACCTTTCGCTTGCCCTGCACGCAATGCGTGTATGCGAAATGTATAAGTGCGAAACGCATATGTGCGAATCGCATATGTGCGAAACACCTATATGGTTTGCGCACATTTGCGTGGTGCCAATGTTCCGGCGCCGCTTTGGGGCTTCTCAGAAACCGTAGCTGAACGTTTCGGAAAATGTCGTGTAGGGCTGGGGGATGCGGGGCGCCGGCACCATGGGGCGACCTGGCGAGTAGTATGGCCTGACGGTCAGGGCCTTGGTGTATGGCGGGTACCGAAACTCGCCAAGCGGGGCGAACTCCGGCAGGTCGGGGTATGGGACCTGCGGCTTGCCCCAGCTCTGGCCGCATGTGCTGTCCACGTCATTGACATGCATGAGGTGGAGGATGCGCCAGGAGTTTTGCCGCACGAAATCCACCGCGAAATACCCCCAGGTCCAGTTGGCCACCGGCCCCGCCGCGCCCACCTCGTTGGATGCGCCCTGGCAGTACCACAGGCCTTTGGCGGTCCGGCCGTCGCCGGCGATCTCGATGACGGGGCATGACATGGGTTTCACCTTGAACGGGCCGATGCCATAGATCTCGTCGTCGCCCATGGCGCCCAGTTTTTCCGGGAAACGGTCCCGCAGCAGGCTGGCCACCAGCGCATTGCGCCCGGCCGCGGCCTCGTAGTACCCGGACACGTCCAAGCCCCCCTTGTAGTAGCCGTCGTTGAAAGCCAGGCACACGTCTTCATCGTCTTTCGCCCAAAAGAGGTCGAACAGCTCGCCTTCCCGGTTGAGGACCACGCAGTTGGCGTATTTGCCCATCAGGTTCTTGAGCTCCCGTTGGTCTTCCCAGCGCGCGACCATGGTTTCCAGGTCTTGGGTTTTATTTGTCATAGGGTACCTCCTGCAAATTTCGTTCATATGTGCCGCCGCCACACCTCGGCACATCAGCCCCTCGGTGCATCAGCCCCTCGGTGCATCAGCCCCTCAGTACATCAGCCCCAGGTTCACCACGGCGTCCCTGGCGTCGCGTACCGCCATCATCACGTTCCGGGCCAGGTGCGCATCGCCGATGACGTAGGTGTCCGGGACGATGCCCCGCAGCGCCTCCACCTCGGCCTGGCGTGGGCGCATGCCGGTCGCCATGACCACGCTGTCGCAGGCATAGAGCGTTTCGTGCCCATCGGCGCCGACGGCATGCACGCCATCCTTGGATATCCTGGTACACCGCGCGCCGGTGACAGCTGTGATACGGCTCTGCTCGGCCAGCTGGTGCAGCAGGTTGATGCGGTGCATCCTGCCGCAGTCCGGGGCCAGCTCGGGGCGCATCTCCAGGATCGTGACATTTTTGCCCAGCTGCGCCAGCTCCAGCGCCTCCTCGCAGCCCACCAGCCCCCCGCCGATGACGGCCACGCTCTCGCCGAAAGGTTCGGCCATGGTGAGGTCTGAACCCATGAATACGCGCACCCCCTCGCCTGTCGGGATGGGGGGCGCCCAAGGCTCGGACCCCAGCGCTATGATGAGCGCGTCGGGCCTGTGCCTCTCCACGAAATCCCTGTCCACCTGTGTATTCAGCCGCAAATCCACGCCGCTGCCGTGCACTTTGCGTATCTGGCTTTCCCGGTAGTCTTTCATCAATGATTTGAAGGCGCCGTGGTCGGCGAAGCGCAGTGCGCCGCCCAGCCGGTTTTGGCCCTCGCAGAGCATGACTTGATGGCCGGCGCGGTCGGCCTCCAGGGCGGCCTGCATCCCGGCGGGCCCACCCCCCACCACCAGCACTTTCTTCGGGGCGCACAGCCTGAGGATCGGATGGAAGTACTCGGATTCCCGGCCCACCAGTGGGTTCACCGTGCAGCGCATCACCCTCTTGGCGATCATGTGGCTCTGGCACTCCCCGCAGCGGATGCAGGGCGTGATCTCATTGGTATATCCATGCAGCACCTTTTTGGGGAAGAAGGGGTCGGCGATCAATGCCCTGCCCATGGCGATGCAGTCCGCGCCTGATCCCGCCAGGAAAGACTCCATCAGGTCGGGCTTGGAAAATGCGCCCACCGCACAGACGGGGGTGGACACATGCTTCTTGATTTCGGCGGCCAATGCGCTGTTTTCCCCATGGGACTGGAAGATGCCCGGGTGCATCAGCACGGCTGAGTATTCGTCTTCCTGGGTGCCCGCAGACACATGGATGAGGTCGACTTTGCCATCCAGCAGTTTTGCTATTTCGATGCCCGTGTCGATGTCGTAGCCGCCGGGTGAGCGCTCCGCGCCCGAGATGCGTATGTCGATGGGGAATGCCGGGCCCACGGCCGCGCGGATCTTTTCTACCACAAGCAATGTGAACCTCATGCGGTTCTCCAATGAGCCGCCCCACCTGTCGGTGCGTTTGTTGCAGGATGGGGAGATGAACTGGTGCAGGAGCCAACCATGGCCCGCATGGATCATCACCATGTCGAAACCGCACTTCTTGGCGGTGGCTGCCCCTGCGGCGAATGCGTCGGCGATTCTGAGTATGTCAGCTTCGGGCATCTCGTCAATGTCGTCGCCCCACGCGTCGGTGAAAGCGGAGGGGCCCAAGGCGTTCCTGCCGCCGATGAACTCGGGGGAACACAGCGCCCCGCCGTGGTCCAGCTCGATGGACGCCAGCGCGCCCCCGGAGTGGATCGCATCCGCCAGCTCGACCAGGTATGGGGTGGAGGCGGGGTCGTTGATGCCCACCTGCTGGGGGTGGGAGCGGCCCGTGTCCAAATCCACGATGGCGTCCCCCACGGTGACCAGGGAGCACCCGCCCGCCGCTTTGAGTTTATAGTATGCGATGTTGGCCGGGGAGTATTTCTCGCCTTCGCCCAATTCCGCCAGGGAAGTGGGTGCGGACAGCATGCGGTTTTTGAGGGTGGCGCCCGCCAGTTTCAGGGGCGCACACAGATGGTCGTAGTTTTTCATCCTGGTTTTCCTTGCGCATATGTGCGGTACGGACTGATGTCGCTCGCATGCATCAGGCCGGTGTCCGAAGCGGCGAAGCGCCGCCGTCCGGACGCCGCCGCCCGAAGCGGTGCGGTGCCGCCACCCGGACGCCACCGCCTGCATCAGGCCGATGCCCGAAGTGGCGCGGTGCCGCCGCCCGGACGCCACCGCCCGTGTTTGGGGTCCGTTGCATGGGTCATGGGGATATGATAGAACAAGTGAGGGGGAAGTTCAAACAAAAAGAAGTGTTGCGAGTCCGTCAATCAAGTTGTGGGTCAACACCCGTCAGGCCGCGCCGGCCGGCGGACCCTGTGGGCAGCCCCAGGCCGTCGGCTTCGCGGCATTGTATCCAAATACCTGCGGTCGCTGATGTTCGCAAATACGTCAAGGTCTAGGCCGTCGGCTTCGCGGCATTGTAACCAAACGCGCCCTGCAAGTGCTTCACGAAGTCGCCGATGAGGGGGGTTTCGTTCTGCCTGTCCCAGAGGGCGAACACCCGGGTGCTGGAGTCGATGTGGAAGCGGCGCATGTTTTTGAAACCGCTGACGTTGCCGAAGCGGTCGTCGATGATGACCACGCAGTCGCCCAGGGTCAGCTCCGCATATATGGACTGGATGTTGGGGAGGGAGACGACGCGGTCCGAAGTGACGTCCAGGTGGTCCATCTCCTTGAGGACCATCTGGCGCCATTCGAAGTAGGTCCAGTCCCAGGCCGCATTGAGCAGGATGGGCAGCCCCCACAGGTTGGGGTCGGGGGTGTCTCCCTCCACATAGGGTGGTGCGTAAAAGCAGATGTCCTCGTGGGCGATGGGCGCCCGCTCGAACTCCCTGATCCAGCTGATCTGGGCCTCCGACATGAGTACCACGTCCAGTTCCCCTTTGGAAAGCTCCGAAAACAGGGTGTCGTTGTGGTACTGGCGGCCGGAAAAATGTGTCCCGGGATGCCCGGCCCGAAATGAGGCGACGCCCTCGTCGATCTGGCCCAGGGGGTCGATCCACCGGGAATACCCTATGCGGAACCGTTCCGCCAGGCGCGAGTACATGTCCTCCACTTCGGTGCAGACGCTGTGGAAGTCGTAGTCGGCGTTGGTGAAATAGCTGCGGTAATATGCGCCGGCGTCGGTGAGGCGCAGGCTGCGGGTGTCACGCACAAACAAAACCGCACCCAACTCCCTTTCCAGGTTGATGATGTTGCGGCTGACTGCCTGCTGGGTGAGGTAGAGCTGGTCTGCGGCCTCCGTGAAGCTCAAAGTGTTGGCCGAAGTCAGGAAACAACGGAGCTGTGTGCTATTCATCCCTCTGGGCGGCCTCCCTCGCCAATCGTTCGGAGAATTCCCTGGTGTAACGGTTCACGGTCCTGACGGGCTGCAGCGAAATCAGCGGTATGTCCACGCCGGTGGGCAGGAGCGCGAAGCAGTCGTGGGTCTTGACAGTGAGGTTCATGGGCGCCAATGTGACGCCGGAGT
This sequence comes from Lachnospiraceae bacterium, assembly GCA_031272185.1. Classification (GTDB taxonomy): domain Bacteria; phylum Bacillota; class Clostridia; order Lachnospirales; family Lachnospiraceae; genus JAISUG01. The sequence goes on from JAISUG010000080.1 coordinate 14,498, forward strand.
GCATGTTTACCTCCACATAGACAGATTCCCAGTTGGGGAGCACGGTGACCTCGGGCGGGGAGAGGCCTTGGTCCCTGTAGAACCTGCCTGTCCGGGCGATGACTTTGGATTCGTTGTCGTCGTCGTCCAGATATGAGGTAAAAAAAGGAATATTATCCAGCGGCGTATACGCCGGCCGCTGTACGCCAGGTGTCGGCGGGCTGCCCCCCCGGTGGGGGTGCTGCATGGGCGACGGGCGTTTGCGCGCCGCAGATCCGCGCTCGGCCAGTTTGGCCAAATCCGGTGCCGCGGGGTGGGTGGCGGAGATGATGAAATACAGGGGGGTGTCGCAGATGTCGGTGCTGAAAAACTGCCCGTTCAGGCTGCCGGCGGTGATGTGGGAGGTCAACGCGATGTCCACTTCGCCGCCATAGAGCTGTTCCTTGAGCATCTTGGAGGACGCCTGGCGGACCTGGAGCCTGACGCCAGGGAAATCGGACTTGAAGCGGCGGATGGTGCGGATGACCCAGTCGGGGCAGCCCGACCAGTCGCACCAGCAGATGCAGAGGATGCCGCTCACGTCCTCTCCCCGCATGGTTCGCAGTGTGTGGGACAGATCCTTGCCCCTGGCCCAGAAATAGTCGTAGAACCTGCGCCCGGCCAGCGTGGGGGCAGGGTCTAGGTCCTTGTCATGGCGCAAAAAGAGCGCAAACCCCAGCTCGGCCTCCAGCCGCTTCAGGTTCTGCTCCAATGCGCGGGGGGTGATGCTCAGCACGTCCGCGGCCGCGGCGGCGTCCCTGGTTTTGTAAAGTGACATGAAACTGGCTATCTCGAGGTTGTTCATGGCTGCCTCACAGGCTATTGTGCCCCGCCAACTATACCCGAGAGCGGAAACATTTGCAGTAACTGTGCGAAGATATTCGCCACCACGCAAGGCGGAAGAGGGAGGTGTAGTGGTGCCTACACCGACCGATGACAACGCAGCGTGGCGGTG
>JAISUG010000003.1 GCA_031272185.1 Lachnospiraceae bacterium
GATCCCAGCCACTCGAAGTATGCCTTGCTGTTTTCCGCTTCCAGGATGTAGTCGATGAATGCGTGGGCGGCGTCGGGGTTGGGCGCATGGCTGGGGATGAACCCGCCCATGATGCCGAATCCGATGCCTTCTTTCGGGTACACCACCACCAGCTCGGGGTCTTCCAGTTTCGCCATGGTCACCTGGGAGGTGTACATCACCGCCACGCCGATCTCGCCGGAAAGGAGGTCCGCTTCCAGGGAATCGTCCTTGATGAGGCGGATGTTGGGCGCCAGTTCTTTGAGCTTCTCGCCGGCCTGCTCGATGGCCAGCATGTCCTCGGTGTTGTAGCTCTCGCCCAGGACTTTGAGCGCCATGCCGTTGATGACGCGGTAGTTGCCGATGATACCCACCAGGTCATCCAGGCTGGGGTCCCACAGGTCCGCATAGCCGGAGATGTCGATGCTCACCTGTGCGGGGTCGTAGACGATGGTCTGCACGCCTGCGCCGAAGGGCACCGTGTACTCGTCGGTGGGGTCATAGAACTGCTTCTGGTAGAGGGGGTTGATGTTGCCGTAGTGGGGCAGCGCGGATTTGTCCAGTTTGCGCACCAGGCCTTCGGCGATGGCGGTCTCGATGATGTAGTCGTCAGCGATGACCAGGTCGTAGTCGCCGCCTTTCGCTTCCGCCAGTTTGGTCAGCATGGTCTCGTCCGTGTCAAAGACCGCATAGTTGATGCGCACGCCGGTTTCTTTCGTGAAACCATCCAGCAGCTCTTGGGGGAACATCCCTTCCCATGAGTAGATGGTGAGGGTGCCGGAGAGCTGCGTCCCCGCTTCCGCGGATGGGGCCGCCCCGGCATCCTGGGTAGCGTGGTCCGGTGTGATGGTGGCGGGCGTCCCTGTGGCGTCGGTGGGCGCAGCGGGGCCGTCCCCCTGTGCCTGTGTGGTGGATGGCGCCTGTGTGGCGGCGGGGGCGGCTGTGGTGGCCTGGGTTGACCCTGCACCCGCGCAGCCGGCCAGTGCGGCGGCGGTGAGGGCAAGGGCTGTCAAGATTGATAGATTTTTCATAGTTCCTCCTTTATAATAATAGCATTTGCGCCAATATACAACGAATGATCGCATTTATACCTTGTACCGGGCAAAAGCGGGTGAACGCAGTGCGGGTGGGTCACCCTTTGGATGATTTTGAAAATTTCAGCGCAGACGGAGTGAATGCAGTGCAAGGGGTCACCCGGCTGGGTCCGTATCGGTGGCGCCGGTTGCCCTTTTGCGGCCTGTTGCCCTTTTGCGGCCTATGCGCCCGATGAACATGGACAGCAGGCCGATGCAGATGGTGGCAAGGAACAGCAGCGTGCACAGCGCGTTGGTCTTGGGTGTGACGCCCGTCTTGATCTGGGAGTAGATCTTGATGGGCAATGTGTTCACCGTGACGCCGGTGACGAACACGCTGATGATCACGTCGTCGAAACTCATGGCAAATGCCAGGAGCATCCCGGAGACGATGGCGGGCAGCAGCAGGGGGAAGGTGATGTGCAAAAACACCTGCGCCTCCGTGGCGCCCAGGTTGCGTGCGGCCTCCCCCAGGCTTTTGTCCATCCCCGCAATGCGCGCCCTCACCATCAGGAGCACATAGGGGATGGAAAATGCGGTGTGGGCGATGATCAATGTCACCATGCCGAAAGGCAGCCGCAGCATGGAAAAAAATGCCAGGAACACCATGCCCAGGATGATCTCCGGGATCATGATGGGCAGGATGGACACATAGGAGAAGAACGGGGCGAAGGGCACGGTGGTGCCGCGGCGGTCGACGCCGGACGCAGGCCGTCTGACAAACGCCCATATGCGGTCACCGCCGGGCACCCGCTTGCCGATGAACGGTGATAAGCGGTGGCGGTTCGCAGCACCGCAATCGCCCGGACCGGTGTCTGTGGCAGTGGCAGTGGGCGAAGGCGAAGGCGAAGGCTTGGATGACTTCGGCGTTTCGTCGTGCATCCCCACCGCAGCCAGTGTGCCGATGACGGCGGCCAGGCTGCAGCTGGAAAGCCCCAGCACCAGGGAGTTGCCCAGCGCCTCCCACAGGGAGCGGTCTTTCCACATCTGGACGTACCAGTCCAGGGAGAAACCGTCCCACCCCACGCTCACTTTGGAGGCGTGGAATGAGTAGACGGCCACCACCAGGATCGGCAGGTACATCAGCGCCATGCCCAGGATGATATATGAATTTTGGAAAATGCGTCGTTCCCGCAAGGTTTCCCTCCGTATGTGCGCCGGTGGCAGAGGCGCCCTCACACCAGCCCCTCCAGCTCTCCCGAACCGGCGACTTTCCGGTAGGCGAAGAGGAAAACGGACACCAGTATCACCAACACCACGGACAGCGCCGCGGCGAATGGCCAGTCGTGGACTTTCATCAGCTGCTCGTAGATGAGGTTCCCCACCAGCACCACTTTGTTGCCGCCCAGGAGGTCCGCGATGAAGTACAGACCCATGGAGGGCACGAAGGTCAGCACCACCCCGGAAAAAAGCCCCGGCATGGTGAGGGGCAGCGTGATGGTGAAAAATGCCCGTGGGGCGGATGCGCCCAGGGTGCGGGCGGCTTCCACCAGGTGGAAATCCATCTTCTCCGCGCTGGAAAACACCGCATAGATCATGAAGGGGGCCAGCGCATATACCATGCCCACCACCACCGCCGGGTAAGTGTAGAGGAGGCGTAGGGGCCTATCGACGATGCCCAGGGCCATCAGCACCCTGTCCAGGATCCCATTGGCACGGAACACGATCATCCAGCCGTAGAGGCGCATCAGCGCGCTGGTCCAGAATGGTATGATCAGCAGGAACATCGCGATGCCTTTTCGCTTCGGGGACAGCCTGGCCATAAAATAACCAAAAGGGTAGCCGGTGAGGGTGACGAACACCGTGGTGATGAGCGCCAGCTTCAGCGAGTTGACGAAGGTGGTGACATAGATCGGCTCCGCCATCTTCGGGTAGTTGGACAATGTGAGCACGGCTTTCACGCCCCACTGGCCGTCCCGCGTGGCGAAGCTTAGGAAGACCATGTACGCCAGGGGACCCACCACGAACGCAAGGGTGAAGATGTAGAGGGGCGCAGCCAGGATCATGGAAACCCTGCGTTTGCGCCGGGTGAGGGCGTGGGGGCGGCCTGCGCCGATGGCAGACGAGGGCGCACCCAGCTTGGACAGATGCGCTCCAGGTCGGCCCGCAGGGTGGCCCTCGCCGGTGGCTGGCGTGGCCGCACCACCAGGCGCATCCACGGGCTTGGCCGCGCCGCCAGGCGCACCCACAGGCGTGGCCGCACCACCAGACGCATCCACAGGCACTGCGGCCTGGGGGTTCTCACTGTCGGTGGATGTATGAAGTTGTGCCTTTCGGCCCATCATTGACATGACCTCAGTGTACCTCCACCATGTGTTTTTGGTCCCAGGACACCCGTGCTTCCATCCCTGCGCGCAGATCCGAGTCGATGCCGTGGCGGCTGGACAGCAACATGGTGCCGTCCGGGAGCCTGGCGTTGATGCGCAGCTGGCCCCCGGCGAAACTCTTGTCGGTGACGGTGCCGGTGGTGTGGAACACGGGGCTGTCGCCGGTTTTGAGTGAGCCGGATAGAGCGGCGATGGCCATCGCTCCAGTGGTGCCGTCAGACTGTGCGGCGGCCGCGGTATCAGGCGCCGCAGTCTCAGGTGCCGCCGCAAAGCCCGTGCTTGGCTTGTCAGGGGACACCGGTTCCATCCGCACGTACTCGCTGCGGATGGCGTAGGTCCGGCCGTCCATGCGCAATATGTTCGCATTGCCCACGAACTGCGCCACGAAAGTGGTCTCGGGGGCGTCGTAGATCTGCGTAGCGTCACCTGTCTGCTGGAAACGCCCGTCCTTCATGACGGCGATGCGGTCCGACATGGTGAGGGCTTCCTCCTGGTCGTGGGTGATGTATATGAAGGTCATGGAGAGCTGTTTCTGCAGATGCTTGAGCTCGATCTGCATCTGCCTGCGCAGCTGCAGGTCCAGCGCGCCCAGGGGTTCGTCCAGGAGCAGGATCCGGGGCTTGCCGATGATGGCCCGGGCGATAGCCACCCGCTGGCTCTGGCCGCCGGAGAGTTCCGAGGGGAGGCGTCTCCCGTAGCCGTCCAGGGCCACGGTGTGGAGGGCCTTGGCCACTTCCTCTCGGATCTGCGCTTTTGGCACGCCTTTCAGGCGCAGGCTGTAGCCGACGTTTGCCTCCACGTTCATGTGGGGGAAGAGCGCATAGTTCTGGAAAACCATGCCCACGCTGCGGCGGTGGGGAGGGACAGGGGTCATGTCGACGCCGTCCAGGATGACTTTCCCCTCATCCGGGTATTCCAGCCCGGCGATGATGCGCAGCAGGGTGGTCTTGCCGCAGCCGGAGGGCCCCAGCAGGGTGATGAACTCGCTGGGACGCACATGGAGGTTGATGCCGCAAAGCACCCGGGTGGCGCCGAAGCTCTTCTCGATGTGTTCGCAGGAAAGCAGGAAATCGCCCAATCTTTTGTCCTTTCGCTTAAGCCCCATGATGACAAATAATAAGTGCGAAAACGGTCCGGCGTGGGCAACGCTGATGGCCAAAACCTTGCCGGGGCGTGCCACAGCCCCTATGCCCGCCGATTATCTGATACCATACCATGGATGGGGGATATTTTCAAGCATGGATTTGCGCGAGGCTGAGACTAATGCCGAACGCGCATTGTTTGGTTGGTGGAGCAATATGCATTGGTGCGGGTGTTTGAAAAATCCGCTTGCAAAATCGGCGAAAACCACTACAATAGGTAGGGAGCGGGGGTAGAGATAGGTGAGTGGAGACAGGTGAGTGGAGATAGGTGAGTGGAGACAGGTGAGTGGAGATAGGTGAGTGGAGATAGATGAGTGGAGATAGGTGAGTGGAGACAGGTGAGTGGAGACAGGTGAGCAGAAACAGATGAGTGGAGATCAGGGAATAAGGAGGCGTTGGTCATGCCATTGAAAAAAAAGCCCGTGACGGGCATGAAGGATATCGAGCCCCGGGAGATGGCCATCCGGGAATATGTGCTGGGGAAGATCAAGGAGACGTACCGGGGGTATGGGTTCCTGGGGATAGAGACGCCCTGCGTGGACCACCTGGAAAACCTTACCAGCAAACAAGGCGGGGACAATGAAAAACTGATATTCAAGATCCTAAAGCGCGGGGAAAAGCTGGACCTATCCTCCGCCCGGACCGATGGGGACATCTGCGAGGAGGGGCTGCGCTATGACCTGACGCTGCCCCTGGCCAGGTTCTACGCCAACCATGGGGATGCGCTGCCCATGCCATTCAAGGCATTGCAGACGGGGCCGGTGTGGCGCGCGGACAGGCCACAGAAAGGGCGGTTCCGCCAGTTCGTCCAGTGCGACATCGACGTGCTGGGGGATCCCTCGCCCCTGGCGGAGATCGAGCTGATACAGGCCACCGCGGATGCGCTCTCCCGGATCTGCCCGGACCGGGCCTTTACGGTACGGGTGAACGACCGGGGGATCCTGCGGGGGATGGCGGCGCACTGCGGGTTCCCGGCGGAGAGTTTCGACCGGGTGTTCATCATATTGGACAAAATGGACAAAATCGGTGCCGAGGGGGTGGAGGCGGAGCTCATCGAGGCTGGGTATGCCCCGGAAGCGGTGGGGGCATACCTGGGGATGTTCGGGAAAGTGAGCAAGGATGCGGGCGGACTTCGCACGCTGGGGGAGATCCTGGGGGGCGCTGGGGCGGCGTCCGGCGCCGGCGATGGGAATTCTCATGTAAGCGGGGCATTGGAGGCGGTCGGGCGGCTCTCCATGATCATGGAAACGGTGGCGGCCACCACCGAAGGGCGGTTCGCATTGGAATTTGACCCCACGCTGGTGCGTGGGATGGCGTACTATACGGGGACGATCTTCGAGGTTTCCATGGAAGGGTTCGGCGGTTCCGTGGCGGGGGGCGGCCGCTACGACGAGATGATCGGGAAATTCACCGGGATACCCACGCCGGCCTGCGGGTTTTCCATCGGGTTCGAGCGCATCGTCACCATCCTGCTGGATGCGGGGTTTGCGGTTCCCCAGGCCGGGGCGAAAAAGGCCTACCTGTTCGAAAAGGGGCTCCCACAGGAACGGTTCGTGTCCCTGCTGGCGAAGGTCAGGGCGGAGCGCGGGGCGGGGGGCCAGGTGCTGGTGGCCCAGATGAACAAAAACAAGAAGTTCCAGAAGCAGAAACTCCTGGAAGAGGGGTATGGCGAGATCGCGGAGGTGTATGTGGAGGAACTGAGGCGGTAGGGAGTGAGGAGTGAGGAATGGGGAGTGAGGAATGGGGAGTGGGGATTGAGGAATGAGGAATGAGGAGTGGGGAGTGTAATGCTGTCGAGGGTGCAGGGCGTTTTGGGCGAGGAACAGAGAATAGCATAGGATAGGATAGGATAGCAGGGAATAGCAGAGAATAGCAGAGAATAGCAGATAGCGGATTGTGGATAGAAAGATGGGGCTTGGTATGGCGGAGTCGATGCAGGGGCTTTCCCGGACACACAGGTGCGCAGAAGTGTCGGAGGGTATCATAGGGCAGTCCGTGACGGTGATGGGCTGGGTGGCGAAAAACCGCAACAAAGGCGGCTTGGTGTTCGTGGATCTCCGGGACCGCAGCGGCATATTGCAAGTGGTCTTTGACGAAAGCGACTGCGACCCGGAGGTGTTTTCCAAGGCCGGGAGGCTGCGCTCTGAGTTCGTGGTGGCGGTGACGGGCACGCTCAGGGCCAGGGGCGGCGCGGCCAACGAGCAGATCGCCACAGGCGCGCTGGAAGTGCGGGGGGAGGCCCTGCGCATCCTCTCCGAGGCGGACACACCTCCGTTCCCCGTCGAGGAAGGATCAAAGACCAGGGAGGAGCTGCGGCTCAAGTACCGCTACCTGGACCTGCGCCGCCCGGACATGCAGCGCAACCTGCAGGTCCGCAGCCGGCTGGCCATATTGACCCGCCAGTTTTTCGCGGAAGAGGGTTTCCTGGAAATCGAGACGCCCACATTGGTCAAGTCCACCCCGGAGGGGGCCAGGGACTACCTGGTGCCCAGCCGGGTGCACCCCGGGAGTTTCTACGCATTGCCCCAGTCCCCCCAGCTGTTCAAACAGCTCCTGATGTGTTCGGGGGTTGACAGGTATTTCCAGATCGCCCGATGCTACCGGGACGAGGACCTGCGGGCGGACAGGCAGCCGGAGTTCACGCAGATCGACATCGAGATGTCTTTCGTGGGGGTGGACGACGTGCTGGCGGTGAACGAGCGGCTGCTGGGGCGCATTTTCCGTGAAATCGCAGGTGTGGAGATCCAGACGCCCATACAAAGGCTTACGTGGCGTGAGGCCATGGACCGGTTCGGGTCGGACAAACCGGACATGCGCTTCGGCATGGAGCTCATCGATGTGTCCAAGGCGGTGGCGGGCAGCTCTTTCGCGGTCTTCGAGAGCGCGCTGGCCGACGGAGGCAGCGTGCGGGGGCTCAATGTGAAAGGGCAGGCCGGGATGCCCCGCAAGAAGATAGACGCCCTGGTGGAGATGGCCAGGGAATCCGGGGCCAAGGGGCTGGCATACCTGGCGATCGCGCCCGACGGCACGGAGAAATCCTCCTTCGCCAAGTTCATGGGGGAGGAGACGCTGGCGCGCATGAAGGCGGCCATGGGCGCGAAACCGGGTGACCTGCTGCTGTTTGCCGCAGACCGGGACGAAACGGTATGGAACGTGCTGGGGAATCTGCGCCTGGAGCTGGGCAAGGAGCTGGACCTGATACCCCAAGGCACATTCGCTTTTCTGTGGGTGACGGAGTTCCCGCTGCTGGAATACTCCGAGGAACAGGGGCGGCTCATGGCCAAGCACCACCCATTCACCAGCCCCATGGATGAAGACCTGGCGTTGCTGGAAACAGACCCTGCCGCAGTGAGGGCGAAAGCCTACGACATCGTCCTCAATGGCACGGAAATCGGCGGCGGCTCCGTGCGTATCCACCAAACCGACGTGCAGGAGAAGATGTTCGAGATACTGGGGTTCACGAAAGAGGAGGCCCACGAGCGGTTCGGGTTCTTGCTGGATGCCTTCCGGTACGGCGTGCCGCCCCATGCGGGGCTGGCCTACGGGCTGGACAGGCTGGCCATGCTGCTGGTGGGCGCGGACAGCATCCGGGACGTGATCGCATTCCCGAAAGTGAAAGACGCTTCCTGCCTGATGACCCAGGCGCCCACCCCCGTGGACGAAAAACAACTGGATGAGCTGGGGATCGGGGTCAAGGCCGACCTCGCAGGCTGACCGATCTAACCGGCGCAAACCTATGTCGCGGTGCGGCGGCACGGTGCGGGTGGTGTTCCTTTCGGCGACCGACTACCCGGCGCAAACCCATGTCGCGGGAGCATAGGTTGCGAAGGCTTGCGTGCGATGGAGTTTATCTGTGGAGGAGACCAGAATGTTGCTTGCGATTGCTGCCGCCCAGAAGATCATCTCGATGTTCTTGCTGATCCTCGTGGGTGCGGTGTGCTACAGGGCGAAGCTGCTGAACCAGGCGACCAAAGAGGGGATGGCCCAGTTCCTGATGATGGTGGTCATCCCCTGCCTGATATTCAATTCCTTCCAGAGGGAGATGGTGGCGTCGCAGACGGCGGGCCTGCTCATCGCGGTGGGGCTGTCTGTCGTCACCCATATCGCCGGCATCCTGATCTCCAAGGCCCTGCTGCGCAAAGGGGATGACAGGGCCATCGAGCGGTTCTCCTGCGTGTTTTCCAACTGCGCATTTATAGGGATCCCCCTGGCGCAGGGGCTTTATGGCACCGAGGGCGTTTTTTACATCACGGCGTACATCACCGTCTACAACCTGCTGGTGTGGACTTACGGCGTGGTGATGATCGACGGGGGGGCATCGTTTCGGAAGCCTGACGCCGGAGCTAAAGGGTCCGGGGGTTCCTTGCAGGAGCCTGGAACTTCCTTGCAGGAGCCTGGTACTTCCTTTTGGGACAGCCTCAAGAAACTGGCAAACCCCAACCTGGCGGCGGTGGCCCTGGGTATCGTTTCCTATGTTTGCGGCATCCGCCTGCCGGAGATGGTGGCGGAGCCCATCCGCTTCCTGGGTGACATGAACACGCCCATGGCCATGGTGGTCACGGGTATCTCGCTGGCATCCTCCGACATCCTGAAAGTGCTGCGCAAAAGGCGGATTTACCTGATTTGCGCCCTGCGCCAGCTGCTGGTGCCCTCTGCTGGCGTCCTGCTGTTTCGCGCGGCCATCGGCGCCGGGATTCTCTACGTGGACCCGGTGGTGCAGGGGACGACCATACTGGCCGCGGCCTGCCCCGTGGGGGCCATCGGCACCATGTTCGCCATCCGCTACCACAAAAACGACGCTTATGCGGCGGAAATCATGGGCGTGTCCACATTGACCTGCATCCTCACCATCCCGGCGGTGATGTTTTTGTTCCAGTCGCTGGGGTGACCGGGGCCCGCTTATCCATTGACTTTTTGCCGGGTACAACTTATAATGGGAATGGACAAACCGAGTGCCAAAGCAGCCGGGCAACCGCAAGGAGGGAAACCATGGACATCCGCTATAGCGCCAACCAAAAGGATTTCAAACGTTACACGACGCAGGAAACCAGGGACGAGTTCCTCATCGAGGGGCTGTACAGGGCTGACGAGGTCGTGGCGGTGTATTCCCACGTGGACAGGATGGTCACCCTGGGGTGCATGCCTGTCACGGGGGAGGTGCCCATCGACAAGGGCATCGACGTGTGGGCGAATTTCGGCACGGGGTACTTCCTGGAACGGCGGGAGATCGGGATATTCAACATCGGCGGCCCCGGAAGCATACGGGTGTCGGGTAGCGCAGGTGATGCGGGTGATGCGGCCGGTGATGCCGGTGGGGGATCCGGCGTTGCCATCCCGGCGGGTGGTGCAGGCGGCGCGGCCGGCGATGCGGCTGCGGCCGAAGGTGGGTACAAGACCTACCGGATGGGCTACAAGGACTGCCTCTACATCACCAAAGGCACGAAAGAGGTGGTGTTTGCCAGCGACGACGCAGGGAACCCGGCCAAGTTCTACATGGTCAGCGCACCTGCGCACAAAGCCTGCAAGACCACATTCATCCCCATAGAGAAAGCGGCCAAGCGCCCCCTGGGGACGATGGAGACGTCCAACAAACGTGTGATAAACCAGTTCATCCACCCGGACGTGCTGGAAACCTGCCAGCTGTCCATGGGCATGACCGTGCTGGAGCCGGGCAGCGTCTGGAACACCATGCCCTGCCACACCCACGAGCGGCGGATGGAAGTGTACATGTATTTCGAGGTGCCGGAAGGCCAGGTGGTGTTCCACATGATGGGCGAGGGAAATGAGACCCGGCACATCGTCATGCTAAACGAGCAGGCGGTCATCAGCCCCTCCTGGAGCATCCATGCAGGCGCGGGCACGTCCAACTACACCTTCATCTGGGCCATGGGCGGCGAGAACCAGGCATTCGACGACATGGACACGATCCCCATGGGGGAGCTAAGGTAAGGCCGGGGCGCTCACCGGCGGCAAGGCGGCGCTGGGGCGTCTGCCATCCCAGCCGTGCATGGGCGCGGAGGGGGTTTGGCGGGCCACAGCCGGCAAGCAAGGGTTGCACCGCATCGGTCATACGGCGCCCAATGACGTGCGAACGGCAGCGAAACGAAAGGGTGGCAGTGCAACATTGGAAGGGGACAGCCGTTGCACGAAAGAATTGGAAGGGAAGCGTATAATCAGGAGGCTGCATGGCGGGGAAGATATTGGTCGTTGACGACGAAGACCGTATGAGGAAACTGGTGAGGGACTACCTGGCGGCGAAAGGGTTTTCGGTCCTGGAGGCAAAGGACGGGGACGATGCCGTGGAGGTGTTCTTTTCGCAAAAAGACATCGCCTTGGTGCTTTTGGACGTGATGATGCCCAAAATGGACGGCTGGGCGGTGCTCAAAACCATACGCGAACACTCCCAGGTCCCGGTCATCATGCTCACCGCCCGCACGGAGGAACAGGATGAGCTCCAGGGGTTTTCCCTGGGGGTGGACGAGTACATCGGCAAGCCATTCAGCCCCAAGATCCTGGTGGCGCGGGTGGAGGCCATCTTGCGCCGTTCCGGCGCTGAGGGCGACGAAGCACTGTCGGTGGGCGGCGTGTGCTTGGACAAAGGCGCCCATAAGGTGACGGTGGACGGCGAGGAGCTGGAGCTAAGCTACAAAGAATTCGAACTGCTGGCGTATTTTATCGAGAACCGGGGGTTGGCCCTTTCCCGGGAGAAGATTCTCAACCGCGTCTGGAATTATGACTATTTCGGCGACGCCCGCACCATAGATACCCATGTCAAGAAACTGCGCTCGAAGATGGGCGAAAAGGGGGAGTACATCAAGACCGTTTGGGGCATGGGGTATAAGTTTGATGCGGACTAGCGCCATGTGAAACCCTGGTTTTGGGGTTTGCGGGGCGCTCCAGCCGTGCGGGAGGAATCTGTTCTATGAGTCATTCTATCCGTTTGCGGTTCACCGTTATTTTCTTGGGATTGACACTTTTTGGCTTTGCAATGATCTGGGTGGTCAACAACTGGTATCTGGAGGGGTATTACCTGCGGGACAAAGTGTCCGTGCTGGAGGGCGTCTACAAGCAACTGAACCAAAACGTCATGGACAACGCCGCGGCCGGCAAGACATTTGTGCAGGCCTACGGGGAAAAGGAAACCGGCCAGCCATCGGAAACGTCGCTTCTGTTCAAACAGCTGTCCGACCAATACAACCTGTCTATCGTGATCCTGAATTTCACCACCAACGAAATCCTCACGTCGTCCTACCTGGAGTGGGATTTCGTGACGGCGAAACTCCAGCGCTACCTGTCAGGGGACTTCTCCGGTGATGGGTACGACCAGCTGGTGCTGACGGAAAACTACACGGTGCAGAAGACCTATGACCCGTCCACCCAGGGGACATACCTGGAAAGCAGTGGGTATTTCGAGGATGGGCAGACATTTTTCATACTCTCCACGCCGTTGGCGGGGATCAAGGATTCGGTGGACATATCCAACAGGTTCCTGATCTATGTGGGGCTGGCGGTGATGCTGGTTTCATTTGCCATCATCTATGTCATCACGGGGCGGATCACATTGCCCATCAAGGAGCTGGCCCAGCTCTCCCAAAAGATCTCGGACCTGGATTTCACCGCCAAGTACACGGGGGTTTCCCAGGATGAAATCGGCGTGCTGGGGCGCAGCATGAACAAACTCTCCGAAAGGCTGGAAGAAACCATAGAGGAACTGCGGGCGGCGAACCTGGAACTGACGAGGGACATCGAGCTCAAGACCCAGGTGGACGAGATGCGCAAGGAGTTCATCGCCAATGTCTCCCATGAGCTGAAGACGCCCATCGCCCTGATACAGGGCTATGCCGAGGGGCTGACGGAGGGGATGGCAAGCGACGAGGAGAGCCGCAACTACTACTGCCATGTCATCATGGACGAAGCCGGGCGCATGAACAAGATGGTGAAGGAGCTGCTGGCGCTCTCGGCCATCGAGTCCGGCAACGACCAGCCGGTGATGGGGACATTCGACCTTGCGCAGTTGGCCAAGGACGTGGTGGCGTCCATGGAGATCGTGCTGTCCCAGAAAGGCGCGAAAGTCATCTTCGAAGCGGGCGGGCCCGTGTACGTCGTGGCGGATGAGTTCAAGATCAAGCAGGTGATCATCAACATGCTGAACAATGCCATCAACCACCTGGACGGCGCCATGGAAATCACCGTCGGGGTCGGGGATCGTGCGGATGGCGCGGTGGATGCGGCGGAAGTGGCGGGGGCCCCCCATGGGTCGGTCCGCCTCTTTGTGCACAACACAGGCGCCCCTATCCCCGACGAGTCGCTGGAACACCTCTGGACGAAGTTCTACAAGGTGGACAAAGCCCGCACGCGCGCTTACGGCGGCACGGGCATCGGGCTGTCCATCGTGAAAGCCATACTGGACTCACACCACCAGGGCTACGGCGTCTACAACACCCAGGACGGGGTGACGTTCTGGTTCACGCTGGAAAAGGCGCCGGAAGGAACGCCGAAAAGCGCGGCTTAAGCCACAACCCCTCGTGGAAGCGTGCTTGCGAGTTTCACGCCGGGTATCGCATCGTGGACTCGTCCAGGTGATACAGTGTTTCCAGGTATTTCCTGGCATAGTATCTGGCCATGGGCAGGTTCATGTCCAGGTAGTTGCCGCAGCCTGCCCCAGAGGCGCCGGGTATGTCGCCCTCGTAGTCCCTGATGAACTCGAATGTCCCCACGACGAGGGGTGCGATGTCCGCCGCCTCGTAGTCACCCGCCAGTATCAGGTAGTTGCCGGTGCGGCAGCCCATGGGCCCGAAGTAGATGACTTTGGGCCCGTATTCGTCGTGGTTTCGCAGGTAGGTGGCGGCCAGGTGCTCGATGGTGTGGAGCTCCGCGGTGTTCATGACAGGCTCCTCGTTGGGGCGGGTCATGCGCAAATCAAAAGTGGTGAGGGTCTCACCACCCACCCGGTCCTTGCGGGAGACATAGAGCCCCGGCAGGAGGCGCAGGTGGTCGATGGTGAAGCTGGCGATGGTTTTCATGTGGGTTCCCCTTTCTGGGTTGAGAGACGATCGTTGTTTGTATTGGAGCAATACGTCATCGGGCGATTTCCCCCAGCGCATCGATGGCGGCGTCGATCTCGTCCTCGGTGGTGAAGTATGAGAAGCTGAACCGCACGGCCCCCCGGCCCTCGGTGCCCAGGGCGCGGTGCATGAGGGGGGCGCAGTGCGCGCCGGCGCGGGTGGCGATGCCGTAGGTTTCGGATAGCTCGTCGGCCACCCATGCGGGGTCGCGGTCGCGTATGTTCAGCGCGCAGACGGCGGTGTGGGGCCCTTCGGCGGTGGCCCGGGGCAGGCAGGTAGGTGTAGCGCCATCGGCCGCGCTTCTATTGATGCAGGGATTGGCGGATGCGGGCCGGGATGCTGTCAAATGGGGCGGCGCACCGTAAACCTCGATGCCGTCGATGCACCCGATGCCCCGCAGGAAGCGGTACAGGAGTGCGCTTTCCTTTTCCATGATTGCGTCCAGGCCGGTGCGCTCCAGGAAATCGAATGCCGCGGACAGGCCTGCTATGCCATGGGCGTTCAATGTGCCTGCCTCCAGGCGGGTGGGCCACTGGGAGGGCTGTTCCTTGCTGTATGTGTGCACACCGGTGCCGCCCACCTTCAGGGGGCGGATGTCCACGCCCTCCCGCACGCACAGGCCGCCGGTGCCCTGGGGGCCCATCAGCCCTTTGTGCCCGGTGAAGCAAAGGATGTCGATGCCCATGGCCGTCATGTGGATGGGTATGGCGCCCGCGCTCTGGGATGCGTCCACGATGAACAACACACCATGCCTGCGGGCGATGGCCCCTATGTACGCCACGTCCAGGCATATGCCCGTCAGGTTGGAGGCATGTGTGCAGACTATGGCTCGGGTCTGCGGGCGGATAAGGCGCTCGAATGCCCCGTAGTCGACACGGCCGCCGGGGTCGGCGCCCACGATGTCCAGGGCCACCCCTTGCTCCGCTTCCAGGCGGTAGAGGGGGCGCAGGACGGAGTTGTGTTCCAGGGCTGTGGTGATGACGTGGTCGCCGGGGCGCAGTGTGCCGCAGATGGCCACATTGAGCGCCTCGGTGGAATTGGACGTGAACGCCACATGGTCGGGGCGGGGGCACCCGAAGAACGCAGCCGCTTTCACACGGGCGTCGTAGACGGCGCGGGAAGCGTCCAGCGCGCCCGCATGTGCGCCCCGGGAGGCATTGCCCAGGCCGGACATGGCGGCCATGACGGCATCCAGGACCTCGGGGGGTTTTTTTATGGTCGTGGCCGCATTGTCCAGGTAGATCACGGTCGGTTCCTCATATACGGATGACTTGACGGGCAGGTATGCGCCGCCACATGTCCCGGTGAGATCAAAGCCTGTTCCTTGCGGCTGGGCGGTTTGGCGGGCCGGTACGTGCGGGTGTGCCAAGCTGCATGGCCCGGGCAAATCACGGTATGCCCTGCTATGGTTTGCCCCGGTCCAGGAGGGCCATCTCATCGGATATGCGCTGCATGTATTCTTTGAGGATGCGCACGGACTCCCGGTCGCGCTTGTCGTCTGCCCCCCAGCCCAGCACCAGGGCCGCCACCTCGTCGGAGAGTTTGTGGAGGCTGTCACGCAGGAAGTAGATGCAGTCCTTTTCGGAGCGGTCGCCCCGCACGATGTCTTCCGCCAGGGCTTTGCAGGTGGGGGCCCCGCAGGAGCCGCAGTCCAGCCCGGGCAGCCGCTTGCACAGCCGTTCCACCTGGTTGAGGCGGGTGAGGCTCTGCATCATGTTGTTGCCCAGGTGGAACACCGGCTCGAACTCCACCTGGGCATCCCAGGGCACCACCGATCCCTGGGCGCCCTCGATGTGGCTTTTGGACACGGGCATGTATTTGCGCAGCCGCTGGAGCTTCGCCTCCGCCACATAGGGGTTTTCCACAGTGAGGACGCCCCCCACGCAGCCGCCGTTGCAGGCGTTGAGCTCCACGAACTTCAGCTGGGTGAACTTCTGGTCCTCCATGTCTTCCAGCACCCGGATCACATTTTCAATGCCGTCCGCCGCCAGGTAATTGTCCGTGAAAAGGCCGCTGGCCTCGCCGCCGGAGCGCCCCCAGCTGATGCCTATCTTGCCGGACAGGGCCAGCTCTTCCCGGTCTTGCCCCACCACTTTCATGTAGGGGAGCAGCAGCTGGTACACGTCCTTGATGGCCAGCACGCAGTCCACCTCGCTTTTGGCGGTGCCCAGGGGCATCTTGGTGTATGTGTACTTGGCGGGGCACGGCGAGATGAACACGATGCCGATCTTTTCCCTGGGCAGCCCGGACTTTTCCATGGCGCGCATGAGTGCCAGTCTGGCCGCCACTTCCACAGGGGGGTTTAGTGGCAGCAGGTTGGGGATGAGGTTGGGGAACTTCACGCGGATGAGGCGCACCACGGTGGGGCATGCGGTGGAAATCGCCGGGAGGTTCTCCTCGTGCTCCGTCAGGTACCTGCGGGTGGCCTCGCTCACCAGCTCCGCGCCGGCGCTGACCTCGTACACGTCGTCGAACCCCAGGTAGAGGAGCGCATTGAGGACGATCTCCACGTCGTCCAGGGAGTTGAACTGGCTGTACAGTGACGGCGCCGGCAGCGCCACGGTGTATTCGTACTGTTTGAGCACGTCGATCTTGTCGTAGACCGCCTGTTTGGCGTGGTGGGGGCATACCCGGATGCACTCGCCGCAGTCGATGCAGAAGCGGGCGTTGATGCGCGCTTTGCCGTCCCTGACCCGGATGGCCTGGGTGGGGCAGCGTTTGATGCAGTTGATGCAGCCCTTGCACAGGTCCGGCTCCAAGTGCACCGAATGGTAGAATTTGTCCATGTACCGCACCCCCCTTCCAAACCCATCACAGGTTCACCGTCATGGTGATGGTGGTACCCACGCCCAGTTCGGTTTCGATGTGCATCTCGTCGGTGTACTTTTTCATGTTGGGCAGGCCCATGCCGGCGCCGAACCCGAGGTTGCGTATCTCATCGGGGGCGGTGGAGTACCCTTCCTGCATGGCCAGGTCCACGTCCGGGATGCCGGGGCCGCGGTCGCGCAGCACCATGCGCACCTGCCTGGGGGAGATCTCCACGGTGATGGTGCCCCCGTTGGCATGGATGACCATGTTGATCTCCCCCTCGTACATGGCTATGGCCACCTTGCGCACGGCGTCAGGCGGCGTGCCCAGCTGCTTGAGCTTGCTTTTCACATCGGAACTGGCCTCCCCGGCGCGGCTGAAGTCGTCCGCCGGTACATCATATGTGAAAACGATCTTGTCGTCCATGATGAAATCGCCTTTCTGCGGCGCGGATGCGTCAATGGTGTGCGTATGATGCGCCGCCGGTGGGTCGTGTACCCGCATGGCCTAAATCTGTCAATGCCCGCCCCGAAGGCCCGCGTCGTAAAGCATGCCGCAGGCATTGAACATGCGGTGGTCTGTTTCCAATACCGTAAGGCCCCGCTCCCTGGCCATCTGCAGGATGGTGGCGTCGGGTTTCTTGCCCCTGATGAAAATCACGCAGACCATGTCCATCATCTCCACCGTGCGGATGACCTGCGGGTTCGTCAGCCCCGTCAGCAGGATGGCGTGGTCATGGGAAAAGGCCAGCACGTCGCTCATCATGTCCGAGCCGCATGCGCCCCGCACTTCCCGGTCCAGGTGCTCCTCGCCTACCAGCACCCTGGCGTCCAAAACCATTTGTACGTCTTTCAGTGTCATTTCCTGCACACCCCCTGTGTGTCGGGCGGTCGCCCGAGTTGGTCTATAAAACTGTGCTTGTTTATCAATGTTTGTGGCGCTGTGGAGCATGTTCCTGGCAATGGCGCCCCCCTCCTGTGGCCGAGTGGTTGATACCTCCACAAGACAATATAAAAATAACACATCTTGCCGCTTTGGGCAAGTTGTAATTGACAAATCCTGCAAGTTGTGTTCTACTTAAGGTTGCCGGGGCAAGTTGACTAAGTCATTTCGTGTATCCCCTGAGGGGGTTTAGATAGACGGCCGGCGCCAAGCAGGCGATTTCTCCGGATCCGCCATTTTGGCGGTCATCTACTCACAGATAGAAATAGGATCGAATATCGTCCAGACTCGAGGAGGTATACCGCGGTGCAGGCAAGAAGGGCCACCTTGTTGTTCGTTGTGTTGTTCGTTGTGTCGTTTGTTGTTGCGGCGTCTACCATGCTGGGTGGTTGCAGTGGGGGCGGGGGCGACCCGCAGACGGGGGCTTTCGCAGCGGGGGACACGCAATCGCCGGCTGCGCCGGATGCGGCTGAGCCGACGGGGGCTTTCGCGGTCGAGGGCACGCAATCGCCCGCTGCGCCGGATGCGGCTGAACCGGCAGGGGATTTTGCGGTCGAGGGTGCACAAACGCCGGCTGCGCCGGATGCGGTTGAACCGACGGGGGCTTTCGCGGTCGAGGATGCACAAACGCCGGCTGCACCCTTCCCGGTCGGTGATTATCATGTGGATGTGACGCTCTCCGGAGACATGGGCGCCATGGCGGTGGAAAGCCCGGCCAGGGTGGCGGTACGGGAATCCGATGGTGGCACCGTCACTGTGACCGCCACTGTGGTCTTTAAAGGCGCAGACCTGACCTACATGACCGTGGGCGGCGAGGAATATTTGCCCGCCGGCGACGGAGGAGATCCGGCGGCCGATGTCAGCGGCAGCGACGAAGGCGATGTCGGCGCAGGGATTGCCGGCAGCGACGAAAGCGATGGCGGCGTGGAGATGGCGGGCAGCGTCGAAAGTGACGTCGGCGCAGGGATTGCGGGCCTCGCCGCGGGCAGCGCCGCCTTTGAGATCCCTGTCACATTGGACACGGACATCCCCGTCGCGCTCCGGGCCGCAGGGGTGGGGGCCGCGCCGGGGGACACCTGGTGTACCCTGCGTTTCCATAGGGAGGGCGCCTCGCTCGCCCTGGACTATGCCACGGGGTTTGCGGTGGATTACAGCCTGGATGCCCCGCGCATCACATTTGCGGACGGGTCTGCGTTTGCGGTCACGCGGCACCCCCAAAAGGTTTACCTGGCCGCCACCGGCGCGATGTGCGCATTTGACGTGCTGGGCGCCCTGCCCCTTATCGCTTTTTCCGGGACACAGGCGGAGGGCTGGTATATCGAAAACGCGCGCTTGGCCATGGAGCGGGGGGACTTCGTCTATGCGGGGAAATACTCCGCGCCGGACTATGAGCTGCTGCTGGCCGCAGGATGCGACCTGGCCGTGGAGAGCAACATGATCAACCACGTCCCCGAGGTCAAGGAAAAACTGGAGAGCCTGGGCATCCCGGTCCTGGTGGATTCGTCGAGCTACGAGGCGCAACCCCTGGGGCGCGCGGAGTGGGTGAAGCTGTACGGCGTCCTCCTGGGCAAGGAAAAAGAGGCTATGGAGTGTTTCGACGCCCAGGCGGCGGCGTTTCGGGAGGTCGCCGGGAAAGAACCCACCGGCAAAACCGTGGCATTTTTCTATTTTAACCCATCCGGGCAGCCCGTGGTGCGCAAATCAGGCGACTATGTGGCGAAAATGATCTCCATGGCGGGGGGCGAGTACGTGTTTGGCGACATGAGTGGCTGGGAGGGAGCCACCGGCATCGGGGCCATCGAGATGGAAACGTTCTACCATGCCGCCAAGGATGCCGACATCCTCATATACAACAGCACCATGGGGGAGGAGCTGGAAAGCCTGGAGGACCTGCTGGCATACAGCGCGCTGCTTGGGGATTTCAAGGCGGTGCAAAACGGCGGCGTGTGGCAGGTGAACAGGGATTTCTACCAGGAAACCACGAGTTTCGGGAAAATAATCACCGATTTTAGGAAGGTGTTTGAGGGCGGCGACACATGGAAAACAGAAGATTTCGACTTTTTGCGACCGCTGGGGCGTTCATCGCACTGACGGTGGCCCTGGCGTGGCTGAACGTCGCCCTGGGCAGCGTGCGGGCCGCGGATGCGGACATCATCTTCAAGATCCGCCTGCCCAGGCTGCTGGCGAGCGCCATCCTCGGGGGTGCGCTGGCGCTGTCCGGGTTCTTGCTCCAGTCGTTCCTGGGCAACCCCATCGCAGGGCCTTTCGTCCTGGGCATCTCCCACGGCTCGAAACTGGCTGTGGCTTTCGTCATGATCTGCGTCCTGAGGCAGGGGGCCGCCATGTCCTCCCAGGCGATGGTGGGGGCGGCCTTCCTGGGGGCGATGGCCGTCACCGGCATGATACTCCTCTTTTCCAGGGGGGCGCCCCACCCGGGGGCGCTCATCGTCTGCGGCGTGATGGTGGGGTACCTCTGCTCTGCGGCGACGGATTTCCTGACAGCATTTGCGGACGAGGCGGGCATCGTGAACCTGCACAACTGGTCCAGGGGGAGCTTTTCGGGCACGTCCTGGGACAATGTGTGGCAGATGGCGGCGCTGACGGCGGGCGCATCCATATGTGCGTTCATGCTCTCGAAACCGCTGGCCGCATACCAGATGGGGGAACAGTACGCAAAGAGCGTGGGCGTGGACGTGCTGAGGCTGCGTGTCTGCATCGTCGCATTGTCCAGCCTGCTGTGCGCCACGGTCACGGCATACGCGGGCCCGATATCTTTCGTGGGCATCGCCGCGCCGCATATCGTGAAGTCATTGCTGAAAAACGCGAAGCCCATCCTGGTGATCCCCTTTTGCTTCTGGTGCGGCATGATATTCTGCATGGGGTGCGACCTGATCGCGCGGACCGCATTCGCCCCCACAGAACTCTACGCAAGCTCGGTGACAGCCATCGTGGGGGCGCCCGTGGTCATCAAGATCATGCTGGAAAGAAAAGGGCGAAGGTAGCGGCGCCGGGATAGCCGGGAAGCGCTGCGAAAGCGGCGGATGGCCGGGGGCGCTGTGAAAGCGGCGGATGGCCTGGGCCGTATATGCCCGTAAAGTGCGGGGACATACAGGGGTGGGCATGGAAAGGCGGGGGCGCACATGAGGTTTCGTGTGGACAAACTCACGGTGGGTTATGACGGCGCACCGTTGATCCGTGACATATCCGTCACATTGGAAGAAGGGCAGATCCTCACGCTGGTGGGGCCCAACGGTTCGGGCAAGTCCACCATACTAAAGAGCATCGCGGGGCAGCTGGAACCACTGGGCGGGGCGGTGTTCATCGGCGGGGAGGAGGTCGGCGCCATGGGCCCCGGGGAGCTGGCCCGGAAGATGGCGGTGATGTTCACTGACAGGCGCCAGGTTGAACTGGTGGATTGTTTTGACGTGGTTTCCATGGGGAGGCACCCCTATACCGGGGCGCTGGGCATCCTGGGGGACCATGACCGGGCTATGGTCCGGGAGACCATGGAGATGTGCAGCGTCTGGGACCTGGCGGGGCGGGATTTCGCCAAGATAAGCGACGGGCAGCGCCAAAGGGTGCTCCTGGCCAGGGCGCTGTGCCAGGAACCCCGTGTCATCATACTGGACGAACCCACCAGTTTCCTGGATGCCAGGTATGTCCATGCATTGCTGGACACATTGAAAAAACTCGCGCGGCAAAGGTGCGTCTGTGTCATTTTGTCCCTCCAGCAGATCGAGCCCGCGAGGAAAATCTCGGATTTGGTCATGTGCGTGAAAGGTTCATGCGTGTTCGGCCTGGGAAAGCCCCAGGAGGTGCTGACAAAAGAGAACATATGCCGGCTGTACGACATGGATGAAGGGGGCTATGGGTTCATGTTCGGCCGCGGGGGCAGCAAGTCGTTTTTTTCCAACAAGGAATGCCAATACTTCCCCTGCCACAAGGCGCCACGGGAAGAGGATTTCAACTGCCTGTTCTGTTTTTGCCCGCTGTACCACCTGGGCGCAACCTGCGGGGGCGATTTCACATATTTGGGAAACGGGGTGAAAAACTGCGAGGGCTGCGCCTTCCCCCACCATCGCGGGAACTATGAGGCGGTGCTGGGGCGGTTGGGGGATGGGGCAGAGGCGTAGTGGTTGTGGGATGGGGCAGGGGTGAAGCTGTTGCGGGATGGGGCGTTGCCGGGGATGCATGAAAAAGTGACGGGGGAGTTGCGGGGGGCCTCGGGGGGCCTCGGGGTTGTCGGGGCCTTGACGGTGGGCAAAGCCCCGGCGGCTTTGGGCATTGTGCATAAGATTCCAACGTTTTGATTTGTGTTTCAATAATTTGGCACAATTTAAATATAGATTTTTTATCAACTGTGTGGTATGATTGCTTTCAAATTGAAACGAGAGATTCATGACGTATTGGCTAGAGGAGGTAGAGGATGGCTCTGGTGAAAGAGGGGGTTCCTTTTCGCGGTACGAAGGAACAAGAACTGGCCTTGAAAAAGGTCATAAGCGAACTAAAAGACACGAAAGGCGCCATGATGCCCATATTGCAGCAGGCGCAGGACATCTATGGTTATCTGCCCATCGAGGTGCAGACCATGATTTCCGACGAAACCGGCGTGCCGCTGGAAAAGATCTATGGGATCGCCACGTTTTACTCCCAGTTTGCGCTCCAGCCCAAGGGCGAGAACCGTATCTCGGTGTGCCTGGGCACGGCTTGCTACGTGAAAGGGGCGGGGGAGATTTTCAACAAGCTCCAGGACATGCTGGGCATACAGAACGGGCAGTGCACCCCGGACGGGAAGTTTTCGCTGGATTCCTGTCGCTGCGTGGGGGCATGCGGGCTGGCGCCTGTCATGATGATCAATGAAGAGGTGTACGGGCGGCTCACCACCGACCAGCTGCCTGGTATACTGGCCAAATATAAATGATTTGGGGTATGCACCATGATGACCGAGATATCCCTACATGTCCTCGACATAGTGGAAAATTCCACCAAGGCGGGGGCGAAGCTGGTGAGGATCGGCGTGGCGGTGGACCATACGGCTGACTCGCTCACCGTGACCGTGGACGACGACGGGGCGGGGATGGACGAAGCCCAGGTTGCGAGGGTGACTGACCCGTTCTATACCAGCAGGACCACACGGAAAGTGGGGCTGGGCGTGCCGTTTTTCAAGTATGCGGCCGAAATCACGGGGGGGACGTTTTGCATCACGTCCCAGAAGGGCGTGGGCACCAAGGTGGAGGCGCGGTTCGTGCTTTCTTCCATCGACTGCATCCCATTGGGCGATATAGGGGCCACCATATTCACGTTGGTCATCTGCCACCAGGACACGGATTTCGTGTATACCTATGGCTGCAGGGGCGCGGAGGGCATGAAGGCGTTCACCCTGGACACCAGGGAGCTTAGGGAGATCCTGGGCGGCGTGCCGTTCGACGAACCCGACGTGTCGGCGTATATCAAGGATTATCTGCGGGAAAACAAAGAAGAGGTTGATGGGCAAGGGCCCATATGAGGAGGACTATGAAGACACTGGAAGAATTGAGGGCCATCCGGGACAGGATGCAGGGGCAAGTGGGGCTGCGCAGCGAAGACGACACCCACACCAGGGTGGTGGTAGGCATGGCGACCTGCGGGATCGCCAGCGGCGCCAGGCCCGTGCTGACCACGCTTAGTGACTTGGTGCAGCAAAAGCACCTCACCGACAAGATCACCGTCACCCAGACGGGGTGCATAGGGCTTTGCCAGTACGAACCCATCGTGGAAGTGATGGAGCCGGGAAAGCCGAAGGTGACCTACATCAAGATGAACGCCGAAAAGGCGGCGGAGATCCTGGAACGCCACCTCATCGGCGGCCATCCTGTGGAAAAATACACGCTGGCTTCAGCAAATCTGTGATAAAGGAGGAAACAAATCATGTATCGTTCACATGTTCTGGTTTGCGGCGGGACAGGGTGTACTTCTTCCGGTAGCCAGCGTTTGCTGGAAGTCCTTAAGGAAGAGCTACAGAAACAGGGGCTGGACAAGGAGGTTTCCGTGGTGCAGACGGGCTGCCACGGCCTGTGCGCCATGGGCCCCATCATGGTGGTATACCCCGACGCCAGTTTTTATTGCCTGGTGAAGGAAGAATACATCCCCGAGATAGTGTCCGAACACCTGCTCAAGGGCCGCCCGGTGGAGAAATACCTCTACAAAGAGGCTGAGGGCAAAGGCGAAGACATCAAGGCCCTGGCGGACACGGACTTTTTCCGTAAACAAAAGCGTATCGCGCTGCGCAACTGCGGCGTGATCAACCCGGAGGTCATAGATGAGTACATCGGCACGGGCGGGTACCAGGCCCTGGGCAAGGTGCTCACCGAGATGACGCCGGATGAAGTGATCCAGGTGGTCCTGGACTCCGGGCTGCGCGGTCGTGGCGGCGCAGGGTTCCCCACCGGCCTCAAGTGGAAGCTGGCCAAGGCCAACGCCGCAGACCAGAAATACGTCTGCTGCAACGCCGACGAGGGCGACCCCGGCGCATTCATGGACCGTTCTGTGCTGGAGGGCGACCCCCATGCGGTGCTGGAGGCCATGGCCATCGCCGGTTACGCCATCGGCGCGTCCCAGGGGTTCATCTATGTGCGCGCGGAGTACCCCATCGCAGTGCAGCGTCTGAAGATCGCCATCGCCCAGGCCAGGGAGTACGACCTCCTGGGCAAGAACATCTTCGGTTCGGGTTTTGATTTCGACATCGACCTGCGCCTGGGCGCGGGCGCGTTCGTGTGCGGCGAGGAGACCGCCCTCATGGTGTCCATCGAGGGCAACCGGGGCGAGCCCAGGGTCCGCCCGCCGTTCCCGGCCCTCAAAGGCCTCTTCGGCAAGCCCACCATACTGAACAACGTGGAAACATATGCCAATATCGCCCAGATCATCGTAAACGGCGCGGAGTGGTTCGCTTCCATGGGCACCGAAAAGTCCAAGGGCACCAAGGTCTTCGCGCTGGGCGGCAAGATCAACAACACCGGCCTGGTGGAGATCCCCATGGGCACCACCCTCCGGGAGATCATCGAGGAGATCGGCGGCGGCATCCCCAATGGCAAGAAATTCAAGGCCGCCCAGACCGGCGGGCCCTCCGGCGGGTGTATCCCCGCCGAGCATTTCGACATAGAGATCGACTACGACAACCTGCTCTCCATCGGCGCCATGATGGGCTCCGGCGGCCTCATCGTCCTGGACGAGGACGCCTGCATGGTGGACATCGCCAAGTTCTTCCTGGAGTTCACCGTGGAGGAGTCCTGCGGCAAATGTACCCCCTGCCGTGTGGGCACCAAGCGCATGTGGGAGATCCTGGACCGGATCACCAAGGGCCAGGGCAAGCTGGAAGACCTGGACAAGCTGGAAGAGCTGGCCAACTACATCAAGCAGAATTCCCTGTGCGGCCTGGGCCAGACGGCGCCCAACCCGGTGCTGTCCACCATGCGGTACTTCCGGGACGAGTACGAGGCGCACATCACGGAGAAGCGCTGCCCCTCGGGCGTGTGCAAGGCCCTGCTGTCGTACACCATAGACCCCGCAAAGTGCACGGGGTGCACCGCCTGCTCGCGCAAGTGCCCGGTGGGCGCCATCTCGGGCACGCTGAAAAACCCGCACGAGATCGACCAGACCAAATGCATCAAGTGCGGCGTGTGCATGGAAACCTGCAAATTCGGGGCGATCTCTAAACACTGATGGAGGGTGCAAATATCATGGAAAATGTCACATTGAAAATAAACGGCGTAACGGTGTCCGCCCCCAAGGATTCCACCATCCTGGATGCGGCGCGCCTCGCCTACATCGAAATCCCCACGCTCTGTTTCCTGAAGGAAATCAACGAGATAGGCGCATGCCGCATGTGCGTGGTCGAGGTGAAAGGCGCCAAGACGCTGGTGGCGTCCTGCGTCTACCCTGTCGCCGAGGGCATGGAAGTGTGGACCAACACCCCCAAGGTGCTGGATTCCCGCAAGAAGACGCTGCAGCTGCTCCTTTCCAACCACAACAAGCAGTGCCTGAGCTGCGTGCGTTCGGGCCAGTGCGAGCTGCAGACGCTCTCCCGGGAGCTGGGTGTGGACGACGAGAACTACTACAAGGGCGGTATGACACCCTGCGAGCTGGACGAGACCGCCGTGCATATGGTGCGCGACAACTCCAAGTGCATCCTGTGCCGCCGCTGCACCGCCATCTGCGAGAAAGCGCAAAACGTAGGCGTCATCGGCCCCAACAAGCGCGGGTTCAACGCATTCATCGGGTCGCCTTTCGGCATGGGGCTGGGCGACACCAGCTGCGTGTCCTGCGGGCAGTGCATCGCGGTGTGCCCCACGGGCGCATTGTACGAGAAGAGCTGCGTGGACGACGTGCTGGCGGCCATCGCCGACCCGGACAAATACGTCGTGGTCCAGACGGCGCCCAGCGTGCGCACCGGGCTGGGCGAGGAGTTCGGCCTGCCCATAGGCACGAACACTGAGGGCAAGATGGTGGCGGCGCTGCGCAGGGTGGGGTTTGACAAGGTGTTTGACACCAATTTCAGCGCGGACCTGACCATCATGGAAGAGGGCACCGAGTTTATCGGGAGGCTCACGGGCGGCGGCGTCCTGCCCAT
The DNA here is from genome assembly GCA_031272185.1 of Lachnospiraceae bacterium. GTDB lineage: Bacteria > Bacillota > Clostridia > Lachnospirales > Lachnospiraceae > JAISUG01. The sequence goes on from JAISUG010000003.1 coordinate 25,981, forward strand.
GGTGACCTCCTGCTCGCCGGGATGGGTGAAATACTGCGAGCATTACTTCCCGGACGTGCTGGAGCACCTGTCCAGCTGCAAGTCCCCCCAGCAGATGATGGGGGCGGTGGTGAAGTCGTTCTATGCGGAAAAGGCGGGCATCGACCCGAAGAAGATCGTCAGTGTCAGCATCATGCCCTGCACCGCGAAGAAGTTCGAGATCACCAGGCCCGACGAGGCGGCAAACGGCGTGCCGGACGTGGATTTCTCCATGACCACCAGGGAGCTGGCGGCCATGATCAAGAAATGCCGGATCAATTTCCTTGAACTGCCGGACGAGGATTTCGACGCGCCCCTGGGCCTTAGCTCCGGCGCGGGCGTCATCTTCGGCGCATCCGGCGGCGTGATGGAGGCGGCCCTGCGGACGGCGGTGGAGATCCTCACCAAGAAACAGCTCCCCAGCCTGGATTTCACCGACGTGCGCGGGTTCCAGGGCATCAAGGAGGCATCATACCCCATCGAGGTGGACGGCAAGTCCATCACCGTCAAAGTGGCGGTGGCCTCCGGACTGGCCAATGCCAACGAGCTCATGAAGAAGGTGCGCGCCGGTGAGGCGGACTACCACTTCATCGAGATCATGGCCTGCCCGGGCGGGTGCATCAACGGCGGTGGGCAGCCCCGGGTGCCTGCGGACGTCCGAAACAACGTGGACTACCGCAAGCTGCGGGCCAGCGTGGTGTATGACTCCGACAAGGCCAACACCATCCGCAAGTCCCATGAGAACCCGGCCATACAGGAACTCTACAGCGCATTCCTGGAGAATCCCGGCAGCCACAAGGCGCACCACCTGCTCCACACCAGCTATGTGCAGCGGAAGGTGAACTACACGGTGTAGGGGCGCATGCCTGAGGACGACCGGGGGTAACGCCTCGGCGGGCCGACGGCGGAAGGCGCCGGTGTAAATATCGATTTGACAGCAGCCCGCGGATGCCGGTTCCCGGTGTCCGGGGGCTTTTTGGGAAACGAGGGGCCGTGGGTGCGGGCCCATGCCCGGGGGTGGGGGCCGTGGGTGCGGGCCCATGCCCGGAGGCTGGGGCTGTGGGCGAGGCCAAGGCAGGAAAGAGGGAGGCGTAGTACATGGATCAGAAACAGAAAGGGCTGGTGGCGCTGGGCGTGCTGGTGGTGCTGGCATTGGTGGCGCTGTTCGCGTACAAACCGATTTACAATCTGCTGGGCGGTGGCGGCAAGGATGGGTCAGGTGCGGCCGCACCGACTGTCGCTTCCGCCAACCCCGGCGGACCGGGTTCGGATACGTCCGGCCCGGGAGTGGGTGACGGCGAAGCGAACGCCGGATCCGATGCAGCGGCGGGCGGCGCAGGTTCCGACACCGGGGCTGCAGGTTTGGGGCCGGATGGGGCAGGGCCCGATACCGCGGTTTACGGGGATGGACAGGGCGCAGCGGGTTCCGGGGCCCTCCAAGGCGGTTCCGACTCAGGCCCCGGAGGGCCCGGGGGCCAGGGGGGACAGGTGATATATCCGGAAAAACCCGGCAGCGGCACCGAATCCATCGAATCCCCTGAAGCAGGGCCGTCCGGCCCTTCGGGTGGGCCCTCGGGGGGGGATGACCAAACCGATGCCACGGCGTCCTGGGGGGATGTGCCACCCGGCGAGCACAGGTATGCGCCGGGTACATACACCGGCACTTCCGATGGCTACGGCGGACTGGTGGTGGCCACGGTAGTGGTGGCAAAAAATGGCAAGATTGAGTCCGTGATCCTGAAAGGCGAGGGTGAGACGGCGCGCATCGGCGGTGCGGCCCTGGAAGAGCTGGAAAAGGCTTTCGTGGAAGCCAACACCTACGAAGTGGATGTGGTCAGCGGGGCAACCATCACCAGCGAGGCTGCCATCGAGGCGGTGGACATCGCCCTGGGCCTGGGCGGGGGCGACCTGGCCCAGGGCGGGGGCTGGGACGAGATCTCCTACCGGGACGGCGTTTACACCGGGGAAGGCGATGGGTATGACGGCGCCGTCATCGCCGAAGTGACCATATCAGGCGGCGAAGTGACCGGCGTGAAGCTCTCAGGCGAAGACGAGGGCCAGGAAATCGGCAACGCCGCACTGCGGAAGATGGAGAGCGCATTCGTGGCGGCGGGCAGCGCCGAAGTGGACGGGGTTTCCGGCGCCACGTTCACCAGCGACGGGAGCATCGACGCCGTGGAAGATGCGCTGGCACAGGCACAGAGATAACGACGTCATGCACCTGCGGCGCATTGGCAGCCCAAGGGGGTTGCGGCCCGCAGCGTATAATTGCTCCATCAGCTAAATGATGATGCGCACATGGGAAAGGTTGCCTGGGTGGGTATGAGACGGGGCGAAATGTCCGAAAAGGGCGGCGGTGCGGCCGGTATGGCAGGGCTTTGCGGTGCCTTGCTGGCGCTGGCTTTGGTGCTAAGCTACGCGGAGGCCATGATCCCCATACCTATCCCCGTGCCCGGCGCAAAACTCGGGCTGGCCAACCTGGTGACGGTGGTAGGGCTTTATACCGTGGGCACAGGCGCCACGGTGATAGTGTCACTGGCCCGCATACTGTTGGTGGGGTTGACTTTCGGCAATCTGTTCTCCATGCTCTATGGGCTGGGGGGCTGGGCCTTGAGCATCGGGGTGATGGTATTGCTTCGAAAGGGCGCCTGGTTCTCCCCGCTGGGCGTCAGCGCTACGGGGGGCGCGGCACACAACCTGGGGCAGCTCATAGTGGCGGCCATGGTGGTGCGTACCTGGGGGGTATTCGTATATTTCCCGCTGCTTTTGGCGGCGGGTGTGGCGGCGGGGGCGCTCATCGGGATACTGGGCGGCCTCGTCGCGGTGCGTCTGGGCAAAGCGCGCGGGGCGCGATAAACCAGAGAGCGGAAACATTTTCGGGTATGACTGCGTCGGCTGACAGGCCGGCTGACGTGGCGGGAAATGCATTTGGGGTAGATTGGCGGATGGCAAGGCCCGGCCGGCCTTAGAAAGGATTCGGATATGGATACTGTTAACCGGGCGATCTTCGAGTTGGTACGGTACGGTGTGGCAACCGAACTGCTGACAGGTGACGATGCGGTCTATGCCACGAACCGGATATTGGACGTGATGGGGCTTTCGTCCTATGAGGGGCCGACGTATCTGTGGTCAGGCGACCCGGCGCAGCGGGCGTGGTTCCGGGGCGAAGAAGGGTTGCCGGTTGAATCGGAAGCGCCTGATATGGCCCCGGGGGGAAAGTATGGGGACCCGGCCCCATGGTCCCTGGAAGAGACACTGGGCGCGCTCCTGGACCATGCCTGCGAAAATGGGTTGTGCGAAGACAGCATCGCATACAGGGATCTGTTCGACGCAAAGCTGATGGACTGCATCACGCCCAGGCCCAGCGAGGTCATCCGGGATTTCTACGAGAAGTACTACGACCAGAGCTCCCTGGCCGCCACGGACTATTTTTATACTTTGAGCCAGGACACGGACTACATACGCCGGTATCGGACGGCCAAAGACATAAAATGGGTCACGCCTACCAAGTACGGGTACTTGGACATCACCATCAACCTGGCCAAGCCGGAAAAAGACCCCAAGGCCATCGCGGCCGCATTGGGATCGAAACAGGGCGGATACCCGAAGTGCCAGCTATGCATGGAAAATGTGGGGTATGCGGGGCGCATCGACCACCCCGCCAGGAACAACCACCGCGTGATCCCCATCTCCATATACTGTGAAGAGTGGGGGTTCCAGTATTCGCCATATGTGTATTACAACGAGCACTGCATCGTGTTCAACAGCCTGCACGTCCCCATGAAGATCGACAAGTCTGCGTTTGGCAAACTCTTCAGTTTCATAGAACAGTTCCCGCATTATTTCGTGGGTTCCAATGCGGACCTGCCCATCGTGGGTGGGTCGATACTGACCCACGAACACTTCCAGGGGGGACGCTACACCTTCGCCATGGAGCGGGCGCAGGTGGAAGCCTTTTACGGATCTGCGGATTTCCCCCACGTGAAAGCCGGCGTGGTGCATTGGCCCCTGTCCGTGCTGCGCCTGAACGCCTCGTCGCCGAAACCGTTGATAGAGCTGGCTGACCGCATCCTCCAGGCGTGGCGGGAATACACCGACGAGGATGCGGGTGTTTTCGCATACACCGACGGTGTACCCCACAACACCATCACGCCCATCGCGCGCAAGCGGGGGTATAGCTATGAGCTGGACCTGGTGCTGCGCAACAACCTCACCACGCCCGAGCACCCCCTGGGGCTGTACCACCCGCACGCCCGGCTCCACCACATAAAGAAGGAAAACATCGGCCTCATCGAAGTGCTGGGGCTGGCCATCCTCCCCGCCAGGTTGAAAACAGAGCTGGAAAGGCTGGGGGCGGTGCTGGCAAAGCACGCCCTGGGGAGGGGCGGCGTGGGAGCGGGAGCGGGTTTGGCCGCGCCGATGAGCGGGGTCGGTTCGGGAGCGGGAGAGGCCGCGCCGATGGTCGGGGCAGCGCAGGGAAGGGATGAAAACGGGGGCGGGCAGCCGGACGCTGCCCCAGGGGGCGGTGAGGAAAATGCCCAAGCCCTAGCCGACGAAATCCGCGCCCACCCCGACCTGGAAAAGCATGCCGAGTGGGCGCTGGAACTGTTCGGGAGGCATCCCGAACTTTGCGCCGACAACGTGGAGGAAATCCTGCGCCACGAAGTCGGCATTGTCTTCGAGCAAGTCCTGGAAGATGCGGGTGTCTACAAATGCACCCCCCAGGGCAGGGCGCAATTCGGGAGGTTCCTAAGGTCGGTGGGGTTCGTGGAGACGTAGTAAACACATATCGGCCCCGGGGTTACAGGTTGGCGGTGGCTGTGGCCAGCATCAGCTTGATGCGGTTGAGCTGGTTAACCTCGCTGGCACCGGGGTCGTAGTCGATGGCGATGATGTTTGACTCCGGGTATGCCCTGCGCAGCTCTTTGATGACGCCCTTGCCCACGATGTGGTTGGGCAGGCATCCGAACGGCTGGGTGCAGATGATGTTTTGCACGCCGTCATGGATGAGTTCCAGCATCTCCCCGGTGAGGAACCACCCCTCCCCGGTTTGGTTGCCCAGGGACACGAAGTCCTTGGCCATGTCCGCCAGGTGCTTGATCTGGGCGGGCGGCGAGAAATGCCTGCTGGCGGCCAGTTCCTTCCTGGCGGTGTTGCGGAAGACCTCCATCAGGGAGATGGCCAGGTTCGCCAGGTGGGCGGTGAGCGGCTTGCCGCCCAGGTGCTTGGCCTTGAAGTTGGTATTGTAAAACGAATACAGCAGGAAGTTCAGCAGGTCGGGCATCACCGCCTCCGCGCCTTCCTTTTCCAGCAGGTCCACCACGTGGTTGTTGCCCAGGGGGGAGAACTTCACCAGGATCTCGCCCACTATGCCCACCTTGGGTTTCTTCACATCCGTGCGTTCCAACCCGTCGAACTCCCGTATGATGTTTTTCAGGTTGCGGTGGAATTCCAGCATGGCGGCCCGTTTCTTGGAGACCGCCCTCTGGCATATGGCGCGCCACTTGGCGTGGAGCGCATTGGCCGCGCCGGGCACCTTCTCGTAAGGGCGGGTGGCGTAGAGCACCCGCATGAGCACGTCGCCGTAAATCACCGACTGCAGGGCTTTCACCAGCATGGGCATGGTGATGCGGAAACCGGGGTTCGTCTCGATGCCGCCCACGTTGATGGAGATCACGGGGATGCGCTCCAACCCCGCTTTGTGCAGGGCGCGGCGGATGAACCCGATGTAGTTCGATGCGCGGCAGCCGCCCCCGGTCTGGCTCATCACCACCGCGGTATGCTCCGGGTCGTATTTGCCAGACAGCAGCGCCTCCATCACCTGGCCGATGACGATGAGTGAGGGGTAGCAGGCGTCATTGTTCACGTATTTGAGCCCCACGTCGATGGCGGATCGGTTGTCGTTGCCAAGCACTTCCAGGCGGTACCCGAACGCATGGAAAGCCGGCTCCATCAGCTCGAAGTGGATGGGGGACATCTGGGGGCACAGCAGGGTGTAGTCCCGCTTCATCTCTTTGGTGAATATGACGCGGTTGTAGGCGCTGGACACCGCGTTTTTGATGATGCGCTGCCTGTCACGGACGGCCAGGGCCGCGATGAGGGAACGGATGCGGATACGCGCCGCGCCCAGGTTGTTCACCTCGTCGATCTTGAGCACGGTGTAGATCTTGCCCGCGGAGGAAAGGATGTCCGCCACCTGGTCGGTGGTCACCGCATCCAGGCCGCAGCCGAAGGAGTTGAGCTGCACCAGGTCCAGGTAGGGGCAGCCCTTCACGAATGCGGCGGCACGGTAGAGGCGGGTGTGGTACATCCACTGGTCGTTGACGATGGTGGGGCGCTCCAGCTCCCCTAAGTGGGACACGCTGTCTTCCGTGAGCACCGCCATCCCATAAGAGGCGATCATCTCGGGGATGCCGTGGTGGATCTCGGGGTCCACGTGGTATGGGCGGCCTGCCAGCACGATGCCACGCTTGCCGTGTTCTTTCAGGTAGGCCAATGTCTCCTCGCCTTTTCGCTCCATGTCCGCGCGGGAGGCCAGGAGCTCTTCCCAGGCCAGGCGCGCCGCCCTGCGCACGGGTTCGGGCTGGATGTGGAACTCATTGCCGAAAAAATCCACCATGGCCTTGGTGAGGACTTCCTCGTTGGTAAATGCCATGAATGGGTTCAGGAAACGCACGCCTTTTTCGGGGAGCTCCTCCACGTTGTTTTTGATGTTTTCCGCATAGGAAGTGACCATGGGGCAGTTGTAGTGGTTGCCCGCGTCCGGGGACTCGTCCCGCTCATAGGGGATGCAAGGGTAAAATATCGTGTCCACGCCCTGGCGGATGAGCCAGGTCACATGGCCGTGGGCCAGTTTGGCCGGGTAGCACTCGGACTCGCTGGGGATGGACTCGATGCCCATCTCATAGAGGCTTTTCGACGACTGGGGGGATAGCGCCACGGAGAACCCCAGCTCCCTGAAAAGCACCGCCCAATAGGGGAAATTCTCGAAGAAGTTCAGCACCCTGGGGATGCCGATCCGGCCATGGATGGCCCGCTCCGGTGGCAGTGGGTCGTAGTCAAACATCCGGGTGTTCTTCCAGGCAAAGAGGTTGGGCACGTCGGAGGCGGACGCCTCCTTGCCCAGGCCCCGCTCGCAGCGGTTGCCGCTGATGAACCTGCGCGTCCCCTCGAAGGTGGTGACCGTGAGGACGCAGTTGTTGGTGCATTTGCGGCAGCGGGCCATGGCGGTGGTGTACTCCAGGTTCAGGATGGCATCCAGGCAGAGCATGGTGGTGGGCTGCCCGGTGTAGCGATCCTTTGCGATGAGCGCCGCCCCGAAAGCGCCCATGATCCCCGCGATGTCCGGGCGCACCGCCTGGCAGCCGCTGATGAACTCGAAGGAGCGCAGCACGGCGTCATTATAAAATGTGCCGCCCTGGACCACCACGTGCCCCCCCAGGTCCGAGGGGCTGGTCACCTTGATGACCTTGAAAAGCGCATTTTTAATGACGGAATATGCCAGGCCGGCGGAGATGTCGGAGACCTGGGCGCCCTCTTTCTGGGCCTGTTTGACATTGGAATTCATGAAAACGGTGCAGCGGCTGCCAAGGTCCGTGGGGTTTTTCGCAAAGAGGGCCTCCCGGGCGAAGTCTTCCACGCTGTAGTTCAGCGACTGGGCGAAGGTCTCGATGAAAGAGCCGCAGCCGGAGGAGCAGGCTTCATTGAGCTGGACGCTGTCCACGGTGCCGTCCTTGATGCGGATGCACTTCATGTCCTGGCCGCCGATGTCCAGGATGCAGTCCACCTGGGGGTCGAAAAAGGATGCGGCGGTGTAGTGGGAGATGGTCTCCACTTCCCCCTCGTCCAGCAAGAATGCGGCCTTGATCAGGGCCTCGCCGTAGCCGGTGGAGCAGGAGCGCACGATCCGGGCGCTGTCGGGGAGTATGTCCCGAATCTCACGGATGGCCCGCATGGCGCAGGTGAGGGGGTTGCCCTGGTTGTTGCTGTAGAAATGGTACAAAAGGGAGCCGTCCTCGCCCACCAATGCGACCTTGGTGGTGGTGGACCCGGCGTCGATCCCCAAGAAGCAGTCGCCCTGGTATACGGACAGGTCTGCTGTGCGCACCCTGTGGGCGCCATGGCGCGCCCGAAACGCCTCGTAGTCCGCCTCGTCCGCAAAAAGCGGGTCCAGGCGCTTCACCTCGAAGTCCATGGCGATGCCCCGGGTGAGCCGCCCGATGAGGTCGGACAGGCGCAGTGGGGCGAGGGGGCCGTCCGGCCCGCCCGGGTTCGGGAGGGCGTCCTCCGCCACGCTCATGCTGTGGACGTGGAAGCTGGCCTCGGGCAGCCGCGCGCTGGCCTGGGCCGCGCCCACCGCCGCGAACAGGTGTGCGTGGTCTGGGGCGATGACCTGCTCCTCGGTGAGGTGGAGGGTGCGCGCGAAAGCATTTTTAAGCTCCGGGAGGAAATGCAAAGGGCCGCCCAAAAAGGCGACATGGCCCCGGATGGGCTTGCCGCAGGCCAGGCCGCTGATGGTCTGGTTCACCACCGCCTGGAAGATGGAGGCGGAGAGGTCCGCCTTGGTGGCCCCTTCATTGATCAGGGGCTGTATGTCGGACTTGGCGAACACGCCGCAGCGGGCGGCGATGGGGTAGATGGCCTTATAATCCCGGGCATAGGCATCCAGCCCCGCGGCGTCTGTCTGGAGCAGGCTGGCCATCTGGTCGATGAACGAACCGGTGCCGCCCGCGCAGATGCCGTTCATGCGCTGGTCGATGCCGCCGGTGAAATAGATGATCTTCGCATCCTCGCCGCCCAGCTCGATGGCCACGTCCGTCTGGGGCGCAAACTCTTTCAGGGCGGTGGCCACCGCCACCACTTCCTGGGTGAAAGGCAGCCCCAGGTGGGTGGACAATGTCAGCCCCCCGGACCCGGTGATGGCGACGCGCAGGGGGGGGTCGCCCAGTTTTCCCTGTGCGCCCCGCAGCAGGTCCGACAGGGTTTCCTGGATGTTCGCATAGTGGCGTTTGTAGTCCGAGTAGACGGGTGTTTTGGTTTCATCCAATATGACGATCTTCACGGTGGTGGATCCGATGTCCACACCCATGTAGGCGATAGGGCCGGATAAATCTCTTTGTGGCATAGGGTACCTCTATTCATGTGCTGCTGTTGCCCCGCCGGGTAAACCTTGCGCACAGTTGAGACCAATGTCGAACGCGCATTGTCTGGTTGGTGGGGCAATATGGGCCCGGCCGGGCAGATGGCGACGCAGTAACCGTCGATTGCTTGCGACCCACTTGGGATGCTTGCGGCCGATCCCAACAAAGTGTACCACAAATCTGGCGGGTTGGCAACATATGAGTTGCAGTTCGCCATCTTAGCTTTTTCCAATTTTTCTTGACATTTGGTTAGAAAAATGCCATTCTATATTATATTGATCAGCGGCGGCCATCACACACTTTTCTGACTGCAGAAGGACCAACAACAGGCGCTGCTTTATGGAATGGGCAGGCATGGGCGGCGCAAAATTCTCACACCGTTACCAATGTGGATAAGCGTGTTTCGAGAAAGCGGGGTTGCATATGAAAATTCTGAATTTCGGCTCATTGAATATCGACTACACCTATGACGTGCCGCATTTCGTGCGCAAGGGGGAGACGCTCCTGGCGGGGGAGCTGCAGACTTTCTGCGGGGGGAAGGGGCTGAACCAGTCCATCGCGCTCAAAAAGAGCGGGGCGCAGGTGTGGCACGCCGGCGCGGTGGGCAAAGACGACGGGCAGCTGCTGGTGGACGCCTTGGCCGGCGCGGGGGTGGACGTGAGCCTCATCCGCAAAGTGGACGGGCGCAGCGGCCACGCCATCGTCCAGAAAGACGCCTCCGGCGAGAACTGCATCATACTGTTCGGCGGAGCGAACCAGATGCTGACCGAGTCCCAGGTGGACGGCGCATTGGAGAAGTTTGAGGCGGGGGACATCCTGCTGGTGCAAAACGAGACCAACCTGGTGGGGTACATCATGAAGAAGGCCCACGCCAAGGGCATGCAGATCGTGTTCAATGCGGCGCCCATGGACGCCAATGCGCTGGCGTGCCCCCTGGATTTGGTGGACTACTTCGTGCTCAATGAAAGTGAGGCGGAGGCCATCGCCAGGGCGATATTGGCCAAAGACCCCAAGACTAAGGATGCGGCGCGCATCGACATGCGGATCATCCACAACGCGAACACCGCCCTGGAGCAGGAGCTGGACCTGCTGTCCGTCATTGACAAGGAATACCCCAAGGCGAAGCTGGTGCTCACCGTGGGGGAGGACGGCGCGGTGTACAAGGACGGCGACAACATCTACGAGCAGGGCATCTACCATGTGCCTGTGGCGGACACCACCGGGGCGGGGGACACCTTCACAGGGTTTTTCCTGGGGATGACCGCCGCCGGGAAGCGGCCGATGGAGGCGCTGCGCATCGCCGCGAAGGCCGCCGCCATCTGCGTGTCAAGGGAGGGCGCGGCGGTGTCCATCCCCACCCTGGAAGAGGTGACGGCGTCGAAGATATGAGGGCGCGCGCAGCGGGAACATGCGGGATACATTGGACGGCGCCCGCATCGGTGACGGCGTCGAAGATATGGGTGCGCGCTCGCAGAAACGAATGCTATCCTTTGGACACAGAGAGCTTGCGGCTGCCTTTTTTTGCGGCAGTCGCTGTTTTATTTTTTTTGTCGTTTGGGAACTGATTTTGGGGTGTAATGGCAGGAAAATTATGGATAACTAATAGTCTGAAAATAATAGAAATATTCGCAATATAACGCACAATAAATTGAAATTATATAAATGTAGAGAAAAGTTAAGAATTGTAAAGAAACTGTCTAGCATTGTATGCCTATCGTAATTGACTTGACCCCTTCAAAATGGTATAAAATGGATATAAAATCGGAACCAGGCAACCGGCGCATTACCGGGATAGGGAAAAGGGAAAGCTGCATCGTATAAAGGAGGATGAAGCCATGTGGAAGCGGACATTGTATAAAAGGCTGGCGATGCTGACGGCGTTGTTTGCCGTCGCCATGGGGGTGATGGTGCTGCCGGCGTTTGCCGACTACAACGAAAGGCAGATCGATTACCAGGGCAGCAACGGCCAGGGGTACGCTGATTTCAACGGGTCGCACAATATGGTCGTCTATGGGGAGAAATTCGCCACGGATCTGGATGCCGGCGATGTGAGCGAGATAAGGCTTTATGTCGCGTCGCCGCTGTCTGTGGCGGGCGGCACCTATGTGCGAAGCGGGAACCTGACGGATGTCATTGGCCCGGAGTTCGATATAGTGCTGGCGACGCCAGGCGCCCTGTCCCCCTCCGACGTGACGCTGTATGTGCCGGGGCTGACATTGACCCCGACCCAGAACTATGGGCCCACCAGCGTCGAGTATCGTGACAGCACGACGGGGGCCGAGCTGTACCGCGTGTACCTGGATGCCGGCGGGAGGGAGATCCACCTGGAAATCATGAACCCCGTCGACGTGCAGCAGGCCATCACATTGACCTATCATGTGCATCTGAACCGGCAGCTGGTGCCTTTCGGATGGCACAACCAGGTGCCACTGAACGAAACGGCATACCTGGATTACTATGGCGTGTCGACTGACCCCACCACCGGGGCTATCGCCAGCGATTTCGACGGCAGGTTCTATTTCGCCATCCCCACCACTGACTACTACGTGCCGGATGCGGCGCAGCTGGCGACAGGCAGCTCCATCTCCATCAACAAAGTGGATGCGGATGACTGGAACAGCCGGCTAAGCGGCGCACGTTTCTACCTCTACATGGATGAAAACCGCAACGGCACCTATGAAGAGGGCCAGGACGTGTTCGTGGCGGAGTTTGCGGAAAACTCGGCCGACAAGGGGTATTACACAGTGGATGGTCTGTATGTGGGCGGCTATTTCGTGAAAGAGGTGACGCCCCCTGCCGGGTACGCCGCCGACAATGGGGTGTACTACGTGGAGTTCACCGCCGACGGGCAGCATGCGATCCTCAGCAACAACGGCACGGATTTCTTCGGTAACTCGAAGACCTCAACCACGTCCAACTACACGTCAGGGAGCAGCAGTTCGTCTTCGTCATCGTCGTCATCCTCAGGGCCCAAAGGCAACGGCTCCGCGGCGGACGCCACCAGCGGACCCGGCGCGATAGGGGTGTCGGGCACAACGGCCGAGACGGAGCCGGTCCCCACGCCCACGTATGCTGACCCCGTGACACCGGAAACGCTCCCTGCGCCCGCGCCCACATTTGAGAACCCGGCGCCTGCGCCCACACCCACGCCGCAGACGAGCACGGTCAGGCCGCCCAAGACCGAGGACACCACACATATGGCACTTGCGGTGAGCCTGTACGTGATATCCTGTCTGTCATTGGCCGCACTCACCATAGTGCGGGAGCGGGGGAAGAAAACGGGGCGGTGACGGCCATTCGCCACCGGGAAGATGGCCGGATGCCGGAAGCAATGCGAAATGTGGGATCGCCTGGGATGTGCAAGCCCCAACCGCCCGGTGCAGCGGCCGGGTATGGAGCGACGCGGCGGTGACGGCCAAGCGGCAAAAGGGATGGCCGGAACGTAGCGGCAGGCTGTGCCGGGGAACGAAATACAAGAGGCTGATTTGCCCATAGCATAGGGCGCATACCCGATGCTTTGCCCCCAAATGGCGGGGGGCGAAGATGGATATGCGCCCACTTTTTTGTCTTCTTTTGTCTTCGTTCCAATGTCTTCGATCCAACTTGCGGGCCGGGATGACGAGCCACGCAAAGGGGATGTGGCAACGGCGGTGTCCTTTTGGCTATTTGCGCCGGCCCAGCACCAGGAACACGCCCAGCAGTATGGAGAGCATCGCGGACCAGATGGTGCGGAACCCCAAGGGCAGCAGGAATGTGATGAAGTGTGCCGGGATCCAGAAAAACGGGAGGGTTTTCAGCACCACGAAATCCACGAACCCATGCCAGTTCACGGTCTTTAGGGCATCCTTCACGGTGGCTTTGTGGCCGTCCACCATCACGTGGTCCGCCCTCATGTCCAGGAACGTGTCGCTGACCCGGTGGCTGGCCATCATGGCGATGCCGAAAGTGATGTTGAGGAGGATGCTGGACAGCAGCGCCTGGATCACGTAGATCCCGCTGCCGGGCAGGTATCCGCCCGCTTGGGCGCTGGCCACCCCTGCGGGGATGATGGCGAAGTACAGCACGATGAGCATCCCTATGACGCCCCACACTATGGCTTTGGGCAGCACCGCCTTGGGGAAGTTGAAGCCCCTGCCGGAGAGTTTCGCCGCAACTACGTCGCCCACCGTGGAGAGGAGGGCGAACTTGACGAAGCCCATGGGGTATGGCGCGGCGGCGGTGGCATCCAGGAACACCGCTCGGGATGCGGGGATGACGATAATCGCCAGGAACAGGATCGGCACGCCGAAAGCAAACACCATCGCGCCGACGGAATCATTGGTCTTCATAGGTACATGTGCCCCTTTCTTCTTTCGATTCGGACAATCGACCGGATCCGCATGCCGCGCCCACCCGGCAGATGCGCCGCACTTGAGGCGAAGCACACCTGGGGGCGGGGGTAGCCGGACGCACGCGCACCATAAAAATGCGCCGGGCAGTCTGGCAGCCGGGTGGGTACGGCAACGATTGGGATTGGCCGCAACATTTGATTCCCTACATCATACCGTCAAGTGGCAAATAATGCAAGGGGAAGTTTTGGGATTGGGAAAAGTTTGAAGATTGGAAAAAGTTCGAAGATTGGAAAAAGTTAGGTGACATGTGTCGTTTTCGTGGTTGCCTATTTGGGGATGTGGGTTTATAATAGCGAAAAGGAACGGATTGACGGGTCAAGCGGGTTGATGGGTCAAGCGGGTTGATGGGCGCAAGAGGAAAGGCGGGGGTATAGATGCTGGAATCGCTGAAGGAGCAGGTTTACGAGCAGAACATGGAGCTGCCCAAGCGCGGGCTGGTCACATACACCTGGGGCAATGCCAGCGGCATCGACAGGGAGCGCGGGCTGGTGGTGATAAAGCCCAGCGGGGTGGACTATGACAGGCTCTCGCCGGGGGACATGGTGGTGTTGGACCTGGAGGGGCGCAGGGTGGAGGGGGATCTCAACCCGTCATCGGACACGCCCACGCACCTGGCGCTGTACAAGGCATTTGCCCAGATAGGTGGGGTCGTGCACACACATTCCCCCATGGCCACGGCCTGGGCGCAGGCATGCAGGGGCTTGCCGTGCTACGGCACCACGCATGCGGATTATTTCTACGGGGAAATCCCCTGCGCGCGGAACCTGACGAGCGCCGAAATCGAGGAAGCATATGAAGCCAACACAGGCAAAGTGATCGTGGAGGCATTTGCAGGAAAGGACCCCATGCACGTGCCGGCGGTGCTGTGCGCCAACCACGGGCCATTCACCTGGGGGAAAGATGCGGCGGCTGCGGTGTACCATGCGGTGGTGCTGGAAGAGATAGCGCGGATGAACCTATACACGGAGCTGCTGAGGCCGGGGGTGCAGAGCGCGCCCGCATGCATCCAGGACAAGCATTTCATGCGCAAGCACGGGCCGGGGGCTTACTACGGGCAGCGGGGTGCGTGATGCCCGTCGTGCCGGCATACTGTTTGCCGCAACACAATACTATTGCCACGCCGACTAAGCCTTGCGCAAGGTTGCGACTAATGTCGAACGCACATAGTTCGGTTGGTGGGGCGATAGATCGGGGAGTGGTTTTTCATGGCGGGCAGGAAATGTTGCTGCCCGATAGGGTTGCGGGCCATGCCCGCATTAGAATCAGGGGGAGTATGCTGAAAGACGATAGGCAGGGGCAGATCCTGCACAAACTGGCGCTCAAGGGCAAGATCGTGGCCAGCAAGCTGGCGGTGGAGCTGAATGTGTCGGAGGACACCATACGCAGGGACCTGCTGGAACTGGACCAAAACGGGAAGCTGAAGCGGGTCTATGGCGGTGCGCTGCCGATTTCCCGCAGGGTGGTGGACTACCTGGAGAGGGAGAACCGCAACCTGGACATCAAGCAGCGCATGGCGGCGAAGGCGCTGCAGTTCATATCGGAAGACCAATTGGTGGCCATCGACGGCAGCAGCGCGAACCTGGTGCTGGTGAGGGCCATCCCCGCAGACCTCAAGCTGACGGTGGTGACCAACAGCTACCCCATCGCCCAGGCGTGCATGGAGAAGCGCATAGACGTGTACATGGTGGGTGGGCACCTGCTGCGGGAGACGCTGACTGTGGTGGGCACCGATGCGGAGCGCCAGGCCAGGGAGTACCACCCGGACATCTGCTTCATGGGGGTGTACGGCATCCACCCGGAATTCGGGCTGACCATACCCTACCAACCCGAAGTGGGGATCAAGCGGCAGTTCATCGCGGTGAGCGGCCAGGTCATCAGCCTGGTGAACCCCACGAAATTCAACACCGTTTCCAAGTTCTTCCTAAGCGAGCTGGAAGGGATATCCACCCTGGTGACCGACGAAGGCGTGGAAGATGCCGTGCTGGAAGAGTACAGGGCGCGGGGGCTGGAGTGCGTGTAAGGTTGCAAAGCGTACCCGGCACTTGTACGGAGCATGGACTACCTGGGTTTGAGGGGGACGCAAAGTTGTTCGTTGCAAGGTGTGCGCAGCACTTGTATGGAGAATGGGGCGTCACGCAGAATCACGCAGAAACCAGGGTCAAGCACGCTTGGCCGGAACATACATGAGGATGCGGCTCGGTCAAGTAGGTTTCGATGTGCCCGCGCCCAAGGTGACTTTGGCCGGGAGGCAGAAACCTGCACAAGAACTAACGCAAAATAACGCAAAACTTCCGCATAATTACGCTTGACTTTGCGGAAGTTGGTGGTATATTATCTTATTGCAAGTACTAATGCATGCGCAGCGCACAAATGCGTGCGGACCGCACAAATGCGTGGGGAGCACACAAATGCGTGCGGACCGCTCAAATGCGTGCGGAGCACACATTGTTACTTAGGAGCGAAGCGGGGCAGCCCCGGCGGCGGTGTGGCCGGCCAGGCGGGCGCCGAACAGGAGGATACCATGAAACTTTTCATCGACACCGCCAATGTGGCGGACATCAAGAAGGCCAATGACATGGGCGTGATATGCGGGGTGACAACCAACCCGTCGCTCATCGCCAAGGAGGGCCGGGACTTCAAGCAGGTGATTGCGGAGATCGCCTCCATCGTGGACGGGCCCATCAGCGGCGAGGTGAAAGCCACCACCGTGAATGCCGAGGACATGATCAAGGAGGGGCGGGAGATCGCCGCCATCCACCCGAACATGGTGGTGAAGATCCCCATGACCGCGGAAGGCCTGAAGGCCACCAAGACATTGTCCAAAGAGGGCATCAAGGTGAACGTGACCCTGATTTTCACCGCCAACCAGGCGCTGCTGGCCGCGAGGGCCGGCGCTGCGTTCGTTTCGCCGTTTTTGGGGCGGTTGGACGACATTTCCCAGCCGGGGGTGGATCTCATCGAGACGATCGTGGAGATATTTGACAACTATGGGCTGGAGACGGAGATCATCGCCGCAAGCATCCGCAACACCATCCATGTGACAGACTGCGCGCTGGCGGGCGCGGATATCGCCACAGTGCCGTACAGCGTCATAGAGCAGATGACGAAGCACCCCCTGACGGATGCGGGCATAGAGAAGTTCAAGAAGGATTATATCGCGGTGTTCGGGGACAAATAATGGAGGTCACCATGGGTTCGATTGACGTAAAATCCGTAAACGCCATCCGTGTGCTGGCGGCTGATGCGATACAAAAGGCCAATTCCGGCCACCCGGGGCTGCCCCTGGGGTGCGCGGCCATGGCCTATGAACTGTGGGCGCACCATCTGAGCCACAACCCCGCCAACCCCAAGTGGGCGAACCGGGACCGGTTCGTGCTGTCGGGCGGCCACGGCTCCACGCTGCTGTATGCCCTGCTGCATCTGTTCGGGTACGGGCTGACGGTGGATGACATGGCGCATTTCAGGCAGATGGGTTCCAAGACGCCCGGGCACCCGGAGTACGGGCATACCGCGGGGGTGGAAGCCACCACGGGCCCGCTGGGCGCGGGGATGGCCATGGCCGTGGGGATGGCGATGGCGGAAGCCCACCTGTCGGCGGTGTTCAACGCGGACGGTTTCCCGGTGGTGGACCACTACACATATGCGCTGGGCGGCGACGGCTGCATGATGGAGGGGATTTCCTCGGAGGCATTTTCCCTGGCGGGGACCCTGGGCCTTTCCAAACTGATCATCCTGTACGATTCCAACCGTATCTCCATAGAGGGCGCCACGGACCAGGCTTTCACGGAAAACGTGGAGCTGAGGATGCAGGCGTTCGGGTTCCAGACCCTTCTGGTGGAAGACGGCAACGACCTGGGCGCCATCGGCGCGGCCATCGAGGCTGCGAAAGCTGACAAGACCCGCCCGTCATTTATCACTATCAAGACCGAGATCGGGTACGGCTGCCCCGCCAAGCAGGGCAAGGCCAGCGCCCACGGGGAGCCGCTGGGTGCGGAAAACATCACTGCCATGAAAGAATTCCTGGGGTGGGAATCGCAGGAGCCTTTTTACGTGCCCGGGGATGTGTATGGGCATTACAAGGAACTGGCGGCGGTGGGCGCGGCCAAGGAAGCTGCCTGGGACGAGCTGTTTGCCGGGTATGCCTTGGCGCACCCGGACAAGAAGGAGCTGTGGGACCGGTACTTCGCCGATGAAAGGTCTCTGGATGATTTTGCGAAGAAGCTGTACGACGACCCGGATTACTGGGCGTTCGAGCAAAAGCCCAATGCCACCCGCATCCTGTCAGGGGTGATGCTGAACCGCCTGAAAGACGCCATGCCAAACCTGGTGGGTGGGGCGGCCGACCTGGCGCCCTCCACCAAGACCAACATGAGCGGCGCGGGGGATTTCGCCAAAGGGAACTACGGGGGGAGGAACCTGCATTTCGGGGTGCGGGAACTGTCCATGACCGCCATCGGCAACGGCCTGACCCTCCATGGTGGGCTGCGGGCCTATGTGTCCACGTTTTTCGTGTTCAGCGACTACACGAAGCCCATGGCCAGGCTGTCCGCGCTGATGGGGCTGCCACTGACATTCGTGCTGACCCACGACAGCATAGGCGTGGGGGAGGACGGGCCCACCCACGAGCCTGTGGAGCAGCTGGCCATGCTGCGGGCCATGCCCAATTTCTACGTGTTCCGCCCCGCTGACGCCACGGAGACGGCCGCGGCGTGGTATTTCGCCGCCACGGTGAGACATGCGCCCACCGCTTTGGTATTGACCAGGCAGAACCTGCCCCAGCTGGACGGTTCCTCCAAGGAAGCCCTGCGGGGTGGGTATATCCTGTCGGACGCCCACGGCAGCGAGCCCGACGTGATACTCATGGCCACCGGCTCGGAAGTGTCCCTGGCGGTGGACGCAAAGACCCTGCTGGCTGAAAAAGGCATCGATGCCCGGGTGGTGAGCATGCCATGCCTGGAGCTGTTCGACGAGCAGCCCGAAAGCTATAGGGAGAGCGTCCTGCCAAAATCTGTCAGGAAGCGCGTGGCGGTGGAAGCCTTAAGCGACTTCGGCTGGGGCAAATACGTGGGGCTGGACGGCGCCTATGTGACCATGCACGGGTTCGGCGCTTCAGGCCCCGCAGGGGAGCTGTTCAAACACTTTGGGTTCACTGCGGAGCGGGTAGCTAAAGTGGCAGAGTCCCTGTAAAGCCCCATGTACTAAAGTGAAAACCAAGGAGTCGGCAACGCCTGCCGCTTCAGTGGCAGAGGGCCTGTAAAGCCCTATGTACCAAAGTCAAAACCAAGGAGTCGGCAACGCCTGCCGCTTCAGTGGCAGAGGGCCTGTAAAGGGAAAAGCGCCGGGGCATCCAGGAAAAAAGATGCGCCCGGCGCTTGGGCTTGCGCCGTGACCCCATGGGGCCATGGTTTGGCTGGTGCCTGCGGGGGACAGGCGGTCGGCAAAAACGCCGCTTCAGGACTTGCGGTCCCTGCGCAGACGCTCGGCCAGCGCCGCCAGCCCTTTCTTTTTCGGGGGGGGTGGCACCGCCCCGCCCCGGATGCTCTTGATCTGGGTGATATAGATGCCGCTGACGACCACCTTGGCCTCGGTTTTGACCGGGAGTGTGGCAAATACCTTCTCGTCGGCGATGAGGCTCATGATCTTGGGGCCGATCTTGGCTTTGACCACGGGGACTTTCGCCCAGCGCATGTACTTGGGCCACTGGTCGGTGACGAGCTTGGGGAAGCCGGCCTGGGTGATCTTCATTTTCTTTTTGTCGATGACCAATATGGATGCGGTCTGGGCTGCGGCGGCGATGGCTGCCTGCTGCTCGTTTTGCTTTTTTTCCAGGCGCCTGCCCAGGAAGTA
The DNA here is from genome assembly GCA_031272185.1 of Lachnospiraceae bacterium. GTDB lineage: Bacteria > Bacillota > Clostridia > Lachnospirales > Lachnospiraceae > JAISUG01. The sequence goes on from JAISUG010000003.1 coordinate 45,377, forward strand.
CAGCACGGCAAGCACGGCCGCGACCACGGCCAGCACGATCAACAAGACAACCAGGACAGTGTTTAGCATAAGTACCCCCACGCCGCCAAGGGGCGGCCACAAAAACGAAAGACTACAATTACTTCGCGGCCGCGCCACCCGCAATGATGCGGGGGGCGCGGGCCCGCCCCGCCGGCTTATCGGCTGGCTAAAGAGTGACCTTACACAGTCTAGCATTATTTATGAAAAAAATCAAGGGAAAAATTCTTGACATATCTGAAAGCCTGTGCTATGATGAAAGTTGCACTATCATGAGATTATGTGCTTTTTTCTTGGAAACCAATCGCAGCGGGGCGACTGAAGCGGCCCTGCGTGGATGTGGTGCCGGTTTTTCATGTTTGGGGGTGAGATGCGTTTCGATGGAGTTTCAGGGAACACATGGCGAGGACACGTTTCAGTGGGGTTTCAGGGAATTTGATATAGTGAACACGCGAAACCATAGTTGCATCATAAAGGGATAGGGGTGAACTGTCAATGGAAAAAAGCAGGATGCGCCCGATCAGGGTAGGCAAGAACACTCGCATGACGTATGCCAGGCAGAAAGAGGTCCTGGGGATGCCCAACCTGATCGAGATTCAGCAGGATTCTTACAAGTGGTTTCTGTCCGAAGGCTTGCGGGAAGTGTTTAACGACATATCGCCCATAGCCGATTTCGCAGGACACCTTAGCCTCGAAATCCTTGATTTCCAGCTGTGCAAGGACGACACCAAGTACACCATCGAGGAATGCAAGGAGAGGGACGCCACCTATGCGGCCCCGCTGAAGGTAAAAGTACGCCTTTATAATAAAGAAAAAGACGAATACAACGAGCACGAGATATTCATGGGCGACCTGCCCCTCATGACGGAGACGGGCTCGTTTGTCATCAATGGCGCGGAGCGCGTCATCGTGAGCCAGCTGGTGAGGTCCCCGGGCATCTACTACGGGGTCACCCACGACAAGCTGGGCAAGGAGTTGTATTCCTGCACCGTCATACCCAACCGGGGCGCTTGGCTGGAATACGAAACCGACTCCAATGACATATTCTACGCCAGGGTTGACCGCACCCGCAAGGTTCCGGTCACTGTTTTGGTGCGCGCGCTGGGGTATGGCACGAACCCCGAGATAGTGGACCTGTTCGGCGAGGACCCGAAACTCCTGGCCACCCTGTCCAAAGACGTGGCGGAAAACTACCAGGACGGGCTGCTGGAGCTCTATAAGAAGATCCGCCCGGGCGAGCCCTTGAGCGTGGACAGCGCGGAAAGCCTGCTCAACAGCATGTTCTTCGACCCGCGCAGGTACGACCTGGCGAAAGTGGGCCGCTACAAATTCAACAAAAAGCTGCATTTCAAGAACCGCATCAAAGGCCTGACCCTGATGGAGGACGTGGTGGACCAGAACACCGGTGAGGTGCTGGCGGAGGCGGGCGCCGTGGTGGACGCGGACCTGGCCACGGCCATACAGGATGCGGCCATCCCCAGCGTCTGGGTGGAGAGCAGGGTGGAGCGCGACGGCGTGAAGCGCAAGGTCAAGGTCCTGTCCAACATGATGGTGGACCTGTCCAAATACGTCCCCTTCGACCCCGCCGACGCGGGCGTCAAGGAGCTGGTGTTCTACCCGGCCCTGGAAAAGCTGCTGGAGGAGTTCCCCGACGGCGCCGACACCAAGGGGGAGAAGAACATCGAGGCGATGAAGCAGGCCGTGAAGAAGAGCCTGCGCGAGCTGGTGCCCAAACACATCACCAAGGCCGACATATTGGCCTCCATCAACTATAACCTGCACCTGGAGGAGCTCATCGGCAACAAGGACGACATCGACCACCTGGGGAACCGGCGCATCCGCGCCGTGGGCGAGCTGCTGCAGAACCAGTACCGCATCGGCCTGTCCAGGATGGAGAGGGTGGTGCGCGAGCGCATGACCACCCAGGACATGGAGAACATCACGCCCCAGTCGCTGATCAACATCAAGCCGGTGACCGCGGCGGTGAAGGAGTTTTTCGGCAGCTCCCAGCTGTCCCAGTTCATGGACCAGAACAACCCGCTCTCTGAGCTGACCAACAAGCGCCGCCTGTCGGCGCTGGGGCCGGGCGGGCTAAGCCGCGACCGCGCGGGGTTCGAGGTGCGCGACGTGCATTACACCCACTATGGGCGCATGTGCCCCATAGAGACGCCGGAAGGCCCGAACATCGGGCTCATCAACTCCCTGGCCACCTATGCCAGGGTGAACGAGTACGGGTTCATCGAGGCGCCCTACCGCAGGGTGGACAAAACCGACCCGGAGAACCCGGTGGTCACGGACGAGGTGGAGTACCTCACCGCCGACGAGGAAGACAACTACGTGGTGGCCCAGGCCAACACGCCCCTGGACGAGGCGGGGCATTTCCTCCGCAACAATGTCTCCGGCCGCTTCAAGGAGGCGACCAGCGAGTTTTTGAAGACCAGCATCGACCTGATGGACGTCTCCCCGAAGATGGTGTTTTCCGTGGCCACGTCCATGATACCTTTCCTGGAAAATGACGACGCCAACCGCGCGCTGATGGGTTCCAACATGCAGCGCCAGGCGGTGCCGCTTCTGGTGACAGAGGCGCCTGTGGTGGGCACCGGGATAGAGGCAAAGGCCGCGGTGGACTCCGGGGTGTGCGTGGTGGCCAAACACTCAGGCAAGGTGGAACGGGTCAGCGCGTCGGAGATCATCGTCAAGCGCGACGACGGCGGCGGCAAGGACGTCTACCGCCTCACCAAGTTCAAACGCAGCAACCAGAGCAACTGCTACAACCAGAAACCGCTGGTTTACAGGGGCGATGCCGTGGCCGAGGGCGAGATCATCGCGGACGGCCCCAGCACCAGCAACGGCGAGATCGCATTGGGCAAAAACCCCCTCATCGGGTTCATGAACTGGGAGGGGTACAACTACGAGGACGCGGTGCTTTTGTCCGAGCGCCTGGTCCAGGACGACGTCTACACCTCCGTCCACATAGAGGAGTACGAGGCCGAGGCCAGGGACACGAAGCTGGGCCCCGAGGAGATCACCCGGGACGTGCCCGGCGTGGGCGAGGAGGCGCTGAAGGACCTGGACGAGCGGGGGATCATCCGCATAGGCGCGGAGGTGCGCGCGGGCGACATCCTGGTGGGCAAAGTGACCCCCAAAGGGGAGACGGAGCTCACCGCGGAGGAGAGGCTGCTGCGGGCGATATTCGGCGAAAAAGCCAGGGAAGTGCGGGACACCTCGCTGAAAGTGCCCCATGGCGCCTACGGCATCGTGGTGGACGCTAAGGTGTTCACCCGGGACAACGGCGACGAGCTGAGCCCCGGCGTGAACGAGACCGTGCGCATATACATTGCCCAGAAACGCAAGATCTCGGTGGGCGACAAGATGGCGGGCCGCCATGGAAACAAGGGCGTGGTTTCCCGCATACTGCCGGTGGAGGACATGCCTTTCCTCCCGAACGGGCGCCCGCTGGACATCGTGCTGAACCCCCTGGGCGTTCCCAGCCGCATGAACATCGGCCAGGTCCTGGAGACACACTTGTCCCTGGCGGCCAAGGCCCTGGGTTTCGACATCGCCGTGCCGGTTTTCGACGGCGCCGACGAGAACGACATCACGGATGCGCTGGAGCTGGCCAACGACTACGTGAACACCGAGTGGGAAGACTTCGAGAAAAAATACAAGGGTCTGGTGCGTGAGGAAGTCATGGACTACCTGGGCGCCCACCTGGAGCACAGGGAGCTGTGGAAGGGCGTGCCCATCGGGCGGGACGGCAGGGTGACGCTGCGGGACGGGCGCACCGGCGAGGAGTTCGACAGCCCCGTCACCATCGGCCACATGCATTACCTGAAGCTGCACCACCTGGTGGACGACAAGATCCATGCCCGTTCCACCGGCCCGTACTCGCTGGTGACGCAGCAGCCCCTGGGGGGCAAGGCGCAGTTCGGCGGGCAGCGGTTCGGCGAGATGGAGGTGTGGGCGCTGGAGGCATATGGCGCGTCGTACACATTGCAGGAAATACTCACCGTGAAGTCCGACGACGTGGTGGGCCGCGTCAAGACCTACGAGGCCATCATCAAGGGCGAGAACATCCCACAGCCGGGCATTCCCGAGTCTTTCAAGGTGCTGCTCAAGGAACTGCAGTCCCTGGGGCTGGACATGCGGGTGCTGCGCGACGACAACACCGAAGTGGAGATGAACGAAACCATCGACTACGGCGACCCCAGCATGCGGGCCATCATGGAGGAGGACCGCGTCGGGCGCAGGGAAGAGGCCTATGGCAGGAGCGGTTTCCAGATGCAGCGCCTGGACGGGTCGCAGATGATAGACCTTAGCGAGGACGACGACTGGGACGACGACGAGGATGACCTGACCGAAGAGGAGCTGGGCGAGGAGATCGACACGGGCGCGGTCGAGGAGGACTACTCCGACGTGTCCTACGATTCCCTCGACGACGACGAAGAGCCGGACGACGATTCCGGGAAATAGCTTCGGGCGGGGGCGGACCGCTTGGGGATGAAGACGCACAGGGGCTCCACAACAAAAGGGGGTATCGCGCATGCCGGATATGAACGAAACTTACCAGCCGATGACCTTTGACGCCATCAAGATCGGCTTGGCTTCGCCTGAAAAGATAATGGAATGGACCCACGGCGAGGTGAAAAAACCCGAAACCATCAACTACCGCACACTCAAACCGGAAAAAGAGGGCTTGTTCTGCGAGAAGATATTCGGCCCGTCAAAGGACTGGGAGTGCCACTGCGGCAAATACAAAAAGATCCGCTACAAGGGCATCACCTGCGACCGCTGCGGCGTGGAAGTCACCAAGGCCAGCGTGCGCAGGGAGCGCATAGGGCACATCAAGCTCGCGGCGCCCGTTTCCCATATCTGGTATTTCAAGGGGATCCCCAGCAGGATGGGGCTGATCCTGGAGATATCTCCCCGGACGCTGGAAAAGGTGCTGTATTTTGCGTCCTACATCGTGCTGGACGCCGGGGACACGGGACTTAGCTACAAGCAGGTCCTCTCCGAGAAGGAGTACCGGGAAGAGCTGGAAAAGTACGGGCACGGCACATTCCGGGTGGGCATGGGGGCCGAGGCCATACAGGAGCTGCTCCAGGCCATTGACCTGGACAAGGACTCCGCCGAGCTGCGCAAAGGGCTCAAGGACAGCACCGGGCAGAAGCGCGCCCGGATCATCAAACGCCTGGAAGTGGTGGAAGCGTTCCGCCTCTCGGGCAACAAACCGGAATGGATGGTCATGACGGTGATACCGGTGATACCGCCGGACCTGCGCCCCATGGTGCAGCTGGACGGCGGGCGTTTCGCCACCTCGGACCTGAATGACCTGTACCGCCGCATCATCAACCGCAACAACCGCCTGGCGAGGCTCCTGGAACTGGGGGCCCCGGACATCATCGTGCGCAACGAGAAACGCATGCTCCAGGAGGCGGTGGACGCGCTCATCGACAACGGCCGGAGGGGCAGGCCCGTGACGGGCCCCGGCAACAGGGCGCTCAAATCCCTGTCCGACATGCTCAAGGGCAAGCAGGGGCGGTTCCGCCAGAACCTCCTGGGCAAGCGCGTGGACTACTCGGGCCGTTCCGTCATCGTGGTGGGGCCGGAGCTCAAGATCTACCAGTGCGGCCTGCCCAAAGAGATGGCCATCGAGCTGTTCAAACCCTTCGTCATGAAGGAATTGGTGCAGAACAACCTGGCCCACAACATCAAAAACGCCAAGAAGATGGTGGAGCGCCTCCAGACGGAGGTCTGGGACGTGCTGGAAGACGTCATCAAGGAGCACCCGGTGATGCTCAACCGCGCGCCCACGCTGCACCGCCTGGGGATACAGGCCTTCGAGCCCGTGCTGGTGGAGGGCAAGGCCATCAAGCTGCACCCCCTGGTCTGCACCGCGTTCAACGCCGATTTCGACGGCGACCAGATGGCCGTCCACCTGCCCCTTTCGGTGGAGGCCCAGTCGGAGTGCCGGTTTTTGCTGCTCTCGCCCAACAACCTCCTGAAGCCCTCGGACGGCGGGCCGGTGACGGTGCCCAGCCAGGACATGGTGCTGGGTATCTACTACCTGACGCAGGAACGCCCGGGCGCCAAAGGCGAGGGGAAGGTGTTCAAGAGCATTAACGAGGCGATACTGGCCTATGAGAACGGGAGCGTCACCCTGCACTCCAAGATAAAGGCGCGGGTGACAGGCACCATGCCTGACGGCACCCAGAAGCAGGATATCCTGGAATCCACGGTGGGGCGGTTCTTGTTCAATGAGATCATCCCCCAGGACCTGGGGTTCGTGGACCGGTCCATACCCGGCAACGAGCTGAAGCTGGAAATCAATTTCCTGGTCGGCAAAAAGCAGTGCAAGCAGATATTGGAGAGGGTCATCGACGTCCATGGCGCTTCCAAGACCGCCGAGACGCTGGATGACATCAAGTCCATCGGGTACAAATACGCCACCAGGTCCGCCATGACCGTGTCGGTCTCCGACATGACGGTGCCGGCCAGCAAGGAAGCCCTCCTGGCGGAGGCACAGGAAAAGGTGGACCAGATCGCCCGCAACAGCCGCCGGGGCCTGGTGAAGGAAGAGGACCGCTACAAGGAAGTCATCGCGGTGTGGAACGACATCGACAGGCGCCTGACCGAGGACCTGATGAACAGGCTGGATGCCTACAACAACATCAAGATGATGGCGGATTCCGGCGCCAGGGGCTCCGACAAGCAGATCAAGCAGCTGGCGGGGATGCGCGGCCTCATGCAGGATACCACGGGGCACACCATCGAGCTGCCCATCAAGTCCAATTTCCGCGAGGGGCTGGACGTGCTGGAATACTTCATTTCCGCCCACGGCGCCCGGAAAGGGCTCTCGGACACCGCGCTGCGCACCGCCGACTCAGGGTACCTGACCCGCCGCCTGGTGGACGTTTCCCAGGATCTGATCATCCGGGAGATAGACTGCTGCGAGGACCGGGACATCCCCTACATGGAGATCAAGGCGTTCATGGACGGGAAAGAGGTGCTGGAGGGGCTTCAGGAGAGGCTGACAGGGCGTTACATCGCCGAGACCATCACGGACCCTGACACAGGGGAGGTGGTGGTGAAGGCGAACCATATGGTCACCAACGCCAGGGCGCGCAGGGTGATGGACGTGCTGGAAAAAACAGGCAAGAAAACCGTCAAGATCCGCACCGTGCTCAGCTGCAAATCCCACGTGGGCGTCTGCGCCAAATGCTACGGCGCCAACATGGCCACAGGGCTTAGCGTGCAGGTGGGCGAGGCGGTGGGCATCATCGCGGCCCAGTCCATCGGCGAGCCGGGCACCCAGCTGACCATGCGCACGTTCCAGACCGGCGGCATAGCCGAAAGCAACATCACGACGGGTCTCCCCCGGGTGGAGGAGCTGTTCGAGGCGCGCAAGCCCAAGGGCCTGGCCATCATAGCCGAGTTCGGCGGGACCGCCGTGATCCGCGACACCAAGAAAAAGCGCGAGGTCATCATCACCGACCCACAGACCGGCAACTCCAAGACATACCTGATCCCATACGGCTCCCGCATCAAGATAGCGGACGGGGATGAGCTGGAGGCGGGCGACGAGCTCACCGAAGGCAGCATCAACCCACACGACCTGCTGAAGATCAAGGGCGTGAGGAGCGTGCAGGACTACATGATACAGGAAGTGCAGCGGGTGTACAGGCGCCAGGGCGTGGAGATCAACGACAAGCACATCGAGGTGATCGTGCGCCAGATGCTGAAAAAGGTCAGGCTGGAGGAGGTGGGCGACAGCGAAAGGCTGCCGGGCGAGTCCATGGACGTGCTGGACTACATCGACATGAACGAGTCGCTGGTGGCCCAGGGGAAAAAGCCCGCCGAGGGCAAGCAGGTCATGCTGGGTATCACCAAGGCCTCCCTGGCCACGGATTCCTTCCTGTCGGCGGCGTCTTTCCAGGAAACCACCAAGGTCCTGACGGAGGCGGCCATCAACGGCAAGATCGACAGGCTCATAGGCCTGAAGGAGAATGTCATCATCGGCAAGCTCATCCCTGCGGGGACGGGCATGAAGAAATACCGCAACGTGCGCCTGAACACGGAGCTGGAGCCGGAGGACGACATCCCGTTGTCCGACGACGAGGTGTTCGTGATGCAGGACGACGATTTTGCGGACCAGACGCTGAATTTCGGGGACGACCCGTCGGACTACGACGACGCGCCGCCGGCATGATGGGGGAAGACACCGCCGTCGGCACAGGGCCATGCGCCGCAGTGGCGGGCGCATGCTATAGATGGGGGCGACCCTGAGGCGGGGACCGTATCGATTGTGTATGCTGCAGATGTCCGCCGCCACGGGGCGGCGGGCGAGGTTGACTGATATAGGGAGGTTCGATGGAGAGGGCAGGGTTTGCCGGGTTTGGCCGGGTGAAAAGGGTCGCCGCCGCCTGGGCGGTGACGGCGGCCGTCTGTGCGGTGAGTATGGCGGTGGCGGGATGCTCCGCGGCCGACAAGGTCAAGGATGTCTACTCGGATGCACAGGATGCGCTGGGTGTGGGGCCGGTTTCGGAAGAGACGAAGTACGCAAATCTGAACCACATGATCTCCAACCCTAAAGATCTGGACAAAGAGTACCACTACGACGGCATCACGGGGACATTTTCGTTTTATGCCATGGCCTACACGGCCAGGGACGAGATGGAGCTGGAGGAACTGGACGAACCCTATGCGTACCAGCTGGGGTGGATTTCCCGCAACGCCGAGACACCATTTTTCCTGAATGTCTCGAAGCTGGACGGGGAGATCCCCATCGACACCGTGGTGGAGATCACCGGGGAGATAGCCGGCACCATATACTGGTCCGAGGACAACCAGCAGGTGGAGATGCTGGACCTCACGGTGGAAAGCTACAAGGAAGTGCCGGACGACGGGTTTGAAACGGACGAGAGCAACGTGATAGAGTTGGGCAGCGGCGCCACCGCCGGGAAGCTGGAGTTCATCGGCGCCCACCTGACCCGGGACACGTTCACGCCTGTGGTGGTGATCTATTTCAACTACACCAACACCTCGGACGGGGAGAACCGCCCTACGATGACGGACCTGTTCATCTACCAGGGCGAGGACGAGTCCGAGACGACGATATTTGACCTGGATGAGGTGGCGGGCGCCGCGCTGTCCACCAGGGACGGGCGCAACACCACATACCCGGGCAAGACGCAGCTGTACTATTATGCGGTGAAAACTGCCGAGGACATCCAGGGGGAGCCTGTGATCATCGAGCGTTATGACGATGCTTTCCATGTGGCGAACCGGGTGACGCTCCAGGTGGAGCCGACTCTGGATGCTCTGGTGAAGGGCGCGGGCGCAGGGAAACTGCAGTGATTGGTGATGACTTTCACGGGCTTGCTCTTGTCAGGTGCGGCATCCTGCCGGTGAATGGCATTCCCGGCGGAGGCGCGATGTACCGGATGTAGTTTGGGTGTGCCCGCAGCTTGGTTGCAAGTGGCGGGGGAAGCCCGTTTGATAAAATGTTATATGGTGGGGAGGGGATGTCATATGGGGCTATGCCCACAAAGGTCACGATTTTCGTCGTGAAGCGGTATGGCGTGGTTTACCGACTATGAAGCCAGGGCGAGGGTTTCGTGGCAGCGGCTTTGGCAGCCATCGGTGTGCGGGCGGCGGATAGGCCCCGGCGGCGGTGGCAGGGTAGTGATACCATTCATAGCAACTTGCAGACGTACATGCCCGGCGGACAAAAATGGCGGCGCCGGCAGCATGTGTCCGTGTGGGCGGGGCCCACACTGGTAAGGAGGTAGACCATGTTGAAGTTTGATAAGTATAAAAAGGTGCCGGTGGTGGATTTCCCCCAGCGGCGCTGGCCAAGCAAAGAGATCACCCAGGCGCCCGTGTGGTGCAGCGTGGACCTGCGCGACGGCAACCAGGCTTTGGTGGAGCCCATGGTGGTGGAGGAAAAGGTCGAGATGTTCCAGCTGCTGGTGAAGCTGGGGTTCAAGGAGATCGAGATAGGGTTCCCGGCCGCTTCCCAGATCGAGTTCGATTTCCTGCGCCAGCTGGTGGAGCGCAACATGATCCCAGACGATGTGCGGGTGCAGGTGCTGACCCAGTGCAGGGACCATTTGATCCAGCGGACATTCGAGGCCATACAGGGCATCAAAAACGTGGTGTTCCACATCTACAACTCCACGTCGACGCTCCAAAGGGACGTGGTCTTCCATATGGACAGGGAGGAGATCAAGCAGATCGCTGTGGATGCGGTGAACCTGGTCAAGGAAGGCGCCAAGTCTTTTGACGGCAAGCTGGTGCTGGAGTATTCGCCGGAGAGTTTCACAGGCACGGAGCTGGATTTCGCGCTGGACATCTGCACCGCGGTGCAGGACGCATGGGGGGCGACCCCGGAAAACCAGGTCATCATGAACCTGCCGTCCACCGTGGAGATGACCACGCCCAATGTATATGCGGACCAGATAGAGTGGATGGACACCCATTTCAAGGACAGGGACAGCATCATCCTGAGCGTACACCCCCACAATGACCGGGGGACAGGCGTGGCGGCCACGGAGCTGGCCCTGCTGGCGGGCGCCCAGCGGGTAGAGGGCACCCTCTTTGGCAACGGCGAGCGCACGGGCAACGTGGATGTCATCAACCTGGCGTACAATATGTTCTCCCAGGGCATTGACCCGAAGCTGAACCTCTCCGACGTGAACGAGATCATCGAGGTGTGGGAGCGCTGCACGAAGATGGAGATACACCCCCGCCACCCATATGC
>JAISUG010000032.1 GCA_031272185.1 Lachnospiraceae bacterium
AATTTAGGAACAAGAACGCGCCGGTGGAGTAGCCGCTGTGCAGCCCCAGCGAATTTAGGAACAAGAACGCGCCGGTGGAGTAGCCGCTGTGCCCGCCCCAGCGAATTTAGGAACAAGAATGCGCCGGTGGAGTAGCCGCTGTGCCCGCCCCCCCCCCTGCTGTATCGCTCGCTTAGTTGACCGCATTATCGATTATCTCCGGCAAAGCAAACGCAGCAGGAAACGCACATCCCCCGCAGAAAGGAGTTCTGCCGTGAATCCGCAAAAAGAAGTTAATTGGGTAAAAGGCCAAGACTTGCCGGCGGGCGCCGACTCTGAAAAAGCCTCCGCTATCCCCGGCTCCGGCGATCCCAAAAGGGCCGGCGAGACCAAAAGGGCCGGCGACGCCAAAAGGGCCGGCGAGACCAAAAGGGCCGGCGATCCCAAAAGGGCCGGCGATCCCAACAGGATCGTCATCACCGGTACTGCGGGCCTGCTGGGACCGGACGTGGCCAGGCATTTCGTCGAGTGCGGATACCATGTGGTGGGCGTGGACAGGGTGCCGCCGAAAGAGAACATCTGCCAGGAGAACCTCCTGGCGGACCTGACCGACGCAGGGCAGGTATACTCCGCGCTCTCCGGCGCCATGGGCGTGGTGCACCTGGCCGCCCTCCCCAGGCCAGGCATCTACACCAGCCACGTCACATTCGCCAACAACGTCGTAGCTGCATATAATATTTTGGAAGCGGCAGACAACCTTGGCATAAAGAAAGCCGTGGTGGCGTCCAGCGAATGTGCCTATGGGTTCTGTTTTTCCCGGCACCACCTGCGCCCGGTGTATTTCCCCGTGGACGAAGAACACCCGGCCCTGGCGGAGGACTGCTACGGCATAGGCAAAATCGCCGCCGAGAAGGCCGCCGAGGGCATCCACCGACGCCATGGGATGCAGATCATCTCATTTCGCCTGGGCAATGTCATCACGGAACCCATGTATGGGCATTTCAAGGGATGGATACACGACCCTTTCAAGCGGGTGCTCAATGTGTGGAACTACATCGACGCCCGGGACATCGCCTCCGCCTGCCGCCTGGCCATAGAGAAGGACGGCCTGGGCTGCGATGTCATGAACCTGGCGGCGGACGACAACTGCATGGATATAAAGAGCCGGGATCTGATCCGGGCCGTTTTCCCGGACATCACCGACATCCGGGGCGAACTCGCAGGATACGAGACACTGTACTCCAACGCCAAGGCGAAAAAATTGCTGGGATGGCAGCCGGCGCATTCCTGGCGGGATCACTATTGCCCCGCCGGCTAAACCTACCGAACCCGCATTGTTTGGTTGGTGGAGCAATACATTGGCAGGTGGGGCAAAACATTTGCAGGCGGACCACTGCAACAGCAAAATATGAGTGACACCGCTAGAGAAGTATGGTACAATAAGCGCAATACCGCCGCATACACATGAAGTGCGCTCCACCCTTTTCATCTGTAACCGGCGAGAAAACGGAGGTAATTATGGGAAAACTGGATGGAAAAGTAGCAATCATCACAGGCGGTTCGGGCGGGATCGGCCTGGTGACCGCCAAACTGTTCTTGGCCGAGGGCGCCAAAGTGACCATCGTGGGCTCCAGGCAGGCGACGGTGGACGCAGCGATGGCCCAGGTTGCCGAGTACGGTGACAGCGTCATCGGCATCCCCGCCGACACCGCCACGGTGGAGGGCGTGCAGAGCTACGTCAAGGCCACGTTGGACCGATTCGGCACCATCGACATCCTCTTCAACAACGCCGGCATCGAGGGCAAGGTAGCCCCCATCGTGGATGCCGAGGTGGAGGACTTCGACCGGGTGATGGCCATCAACGTCCGGGGTACATGGCTGGGCCTCAAGTACGTGCTGCCCGTGCTTTACGCAAAGAAATCCGGCAGCGTCATCAACATGTCCTCCATCGGCGGGCTGACCGCCGGGCCCATGCCCGTTTCGCCCTATGTCACATCCAAGTTCGCCATTACCGGCATGACCCGCATCGCCGCCGTAGAGTCCGCCCCGTACCAGGTGCGCGTGAACTCCGTGCACCCCTCCCCGGTGGAGACCCGCATGATGCGCTCCCTGGAGAGCGGTTCCGGCGCCTCCCACGAGCAGGTCGCCACGGGCATCCCCCTGGGGCGCTACGCCGACCCCAAGGACGTGGCTGCCCTGGTGCTCTTCCTCGCCAGCGACGACTCCACATTTGTAACCGGTTCCAACTACCGCGTGGACGGCGGTATGCTGAGCTAAGGCTTGGATGCACATATTCGTTATTACCGGGAGCCGCCAACGCAGCTCCCATTTTTTTTCAACTTTTTTCATTTTCCTATCGCATTTTGGGAGCCACCTACGCAGCTCCCATTTCTTTCGACTTTTCTATTTCCTATCGCATTTTGGGGGCCGCCAACGCAGCTCCCATATTTTTTTCAACTTTTTTTCATTTTCCTATCGCATTTTTTAGAAACCTGTGATATACTATCTCTCGGTTCGGACGAATAGCTCAGCCGGGAGAGCACACGCTTCACATGTGTGGGGTCGCAGGTTCAAGCCCTGTTTCGTCCACTGACCACAAAACCGGGAAGCCTACCCCTAAGGGCTTCCCGGTTTTTTTATGAACACTCGTGTGAAAGAACCACGCCACTTCTTTCATCACTATTTGTGCCGCGGTGTCAGCGGTGGAATGGAGGTTCACATGAAAAAACGGAACCCCGCAGCCGGGATTCCGAGTCTTCTCAGCAGATGACGGGAATCGAACCCGCCTTTCCAGCTTGGGAAGCTGGCATTCTACCAATGAACTACATCTGCCCATCGACCTCGTGATGCGGCGCACTCTTCGGGCAAACACGCCATCAGGATATGACTGTCAACCCCGACGCACCGCACATCTTCGATGTGACTACATCATAACACGATTCCCGCAAAAATACAAGCAGAAAATGAATGGAATTTAATCAATCACATTCCGGAATGAGGTATTGGTACAGCTTAGTCTATAACATTCCGATGATGGCTAAAGGCAATCAGGGCGGCATGCATCCTATCAATCAATCACATTCCTGATAGCCTTGGGCGAGCGGTAGTTCCAGGCGGAGATCTTGATGCCGCTGCGGGCGTTGGACGCATGGACTATCTGGCCGTTGCCGATGTAGATGGCCACGTGGTTGATGGTGCCGCCGGAGTTCGCATAGAATATCAGGTCGCCCGGGCGCATGGTGGACGAGGTGACCGCCCGGCCCATCTTCGCCTGGTCCCCGCTGTAGTGTGGCAGCGAGATCCCGAAATTCTTCATCACGGCCAGGGTGAACCCGGAGCAATCAGCCCCTTTAGTCAAACTAGTTCCCCCCCACACGTATGGGTTGCCCAAGAACTGCAGCGCATAGTTCACTATCTTCGCCCTGCGTGACATTTCCTGGTTCGCTTTTTCCTCCAATGGGGAGAATTTAATCGCTTCGGTCAATGCATAACGCACTTCCACGAAGACTTTTCCATCCTCTCCCGCCGACGAGACGAAAGCCTTGTCCGCATCCTCGTCCCCGGTGTCCAGCTCGATCTGGACCCACCCGCCGTCGGTCTGGTCCAGCACCGGGTAGCGCTCGTCCTTGGACAGCTGTGTCCACACCTTGGAATCCAGGCTGGGCGCCGAACGCACATTGAGCGCATCCACAAAAATAATGGCGGTGGGGGAAGCCGCTTCTTGAGCAAGATACTTGGCTTCTTCTCCTACCGCCACCAAAGTGGAGTCTGATGTGACATATCCTGTGATGCCCCCCGAACGGATCTTGTACCACCCGTCCGAGGTCTGTTCAATGATGTCGGCCGCCGCCTTCCCCGGTAGCTTGGCGATGACGTTCTCCATGCCTTTATTTTCAGGTGATGATCTGATGTTCAGCCAGCTGGTGGCCTTGGAGACCAGTATATTGTCATACCGGGCCACCGCCTGGGCCTTTTGGTCCACATTTTGCGCCTCGGGCAGGGCCAGCCTCACCTCGCAGTACTGGGAGGATATATACCCTTGGGAGATCTGGATCCACTCCTCCGTCTGGCTGATCACGTCGAACCGCTCGTTCTTCAGCGCCTTGCCCACCTTTTCCGCCGAAGTGGATGCGCTCTTGCGGATGTTCACCGCATCCCCGGTGATGATGGCCATGAGCTTCACCTGGGAAATGGCCGCTTCCTTGGCTGCATCCCCGGTGATGATGTATTTTTTCAGCACGTAGCCTTTGGTGATGGCGCCGGATGAAATCTGGTACCACTCGTTGCCGTTTTGGTCCTTTACCTCGCTGACAATCTCACACACCGCACCCGGCTTCATCTCGCCGATGATGTTCTTGATGCTCACCGACGGCACCTCAGCCGAAGACCGCACGTTCAGCGACCCGGTGATCTTGGCATAGCCCATGTTCCTGTAACTGTCCACCACGGCCTGCTTTTTCGCCTGCTCTTCCTCCGCGGCGATCTCAGCAGCCGACCTGGTGGTTTCCGGCGGCGCGGTCTCCGGCGGCATGGTTTCCTTGGCCGCGGCGGATGTGGGGATAGGCGCCGCCGACGTCTCGGTGGGGGGGGCTTTTTCTGTGGTGCCGGCATTTTTCGCCAGGGCCTGTCCGATGATGACGATCAAAATCAAACCCAGCAGCACCGCCCCCACCAGGATGGGGAACCTGTCGATGCCGCCGAGGAAAGAGCGTTTGCGCTTCGCTTTGTTTAACCTGTTCAGGTAGTCATTAGTCTGATTTGCCATACCGTCCTATATCCCCTAAACCCACTCCGCCGCATATATCGCCGCAAACCGCGTACTGCTTGGCATCGCCCAACCAACTAAACAATGCGCGCCCGACATTAGTCTCGCCTTTGCACAAGGTTTATCCGGCTGAGCCATATGGCTTGCTGCTGCTCCCGAAGTCACTTCCCGCAGCCATACCCCCGCAGTGCGATGTACCACTTGACCAAATCGACCGCCTGGTCCAAATCGATGACCCCGGTGTTCACCGGCAGGTCATAATACTGCATGTCTTCCCAATCGCGTCCAGTATAATAATGTACATATGACCAACGTTCCCTGTTGATCCGGGTGAGTTTCTTGAGGGCTTCCCGTGTGTCCAGGCCATCCACGTCCTGCACCCGCCGTATACGGGTGGCGGCGTCGGCGTAGACGAACAGCCGTATCAGCGGTTCGTGCCCGGCCGCCTGCAGCACGTAGTCCGCACAGCGCCCCACGATGACGCAGGGCTCTTCCTGGGCCAGCTTGCGGATCACCGCCGACTGGAAACGGAAGAGGTTATCCGGCTTCACTATCCCCATATCCAGCGCAGGTTCGTCCAGCCCGCCTCCGCGAAGCCCGCCCACGATGCGGTACAGGAGGTTGCCGCCCGCTTTCTCGTCAGCCAGGCGGAAATACTGCTCCCCCACCGCGCTGACCTCGCTGGTCATACGCAGGATCTCCTGGTCGTAGAAATGCACACCCAGGTCCTCGGCCAGCCTGCGCCCGATGATGCGCCCGCCGCTGCCGTACTGCCTCGCGATGGTGATCACCAAGTTCCCTCTTTCCGACATATCCCCCGCCTTTCCCCTATCATAGCACAAGTTTTCGTATTTTTCTAGTGGTGGAGCGAATTTATTTCATGCAAATCCTTCAACCGTCCCGGGGCGAGACCCGCAGGGGCTCCCCCGATGCGCCGAAAGTGTCCTAAGGACGCTTAGGCGAAACTGCAGGCCCGGGGCCGGAACCGGCAGCATTGTGCGCCTGGCCGCGCCCGAGCTTTCCGTCACGCCAGCATCATCCGGTCATTGGCGAACTCGCCGCCGCTGGCCTCCTCGAATTTTCTCATCAGGTCGTCCACCCGCAGCTGCGCCTTTTCATCGCCCCGCACATCATATATAATGCGCCCCTCGTGCATCATGATGAGCCTGTTGCCCAGCGCGATGGCGTCCTTCATGTTGTGTGTCACCATCAACGTGGTGAGTTTCTGCTCCCCCACGATCTCCTGGGTCAGTTCCAGCACTTTCTTGGCGGTCTTGGGGTCCAGCGCCGCCGTGTGCTCGTCCAGCAGCAGTAGCTTCGGCCGTTCCAATGTGGCCATAAGAAGCGTGAGGGCTTGGCGCTGCCCGCCGCTTAGGAGCCCCGCTTTCGCCCCCATGCGTTCCTGGAGGCCCAGCCCCAGTTTGCACAGCAGCCCATAGTACAGCTCCTTTTCCGCCGCCCGTATCCCCCAGGAGAGCCCCCGCCTGTGCCCCCGCCGCAGCGCCAGCGCCAGGTTTTCCTGTATTTCCATATTGGAAGCTGTGCCCCGCATGGGGTCCTGGAACACCCGCCCGATGAACTGCGCCCGCTTATGCTCCGGCCACAGCGAGATGTTCGTGTCGTCGATGAGGATCGTCCCCGAGTCCACCGGGTATACCCCCGCGATCACGTTGAGCATGGTGGACTTGCCCGCCCCGTTGCCCCCTATGACCGTGACGAAATCCCCCTCGTCCAGATGCAGGCCGATGTCTTCCAGCGCACGCTTCTCGTTCACCGTGCCCCTGTTGAAAGATTTGTTCACATTCGCAAGCGTGAGCATCTATTTCTCCCTATGCCTATTTCTCCCTATGCCTATTTCTCCCTATATGACTTCCACTGCTTCCATTTTGCCAGCCCCACCGGCACGCACAGCGCCAGCGCCACGATGACGGCGCTCATGAGCTTCATGTCGTTGGGGTTCATCCGTATGGGCGGCGGCAGCTGCAGCACCGTGGCGCGGATGAGGAAATACACCGCCGACCCCACGATGACGCTGACCAGTTTCCATAGGAAGGAACGCACCCACACGAACAGCACTTCCCCGATGACGATGGCCGCCAGACCTATGACGATGGCCCCGGTCCCCATCCCCACGTCGCCGTACTTCTGGCTGTGGCAGACCAATGCGCCGGACAATGCCACCAGCGCGTTGCTGATCACGAATGCCAGGAATTTCGTATATTTGGTGTTCACGCCCAATGCGCGAATCATGTCTTCGTTGTTGCCCGTGGCCCGCATGGCGGACCCCAGTTCCGTGCCGAAAAAGTAGTAGAGCCCGGCGATCAGCAAAAGCGCGATCACCAGCCCCAGGGCCAGCGCCACCGCCGTCTGGGACATGCCCGTCAGTTCCATGAACTGGGTGAACAATGTCTTGGTGGTGCGGGTAAAACCAATGTTGCTCTTGCCCCCCATGATCCGCAGGTTCACGGACCACAGCGCGATCTGGGTGAGGATGCCCGCCAGTATCGCGGGTATCTCGAAAACGGTGTGCAGGATCCCCGTCACCGCCCCCGCCAGCGCGCCCGCCAGCACGGCCACCAGCACGGCCACCAGTATCACAGTGTTGGGGCCGGGGGCGCCCGAGGCCGCCTGGGCCGTGCCCGCGCCCACGCCTGCGCCGCCCACGGCGGCCACCGCGGCCACTGCGGCATCGGCAAGGGCAGCGGCGGCGCCTGACGCCCCACCACCCGAGGCGGCGCCTGACGCACCGGCCAAGGTCGCCGCTCCCGCCGCCGCCGAGTTCGCCGCCTCCCCCATGCCCATGGTGATGGCGGCGCAGACGCAACCGCCGAGGGCAAAACTGCCGTCGACGGTCAAGTCCGCGATATTGAGAACCCTGTAGGTGATGTACACGCCCAAAACCATCACGCCCCAGAGCACGCCCTGGGCGATGGCGCTAGTAAATGCCAGCATTTTACCAAGCCTTCCCTAATTGCCGCGATGCCATTGCGTCATGGCGAGGAACGTACAGCAATGACGCACCATTTACGCATTGTTGCTTTTAGCCGCCGCAACGAAGCAGATTGCCTCCTGCCGCTTGACAGCCCGCAATGACGCATCATTTACGCTGTTTGCTTATGCCCGCAGGCGGCTTCATTACTTCAGCCCCGACACGTCGATGCCCAGTTCTGCCGCTATCCCCTCGTTCACCGTCAGCTCGCACTGGTCGGCGGACAGGTACTCTATCGGCATGGTCGCAGGGTCTGCGCCCTCCGTCAGCACCTTGATCGCCATGAGTCCCGTGCGGTAGCCCAGCTGGTAATAGTCGATGCCGTATGTGGCCAGGCCGCCCGCCTGTACCATCCCGTCCTCGCCTGCGATGATGGGGATCTTGTTGTCCGTCGCCACCATGCTCACCGTGGCCATGGCGGAGGCGATGAGGTTGTCCGTGGGCGCATAGATCACGTCGATCTTGCCCACCATGCTCTCCACCACCGTCTGGATCTCATTGGAAGAAGACACCGTGAAGTCGATGGCCTCAAGCCCCGCATCCGCGCAGGCTGCCTTGGCCATGTCCGCCTGGAACACCGAGTTGGCCTCGCCGGAATTGTACAGGATGCCCACCCGCTTCGCCTCCGGCAAGATCCGCTGGAGCAGCTCGATCTGCTCTTTCACAGGCGTCAGGTCGCTGGTGCCCGAGACATTGAACCCAGGCGCCTCGTTGGTGTCGGCCAATCCCGCGCTCTGGGGGTCCGTCACGGCGGTGATCAGGATGGGGATCTCCTCCGTGGCCGCCGCCATGGCCTGGGCCGCGGGCGTGGCTATGGCCAGGACCAGGTCCTTCTTGTCATTGACAAACGCCGAAGCGATGGTCTGGCAGGTGGACTGCTCGCCGGCCGCATTCTGTTGGTCGATCTCATAGTCGATGCCCGCATCGTCCAGCGCATCCACGAACCCCTGGTTGGATGCATCCAGCGCCGCATGCTGCACCAGCTGCAGCACGCCGATCTTGTAGGTCTGCCCTGCGGGGGCAGCGGTCTCCGGGGCGGCGCTCGCCTCCGGGGCCGATGTGGCGGCCTCGGTCGGGGCCTGTGCCTGGGCAGGTGCCGGAGTGGTCTCCGGCGCCGCAGTCGGGGCCTGTGTCGGGGCAGGCGCTGCCGTGGTCGCGGCAGGCTGTGCCGAACCGGAACATGCGGCCAGCGCCGCCAGGCACATCGCCGCCGCCACGGCCAGCGCTACGGCCTTGGCCAGATTCATTCTTTTCCTAATTCCCTCCTTTTTCTTTGCGCATGTCATCCATGCGCAGGCGAACTCTCAATTTCATGTATCATACTACAGAGGGTGGAATATGTCAAATGTTACCGCTCAGACCCCACACATTTCCAGTTTTTAGTAGTTGAAATTTCCGCATATATCATGTAAACTATAATATACAAATAATTTCGTTTGTCCGGGGGGATTTTGGGCAAATGCCACAAGGGAGGGTTATATGAAATCATTGGCACACAGATACATCAAAGCATACCAGTTCGTGCTGAGGATCGCCATCTACCTGGAGATCATCATCGCAGTCATCGTCATCGCTGCCATCGTCATCACACTGCTTTCCATCCCCAGGGAACTGGCGACACTGTATGAAAACGGCGCTTTCAATGCGTTCCTGAAAACCATCTTCAACATCATCATCGGCATCGAGCTGCTGAAGATGCTCTGCCGCCACGACATGGACTCGGTGGTGGAGGTGCTGCTCTTCGCCGTTTCCAAGGAACTCATCATCAGCCAGCGGCCCATCGTCGAGACGTTCGTGGGCGTGGCTGCCGTCGCCGTATTGTTCATCGTGCGCAAGTTCCTCTTCGTCTCCGCATTGGACAAAGACGATCCGGACACCCATATGCCCGGCAAGCCCATTGTCGACGACAGGGCACATCCCCACGAACCGCCAGCCGCCAGTCGTGCCGGCGTCGGCCCCGTATCGGTTTTCCCGGGTGCTTTCCATGCCGAATCACCCGCACCACCCAACATGACCGGCATCCTCACGTGAGCCGGAGAGGCCGTTGCGCCGTGGCCAGAGCCCTCTCCGTCATGGCCCCGCGGCGCATTGCAGCAAACAGCCGCCACATCATCATGGCGGCCATGGCGAGAGCCCTCTCAACCGGCCGCCAGCCGCACCGGTGGTCACGGTCCGCCAAAAATCTGCGAGGCACGGGCTTGTTTACCCTCTCATATGCCCGCCAGCCGCACCAGCAGGCGGTACACGGGCTTCCCCAGGACCAGCATCAGCGTGAAGTTGCAGACGGCATGCCACACGTCAAAGGGCAGCCCGCTGACCCAGTATGTGACAGCATATGCCGGGCCCACGGGGAGGTAGGCGACGGCGAACAGCGCGCCGAAGCACAGGCCGAACACCCCCGAGACGACGGCCCATACCAGGAACTCCTCCCCCAGCGCCCCCCGCAGGAGGAGCGCCGCCAGGACCAGCAGGGGCCACACATAAAGGTAGGACAGCCACCACACGCCGAACCCCCATTGGAGCAGCTCGCACAGGACGAACACCGCCGCACACAGGAATGCATCCTTGCCAAACACCATCGTATAGCAGATCAGCAGGAGGGAGACCAGCTCCACGTTGGGGAGAAAGGCCAGGGCCACCTGCGCCACATAAAGGACGGCCCCCAGCAGGGCCATCCGGGCGATCCTCACCACCGGCATCGGCCTCACCACCCTTGCCGGAGGTCCAGCCCATAGCTGCCGCCCTCGGCCAGGGGGATCTCGTCGGCCCCCACCGCCGCCATCTCCCCGCCCTCCAGGATGCACCACCAGTACTGGGCGGACAGGTCCTCCCCCATCCCTCCGTATCCGGTCACGTACAGCCCATAGGCGCCCTCCTGCCACTCGCATGCGGGCAGCGTGCGCAGGAAGCCGCCCAGGTACTCCTCGCCGGATTCATATTCCACCGTCTGCGCATACCCATCCCGCCCGGATGTGACCGAGAGCGTGAAGCGCTTCACCCCCGCCTGGGCGCTGGGCGCGTTCAGTGCCCACGCCCCGATGAGCGCTACCGCGACCAGCACGGCAAAAACCAACACAATCGCTATCTTACGCCTTTTCGTCCATCGTTTCATCGCAGTTGTTTCCCTCAATGATATCCCCCTGTCCTATCGTCCTTCGGGTCCGGAGCGCAACCTCAGCAAAAACGCCAAGCAAAGCATCAATGATTAGTGTAAATTCCCTCTTGCTATGTCCTGCGGTTTGTCCTAATTTGCGGTACCATTATACTTTTTTCCTATATCTACTTAAGCTCCTCCACTTTCAGCACACCCCGCAGGGAAGCTGCGACAGGCAATTGCCGCCTAAGGTTTCATTTCTTCCACTTGGAGAACCCCTCTAAGGGAAGCCACGATGATGTATTTGTGCAGGTTCGTGAGTTTGCTCACCAGCGG
>JAISUG010000063.1 GCA_031272185.1 Lachnospiraceae bacterium
GTGAAGGACATAGATTTCATGACGACCCTGGC
Organism: Lachnospiraceae bacterium; assembly: GCA_031272185.1. Classification (GTDB taxonomy): domain Bacteria; phylum Bacillota; class Clostridia; order Lachnospirales; family Lachnospiraceae; genus JAISUG01. Next base: position 33 of record JAISUG010000063.1, read on the forward strand.
GGGCTACGTGCACTGGCAGCTGACCGGCCAGCGGGTGCTGGGCGTGGGCGACGCCTCGGGCATGTTCCCCATCGACAGCAAGACGAACGGCTACCATGGGGGGATGCTGGCAACATTCAAGGAATTGGCGGGCTTTGACATAGGCAAGGTTTTGCCCAAGGCCCTGGGCGCCGGGGAAAACGCCGGGACGCTGACGGATGCGGGCGCAAAGCTCCTGGACCCCACCGGGGTGATAAAGCCCGGCATTCCGGTCTGCCCCCCGGAGGGCGACGCGGGGACCGGGATGGTGGCGACCAACAGCGTGACCCGGCGCACGGGCAACGTGTCCGCGGGCACGTCCATATTCCTGATGGCGGTGCTGGAAAAAGCCCTGTCCAAGGTTTACCCGGAAATCGACATCGTCGCCACGCCGGCGGGCCTGCCCGTGGCCATGATCCACTGCAACAACTGTACCACGGACCTGGACGCCTGGGTGAGGCTGTTTGGGGAAGCGCTGGCGGCATCGGGGGTCCACCCGGACAAAGGGTCGCTATATGACACCCTTTACGCCAAAGCCATGGATGCGGAGCCGGACTGCGGCGGGATGGTCAGCTTCAACTACTATTCCGGCGAGCATATGACAGGTTTCGCCGAGGGGCGGCCCCTGTTCGTCCGCATGCCGGACAGCCGGCTGACACTGGCCAATTTCATGCGTTCCCAGATCTATGCCGCGATGGCGACGCTGAAGATCGGCATGGACATCCTGACTCAGCAGGAGCATATCGAGATAGACCGGCTACTGGGGCACGGTGGGCTGTTCAAGACGGAGCATGTGGGGCAGGCGCTTATGGCGTCCGCGCTGGGCATCCCGGTGACTGTGATGAAGTCCGCGGGCGAGGGCGGCGCATGGGGGATCGCGCTGCTCGCCGCATTTGCCGCAGACGGCGGCGCCCAAACCCTGGAGGAGTTCGTGGACAATGTGTTTGCGGGGGCAAAGGGCACCTGTGTGCAGCCCAACGAAAAGGACGGGGCGGGGTTCGCGGCGTATTTGCGGCGCTACGTGGCGGGGCTGCAGGTGGAGCGCGCCGCGGTGGAGTGCCTGAGATGACGGCGCGGACGGTTACTCTGTCTTGACAACCGGCCCATTATACTCATGTTATAGCGAGGTGGGTTTTGACGGGGCGGTGCCGTGGATGGGTGGACCCGGCGGGGACCGGGCTACCTTCTGTTAGGATTGGCGAATCCGGCGGGGACCGGGCTACCTTCTGTTAGGATGGGCGGACCCGGCGGGGACTGGGCTGTCCCTTGTTATGGCGAGGTGGGTTTCGGTGGGGCGGCGCCTTTGCCGGTGGGATGAGACGGGAAGGAAGGGGGGCGTATGGGGAATGCGGATAAGATGGCCGAGATACGGGACCTGATGAAAGAGGGGCGGTGAGCAGGCTGTGCGAGGATAGCTTGCCGGTATGGAGGCGCACCTGGGCGCGGGGATTGTCGATTGGAAATACTTGACAAATCCGCCTGGGTGTGCCATTTTATATATATTGCAACGCAGAATAAATTGCTTTTTCAATGTCGGGCGCGCATTGTTTGGTTGGTGGAGCAATACCGGGGGCGTGCAGATTTGTCCACATCGATTCGGACATTCTGGGATAGGCCCGTCGCTTCCAATTTTTGTCTGCAACTGATATAATGCGTATCAGGAGCCACCGATGAAACCACGGCCCGCCATCGGCGAACCGGATGCCCGCGCCCTCGGGAATGGCAGGCGGGTGCGGGGCATGATTTCGGACATGGCGGCGGGTGTAGGTGACATCGATGGCTCCTATGACGGGCGGTCGGCCGGCTCAGGCCTGACGGCAGGCAGGCCCGTCGGATGAAAGGCGTACCGTGACCTCCAGGCAAATCGCGTTTATCCGGCTTTTGTCAGACCAGGAAGATTTCTGCCCATTTGGTTTTTTTGCGCAGACGATGGGCGTGTCCGACAAGACGCTGCGGCGGTTGATTCCGGAGACCGAAGCTGCCGTCGCCGAGTTTGGCGGGCGGGTTTTGCGGCGGCCCGGCACCGGCGTCATGCTGGAAATCGGCGCCGAGGGGAAGCGCAAGCTGCTGAACGCATTGACCACCGCTGAGTACCACGACCGGGGGACATTTTCCCGGGAATGGAGCCAGCTGGGCAGGCGGGTGGACATTGCGCTGAACCTCTTGCTGGACTCCGACGAGAACACTTCTTTGTCGGATCTGTCATATCAGTACTATGTCAGCAAAAGCTCTGTCGCGGGGGACATCAAGGCGTTGGAGCCATTTGCCGCAAGGCACCGGCTTGCGATCGTGGCGTCCCACGAGGGGACGAAAGTCACCGGGCGGGAAAGCGACCTGCGCCGGGCGCTGTCGGAACTGCTGGTGTATATATTGGAGCAGAGCCTGGGCCCTGGCCGGGGGAACCGCCACAGGGGGGGCGCCCCGGTGGGCGCGGGCACACCCGGCAGCGCAGCCCCATTGTTCGACAGGAACACGCTTCTGACGATACTGGACATCTTCACGGAGGACGACCTCACATGTGTGGACGGGCAACTCAAACACATGGAGCAAGCCACCGGGTACCGGTTCCATGACACGGAATACCTGCATTTTTCTGTCAATATCCTGGTGATGATCCACCGGGTGCGGGGGTCCTACCCCATCGAGGAAATATTCGCGGGCAATTACCAAGCCAACAGGGACGATCGGATCGGGGTGCTGGCCTATGAACTGGCTGCCAACATCAGCGCCCATTACGGGTTCGCATTGTCCCACGCCGAAACGGCGTACCTGTATGACATGTTTGCCGTGACTCATCTGGGGAAATATCTTGCCACCCAGGCGCTCCCCAAAGAGGCGGCGAAGAAGACGGCGATTGCTTTCGGGGAGGATTTCATCGACGCATTCTCGGTGATCACGGGCATAAACCTTCGCATGAAGTCGGCATTTTACATCAATGTCATCGCCCACATCGAGCATATGCTCACCAGGACGGCCAACAGCGTGCAGGCGAAAAACCCCATCGTGGAGCTGCTTTTGCAAAACTACAAGGGGACCGTCAACGTGTGCCAGATCATCTGCGGCATCCTGTCGGAGAAGTTCGCGCTGCCGGCCATCAGTTTTGACGAGGTGTGTTTCCTGATGCTGTACATCCAGGGGGAACTCTTGGACCATGGGGAAAAGGCGGATGTGGCGCTGATCACCAACCAGCCCAATTCCATCGCCAATCTCCTGAAGCTGCGGCTGTCCCAGACCTATCCGTCATGGTCGCTTGACTGTGTGGATTACCACGGTTTTGGGTCGCTGCGCCAGGGGGAATACGACTGGCTGGTGTCCACGCTGCCTTTGGGAAAAGAGGAACACCAGGTGCCCTATGTGCTGGTTTCGCCCCTGTTGGACGAAAAGGACATTGCGGGCATCGACCGGCTGATCGAATCGGTCCGCCGCGCGTCATGCGACTACCTGACTGACCTGTGCCGGATGCTGCGGGACCTGGGCGACATCGGCTGTGAGATCGACATCCGGGACGAACCCTCGGCCCACGTGGCCGGTGCGGGGCTGCTGCGCATAAACGCGCTTAAC
>JAISUG010000031.1 GCA_031272185.1 Lachnospiraceae bacterium
AAAGGCTATGACATGCTTCAAATGATTGGTTCCACATACGTATACGATGCGAACCCACCGGGGGGCGCCCCCCCGGCGGTGCCCGACCATGCAGCGCCAACCACGGTCCTCGCTGGTACACGGCCCACCATACACCACCAGATAGGGGCGCCCGACCATGCGGCGCCAACCACGGTCCTCGCTGGCGCACGGCCCACCATACACCACAGGATAGGGGCGCCCGACCATGCGGCGCCAACCACGGTCCTCGCCCTGGACCGCATCACCATGCAGTTCGGCGGGGTAGTTGCGGTAAATGACCTTACGCTCCATGTGGACCCAGGGGAGATAGTCGCGCTCATCGGCCCCAACGGCGCAGGGAAGACCACCGTGTTCAACTGTGTCACGGGCATCTACGAGCCCACCTACGGTTCGGTGGCGCTCCATGGCCGGACCATATTGTCCAATATGCCCCGGGGGAAGATGCAACGGCTCTACGCCGGCGACGCCCCCGCTAGGCCATTGCCCATACTCACCAACACCCCCGACGCCATCACCAGGATGGGCGTGGCGCGCACATTCCAGAACATCCGCCTCTTCGGCAAGCTCACGGTGTTCGAGAACGTGCTCATAGCCAAGCACATGCGGGCGAGGCAGAACGTGTTCACCGCGGCCCTCCGGCTCAACCGCGCGGAGGAAAAGCGGATGCGGGAGGAGTCCATGGATCTGCTCACCGAGCAGGGTCTGGCGCCCTATCATGGGGAAATCGCGTCATCCCTGCCTTATGGCCTACAGAGGCGCCTGGAGATCGCCCGCGCCCTGGCCACGGGGCCGGCACTCCTGCTCCTGGACGAGCCCGCCGCAGGGATGAACCCGCAGGAAACCCGTGATCTGTCGGATTTCATCATGGAAATCCGAGAAAAATATCACCTGACCATATTGATGATCGAGCACCACATGGATCTGGTCATGCAGATATCCGAGCGGATCTACGTGCTGGATTTCGGCAAGCTCATATCCCAGGGCACACCCGAACAGGTGCAGAATGACCAAAAGGTCATCGATGCATACCTGGGCGTGGTGGAGGAGGAATAACATGCTCGAAGTGAAGGACCTGCGTGTCAACTACGGCGGCATCGAGGCTGTGAAAGGCATCTCCTTTAGCGTGCCCGAAAAGAGCATCGTCACCCTCATCGGGGCCAATGGCGCCGGCAAGAGCACCACGCTTCGCACCATCGCCGGCCTGGTGAAAGCCGCCTCCGGGCATGTCCTGTTCCAAGGGGAGGAGCTTACCGGGCTGGACACCTCCGCCATCATATCCCGGGGCGTGGTCATGGTCCCGGAGGGAAGGCGCATCTTCCCCGACCTCACCGTGCTGGAAAATATCAAGATCGGCGCATACCTGCGCAAAGACCCCCTGGACGACGACATCCACTGGGTCCACGAACTCTTCCCCCGCCTGAAGGAGCGCAGCTGGCAGCTGGGCGGCACCCTCTCCGGCGGCGAGCAGCAGATGCTTGCGGTGGCCAGGGCCCTCATGGGCCGCCCGAAACTCATGATGATGGACGAGCCCTCCCTGGGGCTGGCCCCACTCATCGTCAAGGACATATTCTCCATCATCAAGGAGATCAACGGCCACGGCGTCACGGTGCTCCTCATCGAGCAGAACGCCAACATGGCCCTCCACACCGCCGACATGGGCTACGTCCTGGAGACCGGTCGCATCACCCTCTCCGGCACCGGGCAGGAACTCCTGGCCGACCCCAGCGTGAAGGCGGCCTACCTGGGCACGAAATAATCGTTATTGCCCCCAAGCCAGCCGATGAGCCACCGGGCGAACCCTGCAACAAACAACCTGCACGGCACGAAATAATCTGTGATTTGGTGTTCCAAATTACATCAATATGTGCTATGATCAGTGCGTGCGGGATGGGCTAAGCCAGCCCAGGCCAGGCAGACCCAGGCTAAGCGAGCCCAGGCTAAGCCAGCCCAGTTTGATGCGCCTAGGCGAGTCCCGTGCCAGCCAGTACAGCCGCTTGGATTGATAGGCAGTTTCATGATATGCGGGGCGACCCCCGGAAAAGGAGGGACACAAATGAGCAATGTATTGGATTCCGTCATTGATACCATGACCAGTACCGGCAAAGTAGTCATCCAGAAAACAAAAGAAGCCGCGGAGCTGGCGAAGATCACCGCCCAGATCCTGGCCAAGGAAAACGAACTAAACAGACTATACACTGTCATCGGAAAGAAATGCTACGAAGGACGCCACAAAGCGGCATTCTTCCAGTGCAACGAAGAATTTGACAAAGTGACCGAACTGCGCGCCGCCATCGACGAACTGAAAGGAAACCGTGCCAGACTCAACGAGCAGCTCAAGACCATGCCCACAGCGGAGGTCCCCGTCGACGCCACAGCCGAGGGGGCGGCAGGGCCATCTGCGGAACCGGGGATAGTCGAAGCAGAGGACGCCATAGACATTGCGGATGCCATAGACATTGCGGATACCATGGGCAGCGCGGACCACACAGGCACAGGCTCCGTCACCGTGACATATGACGCCCCCGGCACACCATCAGCTCCGGGGCCGGCCGATGGGGAGGCCCCGACCGGGTCAGGGTTAGTCGATTCAGTCGAAAAGATCGGCGAATCCGCCGTGGGCGCGGCCGGCGAAGTCATTGAAGAAGCGGCCGAATCCGTAAAGGAGGCTACGGGCGACGCCCCTGAGATCGAGTGGCTGGACGCCCCCGACGAAACGGAAGAAGCGTTCAAAAAAGTCGCGGAAACGGCGAAAGACGCGCTTACGGCTGCCGCGCAAACCGTTACAGACGCCGTGCAGGACACCGCCGAGGCGGTTTCGGGCATAGCCGGGGAAACGTCCGGCAGCGTAAAGATCGAGGAGCAGGACGGCTGAGCGCATCTTTCAGCTTTTCGCCCCTGTCTCGACCTCCCGCATGGCGATGATGGTTCGCCCGATGAGGTCGTCCAGTTCCCAGCCCAGGTCTGCGGCGCCGTTTATGATGACATCCCTGCTGCATCCGGCGGCGAATTTCTTGTCTTTGAATTTCTTTTTCACGCTGGGCGTTTCCAAGTCCAGCGTGCTTTTTGATGGGCGCATCAGCACCACCGCCCCGATTAGTCCGGTTAGTTCGTCGGTGGCGAAGAGCACTTTTTCCATGATGTGTTCAGGCTTGTATGTCGTGCCGGACAGCCCCCACCCATGGGACATGCACGAGCGCATGATATCCTCGTCCACGCCTTCGCCCTTCAGGATCTCTTCCCCCTTCACGCAGTGCTCCTCGGGGTAAAGCTCGAAGTCCACGTCATGGAGCAGCCCCACGATGGCCCATTTCTCCTCATTGCCCGGGTCATATTCCCGGGCGAAGTGCCGCATGACCCCCGAAACCGTGTCGGCGTGGTGGAGGTGAAATGCGTCCTTGTTATATTTTTCCAGGATCTCCCTGGCCCTGTCAAATGTTATCATGCCATGCCCCGCTTCTATTTATGCATCCCGCACTAATGCCCTTGCTTTTCCTAAGCTGGCCGCCGCCTCGTGAAAACTCATTGAGTTTGGTGCGCCTTTCCGCAATCAAGGCAGGCCTGTGCCCTGAACGTTAGGGCCGGCAAATCCGTCCCGCACTGCCGGCCCACCCGCCGCCCCAAACCCAGTTTGACGTGCCATTCATCATGCGGCGAAGTGAGTGGTCCCCGTTCGCCGAAGCACTTGGCCGCCGCATGATTCATGGAGGGCGTCCGCCCTATAGGGAACCATCTGCCGCAATGGGTGCCGGAGCGAGCTCCGCACCATATGCGGCATCCGTTTCCCTGCACGTCAAACTTATGCCAGGTTTGAATACCCCATCAGGTGCTCGTCCACGGCCTTGGCCACTTCCCGGCCTTCGCGGATGGCCCAGACCACCAGTGACTGCCCCCGGTGCATGTCGCCCGCCGTAAACACATTGTCCACGCAGGTCAGGTACCCCCCTGCGGGCGTGTCCACGTTGGAGCGGGCGTTGAGCTTCGCGCCGAATGCCTCCGCCACGTATGACTGGGCCCCCAGGAAGCCCGCCGCGATGAGCACCAGCTCCGCGGGCAGCCTGCGCTCGCTCCCTTCCACCGTGACCATGTTCATCCTGCCGGTCTGGGGGTCTTTCTTCCATTCCAGCCCCACCGTCACCACAGCCGAGAGCTTCCCTTCGCCGTCCTTCTCAAACTCTTTCACCGTGGTCTGGTACAGGCGGGGGTCCGCGCCGAACACCGCGATGGCCTCCTCCTGGCCGTAGTCGGTCTTGCACACCTTCGGCCACTCCGGCCACCTGTTGTTGTCCGCGCGTTTGTCAGGTGCTTTGGGCATCATCTCCAGCTGGGTGACGGACAGGGCGCCGTGGCGTATGGAGGTCCCCACGCAGTCGTTGCCCGTGTCGCCGCCGCCGATGACCACCACGTTCTTGCCCTTTGCGGAAATGTATGTCCCCTCCGCCAGCCCCTGGTCCAGCAGGCTCTTGGTGGTGGATTTCAGGAAATCCACCGCAAAATATATGCCCTCGGCGTCCCGCCCCGGGGCCTCGATATTCCTGGGGTTCGCCGCGCCGCACGCCAGGATCACGCAGTCGTATTCCTTCATGAGCTTTTTGGCCTTGACGTCCTGGCCCACGTCCACACCGGTCTGGAATATGACGCCTTCCTCCTCCATCACGCCGATCTTGCGGTCGATGATGTGCTTTTCCAGTTTCATGTTGGGGATCCCGTACATGAGCAGTCCCCCCACCCGGTCGGCGCGTTCGAACACCGTCACCTCGTGGCCCCGTTTGTTGAGCTGGTCCGCCGCCGCCAGGCCGGCAGGGCCGCTCCCCACCACCGCCACCCGTTTGCCCGTTCGGATGCGCGGGGGCCTGGCCAAGGCCCAGCCCACCACATACGCCCGTTCGATGATGGCCATCTCATTTTCCTTGATGGACACCGGGTCGTCGTTGAGCCCGCAGGTGCACGCCGCCTCGCAGGGCGCCGGGCACACCCGGCTGGTGAACTCCGGGAAACTGTGGGTCTTTTTGAGCCGGTTGTACGCCTGGTGCCAGTTGCCATTGTATACCAGGTCGTTCCATTCCGGAATGAGGTTGTTCAGGGGGCAGCCCGAGACCATGCCCGCCAGCACCACCCCGGACTGGCAAAACGGCACCCCGCACTCCATGCACCTGGCGCCCTGTTCTTTTTGCTTCGCTTCAGACAGGGGCGTATGGAATTCATTGAAATCCTTTATCCTCTCCAATGGGCCTTTGGCCCCGCTCACCTGCCGTTTGTATTCCATAAATCCGGTGGATTTTCCCATATGCTATCTCTCCCAGATAAAACTGCGCTGCCACCCTCTTGCCGGGGCAGGGCATCGCATCCGTCCAAAGCTCATAGGCAGATGCCCGATGGTCTCCCATCACCTCTTGCCAAGGGCAAGGAATCGCATCTGACCAAAGCTCATAGGCAGATGCCCGATGGCTTCCATCTACCTCCTGCCAGGGCAGGGAATTGCATCCAACCCGAACTCAGTCGCAATCCCCTACGTCGTACCATTCACCCCTGCCCTGCTATGGCGTAGAATGCCTCGATCTGCGCCGCCTCGCTGCTTAGGCCCTTCTCCTCCATCGCCACGATGGTGCCCAGCATCCGCCGGTAGTCGTGGGGCATGATCTTTTTGAACTTGGGCAGGTACTCCTTGAAATGGTCCAGGATTTCCTTGCCTTTCTTGGAGTTGGTGTAGGCCACGTGCTCCCGCACCATGTCCTTTAGTTCCGACACGTCGTATTTGTCCGTGACTTCCTCAAAGGACACCAGCTCTTTGTTCAGGCGCCGGTACAGGTCGCTCTTTTCGTCCAGCACGTAGGCGATGCCACCGCTCATGCCCGCGGCGAAATTCTTGCCGGTGGGGCCCAGCACCGCCACCCGGCCGCCCGTCATGTATTCGCAGCCGTGGTCGCCCACGCCCTCCACCACCGCGGTCGCGCCCGAGTTGCGCACGCAGAAGCGCTCCCCTGCCACCCCGCTGATGAACACCTTGCCGGAGGTCGCGCCGTAGAGGGCCACATTGCCTATGATGATGTTGTCCTCGGCCCTAAACTGCACCCCGGTGGGCGGGTAGACGATGAGTTTGCCCCCCGAGAGCCCTTTTCCGAAATAGTCGTTGGAGTCCCCCACCAGTTCCAGTGTCAGCCCCCTTGGGATGAATGCGCCGAAACTCTGCCCGCCGCTCCCGTTGCACTTGATGGTGTAGGTGTCCTCCGGCAGGCCGTCCGGGTACCGGCGTGTGATCTCCGCGCCGAATATGGTCCCAAGCGTCCGGTTCACATTGGACACGTCCAGCTGTATGCTCTTGGGCACGCCGCCGCCCAGGGCCGCTTTCAGCTTCTTGAGCAGCACCGTCTCGTCGATGGCCTCCTCCAGCTTGAAATCGTAGACGTCCTTGTGCCCGTACCCCAGGCGCGGCTCCTTCACGTATGGGTTGTTGATGATGTTGGACAGGTCCACTTTCGTGGAGCGGGCATTGGAAAATGTTTCCTTTTTCTTCAATAGATCCGTGCGCCCCACCAGCTCGTCCACGGTACGCACGCCCAGCTTCGCCATGTTCTCCCGCAGCTCCTGGGCCACGAAGCGCATGAAATTCATCACGTACTCGGGTTTGCCCTTGAACCGCTTGCGCAGCGTCGGGTTCTGGGTGGCCACGCCCACCGGGCAGGTGTCCAGGTTGCACACGCGCATCATGACGCAGCCCATTGTCACCAGTGGCGCGGTGGCGAAGCCGAACTCCTCCGCCCCCAGCATACACGCGATGGCCACGTCCCGCCCGGTCATGAGCTTGCCGTCGGTCTCCACGATCACCTTGTCCCTAAGGCCGTTGTATATCAGTGTCTGGTGGACCTCCGCCACGCCCAACTCCCATGGCAGGCCCGCATTGTAGATGGAGTTGCGCGGGGCTGCGCCCGTGCCGCCGTCAAAGCCCGAGATGAGGATGACCTGGGCGCCGGCCTTGGCCACGCCCGCGGCCACGGTCCCCACGCCCGCCTCGCTCACCAGTTTCACCGAGATCCGGGCGTCCGTGTTGGAATTTTTCAGGTCGTAGATCAGCTGCGCCAGGTCCTCGATGGAGTAGATGTCATGGTGGGGCGGGGGCGAGATCAGCCCCACCCCCGTGGTGGAGTTGCGGGTCTTCGCGATCCAGGGGTACACCTTGCCCCCGGGCAGCTGCCCCCCCTCGCCGGGCTTCGCGCCCTGGGCCATCTTGATCTGGATCTCCTTGGCGCTGACCAGGTACCGGCTGGTGACGCCGAACCGCCCAGACGCCACCTGCTTGATGGCGGAGCACCTGTTGAGCCCGTCATCCCCCACGGTGAGGCGTTCCAGGCTCTCGCCCCCTTCGCCCGAGTTGGATTTGCCGCCCAGGCGGTTCATGGCGATAGCCAATGTCTCGTGGGCCTCCTGGGAGATGGACCCGTAGGACATGGCCCCGGATTTGAACCGTTTCACGATGGAGTCCACGCTCTCCACTTCCTCCAGGGGTATGCCGCCGTTTTCGTCGAACCGGAAATCCATCAGGCTGCGCAGGTTGATGTTTTGGTCCTCCGCATGGAGCGCCGCCGAGTATTCTTTGAACAATTCGTAGCTCCCCGTGCGGGTGGCCTCCTGGAGCAGGTGGATGGTGACGGGGTTGTAAAGGTGCTGCTCCTGCCCGGACCTGGCCTTGTGGCTGCCCACGCTCTCCAGCGTCAGGTCCACGTCCAGCCCCAGGGGGTCAAATGCGGATGAGTGCAGCGTGTTCACGTCGTTGGCGATATCCTCCAACGTGATGCCCCCCACCCGGCTCACGGTGTTGGTGAAATACCGGTCAACCACATCCTTGGAGATGCCGATGGCCTCGAATATCTGCGCCCCCTGGTAGGACTGGATGGTGGAGATCCCCATCTTCGACGCAATCTTCACGATGCCGTGGAGCACCGCGCTGTTGTAGTCCGCCACCGCGGCATAATAGTCCTTGTCCAGCATGTGGGTCTCGATGAGGAACCGTATGGACTCCTGGGCGAGGTAGGGGTTGATGGCGCAGGCGCCGTACCCCAGGAGCGTGGCGAAATGGTGCACCTCCCTGGGCTCCCCGCTCTCCAAAATCACCGCCACGCTGGTGCGCTTCTTCGTGTTCACCAGGTGCTGCTGGAGCGCCGACACCGCCAGGAGCGACGGGATGGGCACGTGGTTCTCGTCGATGTCCCGGTCCGACAGGATGATGATGTTCGCGCCGTCCCTGTGCGCCCGGTCCACCTCGATGAACAGCCTGTCGATGGCTTTTTCCAGGGAAGTGTTCTTATAATATGTGATGGAAACCACTTCCACCTTGAACCCCGGTCTCTTCATGTGCTTGATGCGCAGCAGGTCCGTGCATGTGAGGATGGGGTTGTCCACCTGGAGTATCTTGCAGTTCTCGGCCTTTTGCTCCAGGAGGTTCCCGTCGTCCCCCACGTACACCGTGGTGCTGGTGACGATCTCCTCCCGGATGGCGTCGATGGGCGGGTTCGTCACCTGGGCGAAGAGCTGCTTGAAGTAGTTGAACAGGGGCTGGTGCTTCTGTGAGAGCACAGCCAGCGGGCTGTCCGCGCCCATGGCCGACACAGCCTCCACCCCCGTGAGCGCCATGGGCAGTATCATGGTGCGGTACTGCTCGTAGGTGTAGCCGTAGGTCTTCTGGAGGCGGGAACGCTCCTGTTTTTCCATCATGGGAACGCCCACGTTTGGTATGGGCAGCTCCTCCATCCGCACCAGGTTGGAGTCCAGCCACTCCCCGAAGGGGCGCTGGGTGGCGAAATGCATCTTCAGGTCCTCGTCCTCCACGATGCGCCCCCGCACCGTGTCCACCAGGAGCATCCGCCCCGGCCGGAGCCTCTCCTTCTTCACCACCCGGGCCTGGTCGATGTCGATGGCCCCCACCTCGCTGGCCAGGATCACCTGGTCGTCATCCGTGATATAGTACCTGGAAGGCCGCAGGCCGTTGCGGTCCAGGACCGCCCCCAGGTAGTCGCCGTCAGAAAACACGATGGAGGCCGGGCCGTCCCATGGCTCCATCATGGTGGCGTAGTAATGATAGAAATCCCTCACAGCCTCGGGCATCGATTTGTCATGCTCCCAAGGTGCGGGGATGGTGACCATCACCGCCAGGGGCAACTCCATGCCGCTCATCACCAGGAACTCCAGCGCATTGTCCAGCATGGCCGAGTCCGAACCGTCCTGGTTGATGATGGGCATCACCTTGTGCATGGCCGAACGGAAGAAATCAGACTCCATGGTCTCTTCCCGGGCGAGCATCTTGTCGATGTTGCCCCGGATGGTGTTGATCTCGCCGTTGTGGACGATGAAGCGGTTGGGGTGCGCCCTCACCCAGCTGGGGTTGGTGTTGGTGGAAAAGCGCGAATGTATCACCGCCAATGCGGATTCGTAGTCCTTGTCCTGGAGGTCCGGGAAGAACTTGCGCAGCTCCTTCACCAGGAACATCCCCTTGTAGACGATGGTGCGGCTGGACAATGAGACCACGTAGCTGTCGTCATTGGACTGCTCGAAGACCCGCCTGGCCACGTAGAGCCTGCGGTCGAAATCCAGCCCCTTGGCCACGTCGGAGGGCTTCTTGATGAAGCACTGGACGATATATGGCATCTTCTCGAATGCCCTGCGCCCTATCTGGTCCGGGCATGTGGGCACCTCCCGCCAGCCAAGGAACTCCATGCCCTCTTTCTTGACGATGATCTCGAACATCTTCATGGCCTGGTTGCGTGAAAGCACGTCCTGGGGCAGGAAAAACATCCCCACGCCGTACTCCCTCTCGTCGCCCAGGGAAAACTTCAGGGGTTTCACGGCCTTGGTGAAAAATTTGTGGGAGATCTGCAGCAGTATCCCCACGCCGTCGCCGGTCTTGCCCTCGCCGTCCTTGCCCGCCCTGTGTTCCAGGTTTTCCACGATGTGCAGCGCCTGGTCCACGGTCTTGCGGGACTTGCGCCCCATCACGTCCGCCACCGCCCCGATGCCGCAGTTGTCATGCTCGAACCTGGGGTCATAAAGCCCCGGCCGGGGCCCGTCCCCGGTATCGTGAAGCCGGAACACCGGTTTGACGCCGCCATGGGGCGCACCAGCCCCGCCCCGCGCCATGTCCACGTCAGGCGAAGCGGCACACGGACTTCCGCCCTGCGCCATGTCCACGTCAGGCGAAGCGGCACATGGACTTCCGCCATGGGGCGCACCACCGTTTTTAAGTACTTCATATCCCATAAATCGGTTCTCCTTTGAATCCGAGATGATAATCCCGCCGGCAGTATCGACACTTCGCCACATCTGCCGCAACGGGGCGCCGCCTTTGTGGGCATGCACCTGTGTCTGGTTTGCTTTGAGGCGGTTTTTCAAAGATGATACAACACTTTTTTCGATTTGTAAAGCAGAAAATGAGAAAGAATTTTCTGATAATTTGTAAATTTCAGATGATTTATTTTGTTTTCAGACTATTTTGCACATTCTCAAAAATATTTCTGGCATTTTGGCGGTTTCATAAGCAAAACCACAAATGGCCTGCGTCACACATTATGGCTGACGCTTCGACGGACGCGCCGATGTGGTGCCGGCGGGCATGGTGTCGGGCTGCCCCCTGAACAACCTCATTCCGGAATGGAACGCCCTGGGCCGCTTCCGATGCCGCCCGCATCCTGCGGCCGACCCGGGCCGCTCCCGGATCGCTTCTACCTGGGCCGCTTCCGATGCCACCTGCGTCCTGCGGCCGACCCGGGCCGCCATCGGATCACTTCTCCCCCAAGCCGCTTTCGATGGCCTCGGATATGCTCTCCATGGCTTCAGCCTCGTCCACGCCGTCGCAGATGAGCGTGACCTCGGTCCCGCACTTGATCCCGGCTGCCATGACGTTCAGCACGCTCTTGGCCACGATCCGCTTCTCCCCGCACTCGATGATGATGTCGCTTTTGAACTTCATGGCCGTCTGCGACAACACCCCAGCGGGACGCAGGTGCAACCCAGACGGGTTCACCACCTTGAGCTTTTTAGTAAGCATTGAGCCCTCTCCTTTGACTGAAACCGCGAAACACCCAGCCGAAACTTGAGCCGCGAAACATCCGGCTGATATTAATAGTATCTCAAATCCCAAAGCCTGTCAAGAAAAAAACAAAAACCCCTCACAGCCCCCTGCGTTTGATGGCGTCGCGGATCCCGCAGCGCAGCGGCAATCCAAAGCAGAGGCGCGAAACCTCACAGCCCCCTGCGTTTGATGGCGTCGCGGATCCTGGTTAGGGCCTCCTCCAGGGTTTGCCTGGGGCAGGCGATGTTTATGCGTTCGAACCCCTCGCCACCGGGGCCGAACATGCTGCCCGCATCCAGCCACACTTTCGCTTCCTCGTTCACCAGTTTCGCCTTTTGGGCGTCATCCAGCCCCAGGGAGCGGAAATCCAGCCACAGCAGGTACGTCCCCTGGGGCTCCACCAGCTTTACCTGCGGCATCTCCGTCTCCAGGAACCTGCGCACGAACTGCAGGTTGCGGTACAAGTGCCTCCGAAGTTCGCCCAGCCAATATACCCCCTCCCGGTATGCCGTCTCACATGCCACCAACCCCATCAGCCCCGACTCATCGTATCCGGACCGGGCGATTTCCGCCTTGACCTTGTTCCGGAGGTCCTCATTGGGGATAAAGAGGTTTGAGATCTGCAGCCCCGCCAGGTTGAATGTCTTTGAAGGCGAGGTGCATATCACGGAGTTTTCCCTGGCATAGTCCGAAACCTTGGCGTAAACCGTATGCTGCACGGGGTTGCCGTAGCGGTCGGGGTAGGACATCACGAAATCACTATGGATCTCGTCGCTGACCACCGTCACGCCGCATCGCCGGCATACCTCATCCATTTCCTGCAGCTCCCCCCGTTGCCACACCCTGCCCACGGGGTTGTGGGGGCTGCACAGGATGAAGAGCTTCACGTTCTCATCCTCCACCTTGCGGTAGAAATCCATGATGTCCACCCGGTAACCGTTCGCCGTTTCTTCCAGCTGGTTCATCACCAGCTTCCGTCCGTTTTTCAGTATCAGCTGCCGGAATGGGTAATACACCGGGGGCTGTATGAGCACGCTGTCGCCCTCTTTGGTCAGTGCGCGTATGCACTGGGCGATGGCGAACACCACGCCCGGGGTGCGGACGATCCATTTCTCCTCGGTCCCCCAGTCATGGTAGTTCGCAAACCACTCCATCACCGCTTCGTAGTACGGGTATTTGGGCGCGCTGTAGCCAAAGATGCCCATCTCGCTGTAGCGGCGCAGGGCATCACGCACTGGCTGCGGGCAGGGCAGGTCCATGTCAGCCACCCACAGGGGCAGGGCATCATACGGCATGCCACGTTCCCTGGCGAAATCATATTTGAGGGAATAGGTGCCCCTGCGGTCGATGACCTGGTCAAAATCATACACTTCTCTCACGCTTCACCACCATTTCTATACTTGCTGTTACGCAGCCATTTTGCCGCACGAGCCACACGAGCCACACAATCCCCTCGTCCCCGTTCAACCGTTTCCATACTTTGCCTGTATGCGGACATCCGGCCGCCCACGCCGTCTCGCCATCTCCACCGACCTATGCCTGTTGTGCGGATGCCGCGGCGCCACATGGCTGTTTCATCCGTTCCAGCAACACCACCGTTTCTATGTTGGCGGTGTGCGGGAACATGTCCACCGGGCACACACGCCTGACTGTGTATCGATTCCCCGCATAGCGCCCAAGCGCCTGTTCCTCTTTGGCCGCCTGCGGCCGCAAGATGCCATAGCCCGCTTCGCTTGCTTGCGCACTCGCCGCCTGTGAGATTTCCTGTTCCTCTTTGACCCCCTGCGGCCGCAAGATGCCATAATTTCCCAGTTGCACTAAGTCCCTGGCCAGTGTCACGGGGTTACATGACACATATATGATATGATCCGCCCCGCAGGCGGCGATTTTGCCCAATGCTTTCGGGTGTATGCCCTCCCTAGGCGGGTCCACCACGATCAAGTCCGGGGATGGGTATCCCGCCGCGACACTTCCATTGTTGCCGCAAGCAGTGCCGGCCATGCCGGACAGTTCATCCATCACCTTCAGCACATCCCCTTCCAGGAACGTGCAGCAATCCCCCAGCCCATTGGCGGCGGCATTGCCCCGTGCGGCTTTGACCGCTTCGCCCGAGAGCTCCACGCCTACCACCCGTACACCGGGAGGCGCCGTCTTCGCCAGGATCTGCGCTATGGTTCCCGTCCCGCAGTAAAGGTCGTAGATGACGGCATCGCCGGTACGCCCCTCGCCGTCGGCACGCCACCCGCCGTCGGCACGCCCCTCGCCGTCGGCACGCCACCCGCCGTCGGCACGCCACCCGCCGTCGGCACGCCATCCGCCGTCGGCACGCCCCTCATCGCCGGCACACCATTCGTCGTCGGCACGTCCTTCGCCGCCGGCACATATACATAGGGCTTCCAGCGCATATTCCCGGACCTTTTGGTACAATACCTCGGCGCCCCGGGAATTGGTCTGGAAAAAAGAAAAGGGCGTGATCGAAAAACGCAGCCCCAGCAGCGTCTCTGTAAACGCCCCTCCCCCATAAAGCACATCGGTGCTGTCTTCCCGCACCACGTCTGACACGCTGTCATTGCAAATGTGGAGTATTCCCGCGACACGTGCCTGGAAAGGCAGGGCCAGCATGGCCTCCTTCCAACCGTCCATGGCCTGCGCTTCGGGTTCACCTCTCGATTCCCCTGCACCCTCACCCCACTGTGATGTAGTTACCAGGCACAGCAGGATTTCCCCGGTCTCATCCCCCCGCTCGGTTGAGCCACTCTCACCGGGCCCACCGCCCTCACCTGCCCCACCGCTCCCGTTGGTCAGGCCAGTCACATCGTCTCCACCGGCATTGCGGCCGCAGCCGCTCTCGCCGGCCCCAACGTTCCCACCTGCCCGCAGGTTCCCGTAGCCATGCTCCGAGCGGCGCACCATCAGATGCCGCAGATACCCCTTTCGGTCGTTCTTGCGGTAGTACGTCACGCCTAAATCCGCAAAATACTCAAGGGTGGCCCCAAGCGCCAGCAAGAAATCTTCATGGACGATGCGGCACCCATCCACCGTCACCACGTCAAAATGGCTGCCCGCGCGGTGCAGCCCAAGGCACAGCGGGCCGCCTTTCATCCCGTCGCCGAAAGAAAACTCCATCTTGTTGCGGTATGCGAAATGCACCGGGCTGGGGACTATGGCTTCGAACCCTCCACAGACTCCAACCGCTCCATCGCCGCCCACCGCCAAGCCGCGAGCTTGGCCCCCGCCTGTCGGTACACCATCTTGATGGGCCCCGCCTGTCGTCGCAGTGTCCCGATGACCCCCGACCGTCGGCGCGCCATCTTGATGGCCCCCAACCGGCGGCGCAGGATCCCAATGACCCCCGACCGTCGCCGCGCCATCTTGATGGGTCCCAACCGGCGGCGCAGGATCCCGATAGGCCCCGCCCTCCACATACCCAAGCAAGCCCCGCACGTGTTTTTCTTTCATGGCGAGCTGCTTTTTATAAGGGAGCGTGGCAAAGGTGCACCCGCCGCATTGCCCGAAATGCTTGCATACCCCTTCGGCCTGAAACGCAGTCTCGTCGGGGGAGCGTTCCTGTACGCCAAGCAACCGCCCTTCCCACACGCCATGTCGCTTGCGCCCCAGGGCGAAGCGCACCCGCTGGCCGCAAAGTGTCCTCCTGACGCAGACGCGCCCGGATTCCGTTTCGATATATCCTTTGTCAGGGTACCCCCAACTTGCGACCACCCCTTCGCAGATGTCACCTTTTTTCATAGAACACCATACCCGCATCCTTTGGGATGCGGTTCGCTCGTCCACTCAGCCCGCCGGGGCGGTCGGCGCGCGAACACCTCAGCCCGCCGAGGCGGACGGCGCGCGAACACCTCAGCCCGCCGGGGCGGACGGCGCACGAACACCTCAGCCCGCCGGGGCGGTCGGCGCGCGAACACCTCAGCCCGCCGAGGCGGACGGCGCGCGAACACCTCAGCCCGCCGGGGCGGTCGGCGCGCGAACACCACACTCACATCCTCTGGGATGTGATTCGGTCGTCAACTCAGTCCGCCCCCGAAATCCCTTCCTCCTCAACGGACACGCCGCCGCCCTTGGTCTCGGGCTGGGCGGAGGTGGCGCCGGCGCTTGCGTCCTGTTTCGGAACAGAACCCGCGGCCTTGGCCCCGTCACCCTCTTCTTCCCATTCGAAGTCGTCGTCATCGTCGTCGAAAAAATCGTCCTCGAAGTCATCATCGTCATACACGTATTCCTGCTCCATGAACCGGAAAACGGCATATGCGATGGCTGCGACGGATGCCACCGCCCCCACTATCGCCAGGAACCAGACCAGGTTGTCCTTGTTGTTGGAGTTGTTTTGCCCGAACATCATCACACCTTCCTTTCCGTACACACTATGGTTCATCCTCATGCCCTCTTCAGTTTCGCGAATGACGCCAACATCTTCTTGACCCCGTGGGTGTCGAAGTTCACGGTGACCTCGTAGTCCTTCGGCCCGTCCTTGATCTCCGTCACCGTGCCATCCCCGAACCGCTGGTGGGAGACCCTGTCCCCCTCTTTGTAGTCCAGGTTTGACTCTTTCACGATCTGGAATGACTTCCCGAATGGCAGCTTGGACGAGCTTTCGTCCACCCGGCTAAGGCGCCCGAAAGACGGCCTGGACTCACCGCTCACCGGCTTGTTTGTCTCTGTGCGCGGCGCATCCCCCATACGCCCTTTGTTGTTGCTTTCCATATGATAACCCCCATTTGTCGCTTCCAGCAGTTCCCCGGGGATCTCCCCGATGAAACGGCTGGGCATGCTATATCGCAATTCACCGTTGACCAGGCGTTTCCTCGCCCCTGTCAGCGTCAAATCCTCCATGGCCCTGGTAATGCCCACGTAGCACAGGCGCCGTTCCTCCTCCACGTCGCTTGCGTCCCCCGAAGAAATGGACTGGGACGAGGGGAACAGCCCCTCCTCCATGCCGCTTAGGTAGACCTGCGGGAATTCCAGCCCTTTTGCGCCGTGGAGCGTCATCAGGGTGACTTGGTCCTGGGTATCGTCCATCCTGTCCACGTCCGCCACCAGCGCCACTTCTTCCAGGAAACCTTCCAGGTCCCCCTTCCCTCCGCCTTCCTCAAAGCTCACGGCCTTGTTCACCAATTCCTCGATGTTTTCCAGCCTGGCGGCATATTCGATGTCGCCCTCTTCTTCCAGTTCCTCCCGGTATCCGGTCTTGTCGAGGATCTCCTCGATGAGGCCTTTGATGGTGAACCCGGATCCGGCCATGCCTGCCCGGAAAGCTTCCATCTGACTGGCAAACGCCTCGGTCCTGGCCGCCGCCCTGCCGATGCCGGGGATGTTGGCGCTGTGTCGAAAACCCTCATAGAGGCTGTAGCCGTTGGCCGTGCTAAACACCCGCACTTTGGACAATGTAGCCGCACCGATGCCCCGCCTGGGCACATTCACAATGCGCTCCACGGCCAGGTCGTCCGCGCCGTTGGCGATGACTTTCAAATAGGACAATATGTCCTTGATTTCCTTCCTCTGGTAGAAGTTGACGCCGCCCACCAAGCGGTAAGGGACGCTGTAAGCCACGCATTTCTCCTCGAACAGCCGGGACTGGGCGTTGGTCCGGTACAGCACCGCCACGTCCTTATACGGCCTCGTCCCGCCGGCGATGTCCCTTATCACGAACTCCGCCTCGTCAAACGACTGGGGGAACTCCCGATACCGCACCGGGGCGCCGGCCGCATGGTCCGTCCAGAGCGTCTTGCACTTGCGGGATCGGTTGTGGGCGATGACCGCATTGGCCACGTCCAATATGCTGCCCGTGGAACGGTAGTTCTGCTCCAGCTTGATGACCTTCGCGCCGGGGTACGTGTCCTCGAAAGACAGGATGTTGCGTATGTTCGCCCCCCGGAATTTGTAGATGGACTGGTCGTCGTCCCCCACCACGCAGATGTTTTTGTGTTTGTCCGCCAGCATCCGCACCAGCTCGAACTGGGCGGTGTTGGTGTCCTGGTACTCGTCCACCAGTATGTATCGGAACCGCTCCTGGTACTCCCCCAGGACCTCGGGGTTTTTTGAAAACAGCCGCACCGTCTGGAAGATCAGGTCGTCAAAGTCCATGGCGTTGTTGCGTTTCAGGAACCGCTGGTACTCCCCGTATATCTGTGCGACGTGCCCCCCGTAATAGTCCGCGGCCTGCCGCGCCATCTGCTCCGGGCCCACCAGCTCGTCCTTGGCGGAGGAAATGGCCGCAAGCACCTGCCGTTCCTTTAACCGCTGGGAATCGATGTCCAGGGCCCTAAGCGTCTGCTTCATGGCCTGGCGCTGGTCGGCTGTGTCATATATGGAAAATGCGCCCTCGAACCCCAAAAGCTGCCCGTGCCGGCGCAGGATGCGCACGCACATGGCGTGGAACGTGCTCACCCATATGCCGCCCGCCCCAAAGCCCACCAGTTGGTCCACCCGCTCGCGCATCTCCCCCGCGGCCTTGTTGGTGAATGTGATGGCCAATATGTTCCAAGGATTTACATTTTTTTCTGCCACCAAATATGCGATGCGGTGGGTCAATGCCCTGGTCTTCCCGGAACCCGCCCCCGCCAATATAAGAAGCGGTCCCTCTGTATGGCAAACCGCCTCCCGCTGCCCTGCATTCAATGTGCTAAGATCCATCACGTCGTCACCCGATTCCGCAAGTTGTGCCCGCAAGTACATATCGCTCCACCGTGCACGGCGTGCTTTTCCCATTTGTCAACACTTGCCGGAAGCTATTACCGGAAGCTCTTACCGGCACCCCGGAAGCACTTGCCGGCACTCCGTCAGCCGTCGGCCGTCACTGCACCCGTGTACATCCTCCGGCGGCCGGCAACCTGCTACATCCCGCGCCGGCCATCAAGCCCCTGCCGATTCCCTCCGACCGCCAAGCCACTGCCGTCGAGCGCTCGTACGCCATGCGCACCGCCTGCGCCGGCCATCAAGCCTCTGCCACTTCCCGCGCCGGCCGTCAAGCCCCTGCCGATTCCCTCCGACCGCCAAGCCACTACCGTCGAGCGCTCGTACGCCATGCGCACCGCCTGCGCCGGCCATCAAGCCCCCGCCGATTCCCTCCGACCGCCAAGCCACTGCCACTTCCCGCACAGGCCGTCAAGCCCATGCCACTTCCTGCGCCGGCCGTCAAGCCCCTGCCGTCGAACGGTCGTACGCCATGCGCACCGCCTGCGCCAGCTGGTCCGCGCAGGACGTAGGGTTGTTCCCACAGGTGTTCCCCTTTAGTTTGGACTCTATCTGCCCCACGGTCATCCCGTCCACCAGTTTGCTGATGGCTTTGAGGTTGCCGTTGCACCCGCCCTCGAAACGGATGTCGCGCACCACATCGCCGTCCAGATCGAAACTGACCTTGGTCGGGCACACCCCACGGGGCCTCAACTCATATCTCATCGGATCGCCTTTCCATAATGCACCCGGTGCCTGGACATCCGGCATCCGGCATATCGCCCGTTCCCCCTGCCCGGCGTCAGTTTCCCTTATCCGGCTCGGTTTCCCTTGCCCGATGCCGCTTCGCCTGCCAAGAGCCGCTAGGCCTGCACGGGGTCGCTTCGCCTGCCTGGCACAGCTTCACCTGCCCGGCGCCTCACTCCCCTGCATATGCGATGGCTTCGATCTCCACCAGCGCACCCTTGGGGATGGCCGCCACTTCAAATGCCGCCCTGGCAGGCGCCTCCCCCGGGAAAAACGTGGCGTACACTTCGTTCATGGCCGCAAAGTCGCTGATATTTTTAAGGAGCACCGTGGTCTTCACCACATCCTCCATGGAAAGCCCCTCCTCCGCGAGGATCGCCCTGATATTCGCCAATGACTGCCGGGTCTGATCCGCTATGGCCTCCCCGGAGAATGCGCCCGTGGCAGGGTCGATAGGCAGCTGCCCCGACACAAACACGAAACCCCCCGCCCGAATCCCTTGTGAATATGGGCCTATGGCCGCCGGCGCCTCCGACGTGATGATGCTCTTCTTCATGGAAACCACCTTCCTGCACACCGGACTACCCATGTTCCGGCTATGTTCAATCATCGACGTGCGCCAAGGCGATGGGGCACAGCGACCTGACACCGGACTACCCATCTTCCGGCCACGTTCAATCATAGCACCTAAAAGAATCGATGTCAATGCAAACGCAGAGATTCATTTTTTTCGTCAACCCCTTGTCATCTGGTTTTGGATACTATATAATGAGTAGTACGTATTATCGCAGCGACACTTACCATTGTCATAAGAGAGAGACACCCATGAAAGCCAACCACGAGCGGCTGCGGGAGCTGCTTGACCACTTTTCCCGCCAAACCTATATCCGCCCGGACCGCATCCCGGATCTGGACCTGTATATGGACCAGGTGACCACCTTCATGGACGAGCACCTGCGCCTTTCCAAGCGCTACCCCGAGGACAAGATCCTCACCAAGACCATGATCAACAACTATGCGAAGAACAACCTGCTCCCGCCCCCCCTGCGTAAAAAATACTCCAAAAACCACATCCTGTTTTTGATTTTCATATACTATTTCAAAAACGTGCTGACCTTCCGGGACATAGAGGAACTGTTCAACCCCATCGCAGACAGGTATTTCTCCGCCAAACCCGGCGATGCCACGGCGGCCACAGGTGCAGCCCCAGGCGCCACCGGAGCCTCCGCCACAGTTCACTCCGGGAGAAACGCCGCCGCCCCCTCCCCCGGTTCTGCCACGGCCCCCGGACCCGCCGTAGGCGATGGCGCCGCGGCTGCCCAGGCCCTTGCCGGCGCTACGTCCGTGCCTACGCCACCGGTTGGCTTCACCATGGCGCCCGCCCCCGGTTCTGCCACGGCCCCCGGACCCGCCATAGGCGATGGCGCCGCGGCTGCCCAGGCCCTTGCCGGCGCTACGTCCGTGCCTGCGCCACCGGGAGGCTTCACCATGGCGCCCGCCCCCGGTTCTGCCACGGCCCCCGGAACCACCATAGGCGATGGCGCCGCGGCTGCCCAGGCCCTTGCAGGCGCTACGTCCGTGCCTGCGCCACCGGGAGGCTTCACCCTGGCGCCCGCCCCCGGTTCTGCCACGGCCCCCGGACCCGCCATAGGCGATGGCGCCGCGGCTGCCCAGGCCCTTGC